>CALQRA010000137.1 GCA_943332855.1 Candidatus Kuenenia stuttgartensis
CCCCCCAAACCGATCAGATCGCGCCGCATGCCTGCCCCTCCATGACAACCTTGAACAACGGCCGTGCCCTTCCAGGCACCACCCGATCGAGCGTTGAGAGCCCCAGATCCCGAGTCTCCAGATCGTTGCAGCCGTGTCAAACTTTTTTGAAAGAATGCGCGCCAGCGTCGGAAAAAAGGGACGGCTTCAAGCGATAGGACAAGCGGGTGGGAGATCGGGCCGTGCTAGCAACCGGGGAACGATGACCCCCTTTGGGCGGTTCTGTGAGGGTGGAGGCCTGTGGCGACCGAGCCGCTGGGCGGGAGGCGTGCGTCTTTTCCCCAGGCTTTTGTCTCGTGGAGGAAGAACTGCAACCGGCGATGCTACGATTTCCGCCGGCTCACATCCCCAGGAGTGCCGTCGATGCCCCGCTGCCTTGTCGTACTTTTTAACCTGGCCCCACTCGTTCGGCTGGTTTGGCTTGCCTGCCTCGCGATTCCAATCGCACCGCTTGCCGCGGCGGAGCCCGAGCGCCTTCCGCTCTGGAACGGCGCAGCGCCGGTCGGGGCGCCGGGGAGCGCCGAGACTGAAGCCGCCGATGCCTTCATCACGGTCCATCTTCCCGAAGGAACGCCCGCGGGAACGTCGACCCCCGCGGTCGTGATCTGCCCCGGTGGCGGCTACGGCGGGCTCGTCACCGGCCCCGAAGGGCACGGCATCGCCGCTTGGCTCAATGCCCATGGGATCGCGGGAATAGTCCTCGAATACCGGCTCCCCGCGGGACGGTCGTTTGTGCCCCTCGCCGACGCGTCGCGGGCGATCCGCACCGTCCGGGCGAATGCCGCGGCGTGGCGGATCGATCCGAGGAAGGTGGGGATCATCGGCTTCTCGGCCGGCGGCCACCTCGCCTCGACTGCCGCCACCCATTTCGACACGGGCGATGCCCAGGCCACCGACGCGATCTCGAAGCAGTCGTCGCGCCCCGACTTCGCGATCCTCGTCTATCCGGTCGTAACGATGGGGGGCGTCGGTCACTCTGGCTCCAGAACGAATCTCCTCGGGGAAAATCCGACGCCCGAGATCCTCGACCTGTTTTCCAATGAAAAGCAGGTCACAAAGCAGACGCCGCCGACGTACCTTGCCCACGCCGTCGACGACAGTCCGGTGCCGATCGCCAATAGCCGACTGTTCCACGAGGCCTGCAAGCGCGAAGGGGTGATCAGCCGGCTCCTCGAGCTCCCCTCCGGCGGCCACGGCCTCGATGGCTACAAGGGGCCAAACTGGGACGCCTGGCAGAGCGGCGTCCTCGCCTGGCTTGCGTCGCTCGATCTCGCGCCGGCGGCGGCGGCCGGGCCGCGCCGCGTCCTCGTCTGGGACGAGCAGCAGCCGTCCCAGAAAGAGGCCTACGACAACTTTCTCGGCAACGCAATCGCCGCCCACTTGGAGAAGCAGCCGGGGCTCGCGGTCCGTTCGGTGAAGCTCGACGACGCCGAGCAGGGGATCGGAGACCCGCTCCTCGACAACGCCGATGTCCTCGTCTGGTGGGGGCATGTTCGTCAGGCCGAGGTGAAGCCGGAGGCGGGGCGGAAAATCGTGGAGCGGATCCGCGATCGCGGGCTCGTCCTCGTTGCCCTCCACTCGGCTCACTGGGCCACCCCGTTCATCGAGGCGATGAACGAACGGGCCCGGGCCGACGTCCACCGCGCCTTCGCCGACGTGCCGCCCGAAAAGCTCTCCATCCGCGAGGTGCCGGCCCAGCATTACAAGGTTCCCCCCCGCGACGGCCGGCTGACACCGGCCAGCGACGAGCGGCGCTTTCCCGATGGCCGCGTCGAGGTCACGCTCCACCTCCCCAACTGCTGCTTCCCCGCCTACCGCACCGACGGCAAGCCGGGCGTGCTCGAGGTGCTCAATCGGCGCCACCCGCTCGCCGCGGGACTCCCCGGGTCGTTTTCGCTCCCGCGAACCGAGATGTATGACGAGCCGTTCCACGTGCCAAAGCCGGATGAGGTCGTCGTCGAGGAGCGATTTGAGGATGGCTCGTGGTTTCGCAGTGTCATGGTCTGGAACCTCGGCCGCGGCAAAGTGATCTACATCCGCCCGGGGCACGAGACGTTTTCGATCTTCCACGACGCAACGATGCTGAAGCTCGTCGAAAACGCCTGCCGGATCTCCGCCGGAGAGTGAGCGCATCTGACGCCAGACCACTCGAGCCCTCACCATCCCCATGCCTGCGACTCCTGCCGCCCGACTCCGCGCGCTCCTGGCCCGCCCTGGCCTCGTCCGGGCGCTGGTGCCGCATGATGCCTTCACGGCCCGCGTCGTCGAGCAGGCCGGTGCCGAGCTGCTCTTTCTCGGGGGCTTCGGCGCCGCGGCGAGCGCTCACGGCCTTCCCGACCTCGGGTTGCTGTCGGCGGCGGAGATGGCGGAATGCGTGCGCCGGATCACGGCGCGGGTGTCGATCCCGCTGATCGCCGATGGTGACACTGGCCACGGCAATGGCTCGAGTGTCGCCTGGACGGTGCGGCAGTTCGAGGCGGCCGGGGCCGCGGGGATCCTCCTCGAGGATCAGCTCGAGCCGAAACGCTGCGGGCACTTCGCCGGCAAGCAGGTCGTACCGGTCGCCACGATGCTCGACCGGCTCCACGCCGCGCTCGATGCCCGCTGCTGTTCCGACTTCGTGATCCTCGCGCGGACCGACGCCCGCGCCAGCGAGGGGCTCGACAGCGCGATCGATCGGGCGAATCGGTATGCCGAGACAGGGGTCGATCTGGGCTTCGTCGAGGCGCCACAGACAGTGGGGGAGCTGATCCGCATCGCCCGCGAGGTGCCGCTCCCGCAACTGGCCAACATGCTCCCCGGCGGAGTCACGCCGCTGCTGCCGCTGGCCGAGCTCGAGGAGATCGGATTCAAAGTGGCGGTCGATCCGACCTCGACGCTGGCTCTCACCGGTTTCGCCGTCCGCGCGTTCGCCCAGGCCTGGCTCGGTGATGGCTTGCCTGTGGGCGATGCCGGGCGGCTGTCGTTTGACGAGATCAAGGCGGTCGTCGGCGTGGGGGAGGTGCAGGGCTGGGGGAGCGAGCCGGCTTGGCGGAGCCCGGCGGCGGTGGCGCATGCCCGCCTCCTCCTCGATTCGTTTGCCCGCGTCGTGGGGCGCGAGCTGATGCCGCGCGGGGGCTCGACTGAAGCGGAGGCCCGCAGGCTCTACGACGCTTCGGTCGTCGTCGTCTCGCACGGCACCGAGGTCGACCCGCTCCTCAACTACGGCAACGAAGCGGCCCTCGAGCTCTGGGAGCTGCCCTGGGCGATGCTCGTCGGCACACCATCGCGGCTCACCGCCGAGCCGGTTCATCGCGACGAGCGCGCCCGGCTCCTCGAGCGGACGGCGCGACAGGGCTATGTCGACGATTACGCCGGGGTGCGCATCTCCCGCAGCGGCAAGCGTTTCCGGATCGAACAAGCGATCGTCTGGAACGTCCTCGACGGGGAGGGGCGGATTCACGGCCAGGCCGCGACGTTCAACCGCTGGACCCCCCTCCTGGCCGAGCCAGTTGGGTGAGCCGGGCCGACCCTGGGTAGACTGTCTTTATGGGCTTCCAGGGGATTTTTCACGTTGCGATCGTTGCCGCCCTGATGGGGATGATCGTCGGCGCGCGCCCGAGCCGGGCCGAAGATGCCCCCGTCCCTCCGGCCCCGCACCACCTCGAGCACTTCGAGCGGCATGTCCGGCCGATGCTCGTGGAGCAGTGCCAGGGGTGTCATGGCCCCGACAAACAGTGGGCGGGCCTGCGGCTCGACTCGCTGGCTGCACTGCTCTCCGGCGGCGATTCCGGCCCGGCCCTCGTGCTCGGCCGCCCCGACCAGTCAGAGCTTTTTCGCCGCCTCCGCCATGCCGATGAGGAGGTGCGGATGCCGCCGCCGGAAGCGGGGGAGCGGCTCACCGAATCACAGATCAGTGCCGTCGAGGCCTGGATCATGGCCGGAGCCGCCTGGCCCGAGGCGCCGCCGGCCGGGGCGGCGGGAATCGAAAAACAAAAAACCCACTGGGCTTTCCAGCCGCTCCCCCAAGCGCCTCCAGGCGCGCTCGATCCGGCCTTCATCGATCGGCTCGTCGACACGCGGCTTGCCGGAGCGGGGCTCGCCCGCGCGCCCGAAGCCGATCGGCGCATGCTCATCCGCCGCGTCAGTTACGACCTGACCGGATTACCACCGGAGCCGGAAGCGGTAACGGCGTTCGTTG
Organism: Candidatus Kuenenia stuttgartensis; assembly: GCA_943332855.1. Lineage (GTDB taxonomy): Bacteria > Planctomycetota > Planctomycetia > Pirellulales > UBA1268 > QWOP01. The sequence continues at coordinate 4,220 of CALQRA010000137.1, forward strand.
CCGATCCCTCCCCTGACGCCTACGAACAACTCGTCGACCGGCTCCTCGCCTCGCCGCGCTACGGCGAGCAGCAGGGGCGGCACTGGCTCGATGTCGCCCGCTATTCCGATACCAAGGGCTATGTCTACGGCCGCGAGGAACGGTTTTTCGTCCATGCCCCGGTCTACCGCGACTGGGTGATCGGGGCGTTCAACAACGACCTCCCCTACGATCGCTTTGTCACGCTCCAACTCGCCGCCGATCGGCTCTGTGGGGAGGGGGATCCCGACCTCGCCGCCCTCGGCTTCCTCACCACCGGCCGGCGCTTCCTCGGCGTCACCCCCGACATCGTCGACGACCGGATCGACGTCCTCACGCGCGGGCTCCTCGGCCTCACCGTCGGCTGCGCCCGCTGCCACGACCACAAATACGATCCGGTCGCCACGGCCGATTACTACGGGCTCTACGGCGTGTTCACAAGCTCGTATGAAAAGCTCGTGCCGGTGCGGGCCGCGGCCGGGGCCGTGCCTCCGACGCCCGAGTTCACCGCCGAGCTGGCCAAGCGAAGGCGCGCTCTCGACGAGGGCTCGCTGCGGCTGCGGGCCGAGAGCTCCGAGCGCTTCCGGGCCCGGGTCGCCGACTATCTCTTTGCCCAGACCGAGCTGGGGAAATACCCCGAGCTCGGCTTCGACCAGATCATCGCCAAGGACGATCTCATCGCCGCGATCGTCCGCCGCTGGCAGGCGTTTTTGAGTCCCGATCGAGCGGCGGGGGATCCAGTCTTCAGCCTGCTCGTCGCCCTCCTCCCGCTCCGCGCCGAGGGCTTCCCCGAAGCCGCGACGGCGAAGCTCGCCGAGCTGAAGGCCGCCGGGGCCGCGATCCACCCGCGGATCCTCGCCGCGTTCGAGACGCCGCCGGGGAGCTTCCGCGAGGTGGCCGATCGGTATGGAAAAGTGTTTGCCGAGATCGATGCCGCCTGGAAAACACTCTGCAGCCGGGCGGTCGCCGCCAGCGCCCCCCTCCCTCAGGCGCTCCCCGATGCCGCCGACGAGCAACTCCGGCAGGCGCTCTACGGCCCCACGTCCCCCTGCACGATCCCCGATGAGCCGATCGCTAACATCGAGACGCTGATGGATTCCGATTCGATCAACCAGATCTGGAATCTCCAGAATGAGCTCGACCGCTGGCTGATCCCGCAGCCAGGGTCGGCCCCGCAGGCGCTGGCCCTCTTCGATCGGGGCACGCCGCAGGACGCGCAGATCTTTAAGCGTGGCAATCCGGCCAACAAGGGGCATGTCGTGCCGCGTCGCCTGCCGGCTGCCGCGACCGGCGGCGACCAAGGGACCTTTGCCGACGGCAGCGGTCGGCTGGAACTGGCCCGACAGATCGTCGCCCCGTCCAATCCCCTCGCCGCGCGGGTGTGGGTGAATCGGGTGTGGCGGCAGCATTTCGGCCGCGGGCTCGTCGAGACGCCGAGCGATTTCGGTTTGCGCGCCGAGCCGCCGTCGCATCCGGAATTGCTCGACGCCCTCGCCGCCGGCTTGATCGCCGATGGGTGGAGCACGAAGCGGCTCCACCGCCGGATCGTCACGAGCCGCACCTACCGGCAACAGTCGGGGCGCGTTGCCGGGGCGGCGGGCGCCGAGGAGATCGATCCCGAGAACCGGCTTCTGTGGCGGATGCCCGTCCGGCGGCTGGAGTGGGAGCCGTTTCGCGACACGCTCTTGGTCGTCAGTGGCGATCTCGATTCGGCGGCCCGCGGCGGGCGCGGGAGCGACGTCCTCGCGGCCGGGCCCGGGCCTCATCGTCGCAGTGTGTACTGCGTCGTCGATCGGCAGTTTGTGCCAGGAGTGATGAGCGTCTTCGACTTCGCCAATCCCGATCTCCACATGCCGAAGCGGCTAGAGACGACCGTACCGCAGCAGTCGCTCTTCGCGCTCAATCATCCCTTTGTTGCCCAGCGCGCCCGGTCGCTCGTGCGCAGGCTCTGGCCGGAGGAGAGCACGGAGGAGCCCGGGCTCGCGGTCGAGCGGATCTGGCAGGCGATCTATCAGCGACCGCCGACGAGCGACGAGCGCGAGGGGGCGATCGCCTTCCTCGCCTCGGCCCCGATCCTCGAGCCGCCGGCGCCGCCGCCGCTGCCGGAAGAGGGGAAGCCCGCACCACCAGTACCGCCGCCGCCGCTCTCCCCCCGCGAGCAACTCGTGCAGGCGCTCTTGCTCTCGAATGAGTTGGTGTTTGTCGACTGACTGACCTCCGGAAAGCCGCCGCGATGACGCCCGCCCCGCCGTTCCCGCTCTCCCGCCGCGATCTCCTTGCCCGCAGTGGCCTCGGGCTCGGTCTGCTCGGACTCGCCGGTGTCCTCGGGGAGACTTCAGGGCCGGTTCAAGCCGGCGGCGATCCGCTCCTTGAGCCGCTGGCAGTGAAGGCCCCCCACTTCGCCCCGCGGGCCAAGCGCGTCATCCATATTTTTTTGAACGGCGGCCCGTCGCAGGTCGACACCTTCGATCCCAAGCCGGCGCTGGCGAAATATGCCGACCAGCCCGCCCCGATCAGCTTTACGACCGAACGGAAGACCGGATCGCCGCTGCCGTCCCCCTTCGGCTTTTCCCGCCATGGCGAGAGCGGCCTCGAGATCAGCGACATCTTCCCGAAGCTCGCCGGCCACGCCGATCGGCTGGCGGTGATCCGCTCGATGCATGCTCAGGTGCCCAACCATGAGCCGAGCCTGATGCTCATGAATTGCGGCGACTCCGTCCAGCCGCGGCCGAGCGTCGGGAGCTGGATCCTCTACGGCTTGGGGACGGAAAATCAAAATCTTCCCGGGTTCGTGGCGATGTGTCCCGGCGGCCATCCGGTGAAGGGGCCCGACAACTGGCAGTCGGGCTTTCTCCCCGGCACGCTCCAGGGGACGTCGATCGACTCGCAGCACACCGAAATCGAGAAGCTCATCGAGAACATTCGCAGCCCACATGCGAGCGCTGCCGTGCAGCGGCATCAGCTCGACTGGCTCCAGAAGCTCAATGCCGCCCACCGCGAGGCCCGCGGCGATGCTCGGCTCGATGCCCGCATCCACTCCTTTGAGATGGCCTTCCGGATGCAGGTGGAGGCCGCCGAGGCCTTCGATCTGACGCGCGAGTCGGCGCCGATGCGGGCGTTCTACGGCGACACCGTCCACGGCCGGCAAACGCTCATCGCCCGCCGGCTCCTCGAGCGCGGCGTGCGCTACGTGCAGCTCTGGCACGGGGCCGGCCAGCCGTGGGACAACCACGAACAGATCGAGTCGAACCACCGCACCCTCGCCGGGCAGATCGATCAGCCGGTGGCGGCGCTCCTGACGGATCTCGCCGAGCGCGGGATGCTCGACGAGACGCTCGTTCTGTTCGGCGGTGAGTTCGGCCGGACGCCGACGGTGGAGCTCGGCGGCGACGGCAAGGCGAAGGCGGGGCGCGATCACAACCACTACGGCTTCTCGGTGTGGCTCGCCGGCGGCGGCATCAAGGGGGGGCAGGCCTACGGCGCGACCGACGACTTCGGCTTTCGGGCCGTCGACAAGCCGGTCAGCGTCCACGATCTCCACGCCACGATGCTCCATCTCCTCGGCTTCGACCACGAGCAGCTGACATACCGCTACGCCGGCCGCGACTTCCGCCTCACCGACGTGTCGGGAACGGTTCTGCGGGAGCTCGTGGGCTAGCGATTGTCCAGTGCGCTCCTGAGCAACCGACGCTTGCGCGTAGAGAATCCCATCCATTGGATCGAGGAGCAGAATCATGACCCGAACGCTTGAGCAGATCCGGACAGAGGGGCTGGAAGCCTTGCGGCAGCGACTGGGGCGAGCGGATATGATCCGCTTTCTTCAGCAGTTCGAGACCGGCCAGGGTGACTACTGCATCGAGCGGCACGATTGGGTCGATGCGATGTCCCTCGATGACATTCGGCGGAAGCTGGCCGAACCACAAGAGGATGAATGCACTCCGGCGGAATGACCGCCGGGAGCGAAACGGGCAAACGTGTTGCCCTGTCCCCGGGCCTTTGGCGAACGCCTCGTACCCTCTCGTTCCTCGCGGCCTCTCCCCATGCTCGAATCCTTTGCCGACGTCGAGGCTCTTGAGGAGCATCTCTCCCGCCCCACGCTCGGTGTTGTCGAGACTTTTCAGCGACTCGACGGTGATGTCGTCATCCTCGGGGCCGGCGGGAAGATGGGGCCGACACTCGCGCGGATGGTGCGGCGGGGGCTCGATGCCGCCGGTGGCCGGGGCCGACGCGTGACGGCCGTGTCCCGGTTCTCCGATTCGCAGGCCAGGGGAGCGCTCGAGCGGCATGGCGTCGCCACCGTGGCCTGTGATCTGATGGACGAGGCGGCCGTCCGACGGCTTCCGGACGCCCCCCTCGTGATCCACATGACGGGGCAGAAGTTTGGCACGACCGACGCGCCTGAACGGACTTGGGCTGTCAACACGCTCGCGCCGGCGATCGCGGCAAGGCGTTACCGCCGGTCGAAGTTCGTTCTCTTTTCCACCGGTTGCGTCTATCCGCTCCTGCCGGTGGCGGGGCCGGGAGCCGACGAGTCGACGCCGCTGACGCCGCTCGGGGAATACGCCAATGCCTGCGTGGCCCGGGAGCGCGTCGTGGCCTATGAGGCGTCGCGGTCGGGGATGCCGCTGCTCCACTTCCGCCTCTGCTACGCCGTCGAGCCGCGGTATGGCGTGATCCACGACGTCGCCCGGGCCGTGGCCGCGGGGAAGCCAGTCGATGTGGGGATGGGATTCGTTTCTTTTGTCTGGCAGCGCGATGCCAGCGCGCGGGCCATTCAATCCCTCGCCTTGGCCGGAAGCCCGCCGCTGGCCCTGAATGTTACCGGCCTCGAGCGGGTGCCGATCCGGGCGCTCGCCGCCCTTTGCGGCGAGCGGCTCGGGCGGGCGCCGGTGTATTCCGGTACGGAGGGGACGGAGGCCTGGCTGTGGGACGCGCGGGCCTGCGAGCGGCACTTTGGCCCCCCGGAGACGACGACCGACGAGGCGGTGGCCATGGTCTGCGATTGGATTAGCCGCGGGGGTCCGTCGCTCGGCCGACCGACTCATTTCGAGGTGCGCGATGGAGCCTTCTGAAGCGCTCGACGGGATTGGGGCTGTGCAACGCTGGCTCGCGCGCGGGCATGTGATCCCGGCGCATCCGCTGGCGCTCTCTTCAGCGCGCACGCTCGACGAGCGTCGGCAGCGGGCCCTGACGCGCTATTACCTCGCCGCCGGTGCCGGCGGCTTGGCCGTTGGTGTCCACACCACCCAGTTTGCGATCCGCGATTCGAACATCGGCCTGTTGAGGCCGGTCCTCGAACTCGCAGCCGAGGAGATCGCCCGGGCCGGCCGGCCGGTGGTGGCGATCGGCGGGGTCTGTGGGTCGACCGGGCAGGCGGCGGCCGAGGCTGCGCTCCTCGCAGAGCTCGGCTACCACGCCGGGCTGTTGAGCCTGGCCGGGGTTGCAGGAAACGAAGCCGCACTCCTCGATCATTGCCGGGCGGTGGCGGAGGTGATTCCACTGATTGGCTTCTATCTCCAGCCGGCGGTCGGTGGGAGGGTGCTGTCGCATTCTTTCTGGCGCGGGTTTCTCGAGATCCCGGCGGTGGTGGCGATCAAGGTCGCCCCCTTCAACCGCTATCAGACGCTCGACGTGGTCCGCGCCGTGGCGCTGTCGGGGCGCGATGACGTGAGCCTCTACACCGGCAACGATGATTCCATCGTCACCGATCTTGCGACGTCGTTCGACGTCGACGGGAAGTCGCTGAGGTTCGTCGGCGGGCTCCTCGGGCATTGGGCGGTCGATACGCGCGCCGCCGTCGCGCTGCTGGAACGCTGCCGCTCGGGGCATGTCGACGCGTCCCTCGCCTCGGCGGCCGTCGCCGTCACCGATTGCAACAGCGCCTATTTCGACGCCCCCCACGGTTTCCGCGGCTGCATCGCCGGCCTCCATGAGGTCCTGCGGCGGCAGGGGCTGCTCGACGGGATCTGGTGCCTCGACGAGCGGGAGGGCTTGAGTCCCGGTCAGAGCGGGGAGATCGACCGGGTGCGGCGGGCCTGGCCCGAGCTGTGCGATGATGCGTTTGTCGCCACCCACCGCGACGCCTGGCTCTCCGGGTGAGGGCGGAATCCGACCGGATGGATTTTTCTCGGTGCAGCGGGTCGAATGGAGATCCGGGTGGTGCAACCAAAGGGGGAGCTGGCGATGTCGCAGGCAGATCGGTCGGTCGTGCAGTTGATCCTGGGGCTCGTGTTGACAGCGGCGTTGCTGAAGGCGCCGCACATGGCGTCGGCACAGGAGCCGGGAGCCGCCGCGGGCTCGACCTGGCTGCAGTGGCGCGGCGCGGCCCGTGACGGCACCGTCGCCGGCCCTACCTGGCCCGACACGCTCGAGCCGTCGCGGCTGGAGAAGCTTTGGCATGCCGATCTCGGGCCGGGCTATTCCGGGCCCCTCGTGACAGAAAAGGTCGTCTATGTCACCGAGACCCGCGACGCCAAGACGGAGCATGTTCGAGCGCTCGACCGGGCGACGGGGAAGGAGCTGTGGCAGGCCGGCTGGGAGGGGGCAATGACGGTGCCGTTCTTCGCCGCCAGCAATGGCTCCTGGATCCGGGCCACGCCGGCCATCGACGGCGGGCGGATCTATGTCGCCGGGATGCGCGATCTCCTTGTCTGCCTCGATGCCGAGACTGGCGCTGAGGTGTGGCGAGTCGACTTCGTCAAGGATCTCAAGAGCGAGCTCCCTGCCTTCGGCTTCGTCTCGAGTCCGTTGGTTCTCGACGACGCCGTCTTCGTCCAGGCCGGCGGCGGCTTCTGCAAGCTCGACAAGGCGACGGGAAAGCTCCTGTGGCGCGTTCTCGATGATGGCGGCGGCATGAACGGCAGCGCCTTCTCTTCGCCGTTGCTCGCCACGATCGGCGGCACGCGGCAGCTGCTCGTCCAGGGGCGGACCGACCTCGCCGCGGTCGATCCCGACACCGGGAACGTTCTCTGGAAGCGTGCCGTTGAGGCCTTCCGAGGGATGAACATCGTCACGCCGACGGTCAGCGACGGGAAGGTGTTCACGACGAGCTACGGTGGCGGATCGTTCCTGTTCGACGTCCCGCTCCCGGGCGCGCAGCCGGCCGAGCCGGTGTGGCGCAACAAGGTGCAGGGCTACATGTCGAGCCCGGTCGTGCGTGATGGCCACGCCTATGTTCATCTCCGCAACCAGCGGTTTGCGAGCCTCGACCTGGCGACCGGCAAGGAGGATTGGATCACCGAGCCGTTCGGCCGGTATTGGAGCCTCGTCGCCCAGGGGGATCGAATCCTGGCGCTCGACGAGACCGGCGACCTGCGGCTGGTGCGGGCGACGCCGGAGAAGTTTGAGCTTCTCGGGGAGGCGAAGGTCGCCAGCCGCGAGAGCTGGGCGCATCTTGCAACAACGGCCGCCGCCGACGGCTCAATCGAACTTTGGGTCCGCGACATCTCTGGGATCACCGCTTGGCGGTGGAAGTGACATGACAGTCGGCAACGATCAAGACCGGCGCGTCGCCGACCTCGACCGGCACGTCGCCGATCTTGAGAAAATCCTTGACGTCACCCGCGCCCTCGGGGTGACCGTCGATCTCGATCCACTCCTGGTTCAGATCGCCACCGCGGCGACCGACGTCCTCGACTGCGAGCGGGCGACGGTGTTCCTCTGCGACCATGCCAAGCATGAGCTCTTCAGCCGCATCGCCACCGGCATGGAGGGGGCGACGATCGAGGAGATCCGCTTCGGGATGGACCGGGGGATCGCCGGTGAGGTGGCGACGACGGGGAAGGGGATCAACATTCCCGATCCCTACAACGATTCCCGCTTCAATCCCGACTTCGATCGGAAGAGCGGCTTCGTCACCAAGAGCCTCCTCACGCTCCCGCTGGTCGGCCACGACGGAAAGATCGTCGGCGTTATCCAGGTGCTCAACAAGCTGGGCGGGCCCTTCAGTGATCGGGACGAGCGGCTCCTCTCGGCGCTCGGTGCCCAGGCTGGGGTGGCGATCGAACGGCAGGGGCTCCTCGAGCAATATGCC
>CALQRA010000138.1 GCA_943332855.1 Candidatus Kuenenia stuttgartensis
ACGCGGGCGTTGAGCGCCGTGGGGGCATCGGGGAAGGTCATCGGCACCACGACGATCGACACGGTGCTGGGATTACCGGCGCCGTACTCCGTGATCCCGCTGACGCGGAAGACATGGCTGACACCATTGGCCAGTCCGGTGACGGTGATGCCCGTGGCCGTCGAGGCCGGATGGGCGAAGGTCCGCCACGTCATCCCACCGTCAGTGCTGATTTCAATGAGGTAGTCGGTGAGCGGAGCGCCCCCGGTGAACGTCGGCGCGGTCCACGCGAGGGTGGCACTGGCGTTGCCGCCGTTGGCGATCAAGTTCGCCGGGGCGCTGGCCGGGGCGAGCGGCTTGACCGGCGCCGACGGCGCCGACCAGATGCCGTCGTCGAGGCCCGTCGACTCGTTGACGGCGTTGCGCCCCTGGACGCGGAAGACGTAGATCGTGCCGTTGACCAAGCCGGTGACGGTGGCGGTCGTGGCCGGGGAGACCCCGTCGTTGACCAGCGTCCAGTTGAGACCACCGTCGGTCGAAACCTGGATGTTGTAGTCGAGGATCGGCGTGCCGCCGATCGTTTTCGGCGGATCCCACGAGAGCGTGACCAACGAATCGCCGCGGGTGCCGACGACGTTCCGCGGGGCGGTGGGGATGTCGGCCAGAGCGATCTGGAAGGTCGTCGAGCCGTCGGCCTTGTTGGGGAGGAGCGTGTTGTTGGCCCGGTCGATGAGGAGGCCGGCGACGGTCGCCGTCGCCGCCCGGGTGGTCGCAGTGATCTCGTAGGCTCCCAGTTGGAAGGCCGAGATCGACTCGAAGATCACCTGGTTGGAGTTTTGCAGATAGCGGAAGAGATAGTCGATTCCAGCGGTCAGTGTCACCCCGTCACGGGTGACGAGGAACGCCGCAGAGGTCACCGTCGACTTGTCGATCCCCACACCCTGATCGTCGATCTGGAGGACAAACCGGGTGATCCCCACCCCGTCGGCCCGCTCGAGGCGGATCGCGTTGGGAGAGCCGTCCCGATCGATGGGGGTGATGGGATTGCCGTCGATCGGACTGACGACGATCAGCGTCGGCTGGACGAAGTCGACGCGGTCGATGGCACCGCGATCCTTGAAGACGTTGCTGCCGAGGCCAGGAGCGCTGGCCACCGCAGGCTCGTCGCCACGGAGCTGGCCGTAGAGATCGTGATCGGGGGCGATGATCGGCGACTGCGCGATCCCCAGTGGGCTCTTCACGGCGACATACTCGGACCGATCCTGGAGCGTGTTGACCGAGCTGTCGATCGCCTCCGAGCCGGCGACGAGGTAGAAGTTGCCGCCCGCCGCATTGACGAACGGATTGCCGGTGAGGGCGATCGCGGAGCTCTCGTTCGCTCCGGTGACAGCCGTCGCCACTTCCCAGTAGGCCGAGGCCCCGATGACGGTGCGGCTCCCGCCGGACGAGCCGTCGACAGTCACGCCCCGAGAGAGGTTGGCGAAGAGGTTGTTGAGAATCGTCGGCGCGGCGTTGTCGCGGACCTCGATCCCCGTCCCGTTCGCAAGCCCGCCCCAGATCGTGTTGTTGACGAGGCGACCGAAGGGCACGGCCCCGGCCGGCGCACCGGTCCTGCCGGCATCACCGGCGAACAGGATCCCGACCTTCCCCGGATTGGCGATGACGTTGTTGACCGCCACGGCCCCGGCGACGAGACCCGGATTGTTGATGACCGCGAGATTCCGCACCGGCCCGGGATTGGGCAGGCCACTCCCCGCATCCCGCGCTCCGGCGGTGATGCTGATGCCGTAGGTAGCAACATCGGAGATGAGGTTGTTGGCGATGACAAACTGCCCCTGCGTGCGGGGGTGGTTGGAGTCGCCAATCGTGCCGGTGTTCTCCGTCAGGGGATCGACCGTGATCCGGAAGTCGTCGAGGGCGATGCCGCCGGCCAATGTCAGATCGACGCCGGGCGAGATGTTGAGCTGCGTCTTCCCGGCCTGGAAGAAGCCGATCACGGTCGTCGCCGAGAAGGTCACGCCGCTGGCGGCGAGGTCGAGGCGAACCTTGCTCCACTTCCCGAGGGTGTTGCCAAGGTCTGCGATCGTCTTCCACGTCGCACCGTTGTCGACGCTGATCGCCACGCCGTCACCCGACGGCAAGACCTTCGAGCCACTGCCCGTCGGCGTCGAGAACGTCGGCGGGAGGGCCTGGAAGGCCTGATTGGGGAGGGTGAGATACTGGAACTCGAGCGTCGCCTTCGGCTCGTTCGCGAGGTCCACCGTCCAGGCAAGAAGGTTGTTGGTGACCGCCGAGCTCGAACTGGAGTCGAGGATCGCAAACGTGTTGCCAGCGGGAGCCTTAAAGCCTGCTGCCGTCAGCACCGCCTTGCTCGGGAACTGAATGCGACCATTGCCAGCCTTGGCGATCGCTCCGCCGACGGCATCGACGACATTCACCTCGAGCACCTTGGCCGGGGCCGAGGGGGCCTGGACGAGGCTGTCGTTGGTGTCGATCGTCGCGAAGATCGCGATGTCGCTCTTCGTGGAATCGAGCTGTGCGGCGTATTCGGTGCCGCGACGGATTTCGAGTTGATAGTCACCCGAGAGCGACTGCTGCGGGTAGGTCTTCGCGACGGGCGTGGAGACGTCGAACATACTCGTGGCGCCGGCGGCACTGGTGACCATCTCGCCGCGCTCGGCGAAGCCGATGATGATGTCGTCGACGTAGAAGCCTTCGTGCTGATTGTTCGCCCCCCGGTCGGGGTTGAGGAGGTTGCCGTCGCGGTTGGCCTGCCCGAGGATATTGTTCACGTCGCGATTGGCCGTGTCATAGAACTTGAGCGTGTCACCGGCAACGAGCGTGACACCACTCGACAGCGTCACCTGCGTGGCACTGGTGATCGCCTGGATCGTCCGATCCCCGGCGATTCCCGGGCCGGTCACGATCATTCCCACCCGCAGCCCAGAGACACTGTTGAGCGTCACGGTCGTGCCGGCCGCCGACGTGACGGTCTTCGTCTCGTCGGGGGTGGTCCGTTTGGCCGCTCCGTCCATGACCCCGGAAGTACTGAAGTCGAACCGCAGTTGGATGTTCGACTTGCCCGCCCAAGTGGCGAGGTCGACGCGGGCCTGCCGCCATGAGCCGGAATTGTCAAAGAGCTCTTGCACCGACTGATTCGCCGATGTTCCTGCGGCCGAGGAGGCCGTGATGGTGTTGGGGAGTTCGCCGTTGACCTTGTCAAGGTCGGCGCGGAGTCCGTTGTTGGTCGCCACGACCTCCCACGTCAGGCCGCGGTCGGTGGAGATGAAGACCCGAGCGCTGTCGCGCATCGTGCTGCTGTCGGAATTGCCCTGCGCGTCTTGCGTGGCGAGGAAGTAATTGAAATAGAGCGTCGGCTTATCGGTGCCGCCGTAGCCGGCGAGGCTGAACGAATTCGTGACGAGACTGCCGTAGGCGCCCCCAGGGAGGTTGTAATTCCCGCCGATCGAGGAGTTTGATGTCAACTCCTGCTGCCAGTTGAAGGCCCCTGCTCCGCTGACGCCGAACTGGCCGTCGCCCCCATTCGGGTTGTACCCGCTATAGGGGGCAGCGGGCGCGTACTCCTCAAGCCCGAAGTACATGCTCGTCCCGCCTGGTACGCCATTATCCCGCGAATTGTCCGGGGCCGCAGTGACGCCATGCCCCGCATCACCCCCCCTGTTATCCGTCGGGTGCCAGAGATTGATATCGAGCGGCGAGAACGCAAGGCCAGTGGCGCCGGCAACGAGCACGTTCGAGATCTTCGACTCGGGCACGCCGTCGGCGTTATTGTCGAAGACGTTCTCCATCAGCGACGCCGTCGTCCCGGCAGAATCGAGCTGAATGCAGACGAGCCTGCCATCCGTCGTGATCGCGAAGAAATCGCCAGCATAACGACCGCTTTCGAGGTTCTCCGGCGCTGCCGTGAGCCCTTGGAATCCGCCCACGTCGGCGGAGAAATCAGCAATCAGGGTGGCAGTGCCTCCGGACTTGCTCACGGCATAGAACTGACCGGCATCACTGACGCCGTAAAGCGTCGAGGCGTTGTTGCGGAATTGGAGCCCCGTCGTCAGCCCGCTGACACCGGCCCCCTTGATCTCCCCCCTGATGCTATAGGGGGTATTGTCGGCCTGAGCGGCGTTGCCGTCCGCACGCCCCCAGTAGAGGACCGACTTGCCGCTGTCGCGGACCGACGTGAAGACGTTGAGGTTGTATCCGTCGTTCGTCCGCTGGATGGCCATCGCGTCGACGGTGTCGCTGAAGCTCTTCCAATAGTCGGCAGCCGCCGGCGGCACAGCCGGATTGGGGATCGCGTCACCGACCGACGAGATATCCCCCCCGGTGACGGGGTTAATCTCGCGGATGTGGGCGACATTCGCATCGTCGCGTGATCCAGAGGCCATGAACAGCCGGCCGTCGGTCCGCATGTCGATGTCACCGACCGGCGTGCCGCCGTATCCCCCCTGCACGATCGGGGTCACGGCGTTGCCGAGCAACGCGTTGCCGGTATAGAGCGAACTTGCCGTCGTCACGAAGAGCGGCACGTCGGCCAGCGTGAACGCCCGAATGTTGGCCGAAAGTTGCGGCGTGCGCTGCGCTCCGCCGAAGGTGAAGAGGGCCCCCTGCGTCGGCATAACCGGCAACCCGCCAGATGAATAGCCCGTCGAGCCGATGTGATCCTCAATCACCCGCTGAACCGAGTCGATCGGCTCGAGGCGCACCAGCGCGTTGGTGGCGCCACTCTTGAACGTGCCGTCGAGGGAACTCGGCAGTTGGGCATTCGAGGTGAGCGCGACGTAGTACTTCGTCGGGTCAGCGGTTGTGGCCCCGGCCGGGAGTTGCACGGTGCCGATGTAGGGATCGAGTTTGCCGACGGAGCCGCGGGAGAGATCCTTGAAGTCGTTCCCCTGGCCGGCCCCGGGCTGGTCGGCGGCGACGTTGGAATCCCGACCGATATAGATCAGCTTGCCGGCCGAGTCGAAGACCGACATCGTCAGGTCGCCACGGAAGCCGTCGGCGTAGTCGATGTCGAGAACCGTCGCCCAGGTCTTCTTGCCGCCGTTGACGCCACCGATCGCCTGGATGCCGGCGTAGTCGACCGAGAAGGTGTACCAGCGGACGTCGGTCGACGATTGGACAGTGCCCGCCAGGCTGATCGTGTTTTGGTCGCTCTGGAGGAGCTTGCCGATGTCTTGGGCATAGATGAATTGATTGTTGGTATTCAGGGCACTTTCCCCGGCAGTGCCAGCCAGGAGCGAATTGCGCGGGAGCCCCTGAACGTCGATGCCGGTCGTGGCGAAGCGGATGTCGGCATACTGAACCGTCGAGCCGGGCACCTGGTCGCGCTGCTGGAGGCGGAGGCGGAGTTCGTAGGCACCGCTGCTGGCCCCCGTCTTCACGTCGGGATCGGTCAGCGCCGCCTCGTAGGCCGTCTTCGTCGCCGTCGGCAGGACGTTCGGCTGGCTGCGAACCCGGACAAAGTACGTGTTGAGGCTGCCGTTGGTGCCGGGGAGGATCGCCCGGAAGCCGGCGTCGCGGGGGTTGACCGTGTAATAATCGTTGCCGCGGTAGGCATCCTTTTGCAGCGGTAGGGCGCCATGTTCGCCGGTGGCGGTGTAGCCGAGGGTCGCCACGGAGAGAGCCCCGTAGGAATAGTCGACCTCGATGCGCGTCGTCGTGGCCGTCACGGATCCGTTCCAAACGAACGTGATCGCGCCGGTGTCGCGGTTGAGCGTCGCCGAGAGGACCCTCGTGGCCGGTGCGCCGATCGCCGTAAACGTGAACGCCCCGGCCCGGCTGAGCGTGAACGTCTGGATCGCGGTGTTGCCGTTGTAGATCGTCCCCGAGAGCGTGCCGGGGAGGATGTTTTGGTGAGCAAGCTGGTAGGTGAGCGTGGTGCCAGTAACGGCGTTTCTGACGATCTCGCCGGTCACCGAGCCGGTGTCGGTTTGGCTGTCGGCCGAGCGGGCCAGGACGGTGCCCGCGGCGTCGAGCAGTTCGAGCATCGTGTCGAGGGCGGTGGTGGTCTTGTCGATGTCGAGCCACACCTCCGACCCGGCGTAGGCGCTGAAGCTGAAGATGTCGACGTCGGTCGAATCGTCGGTGGCGATCGTGCCACGAACGACAAAGCCGTCGCGCCGATTGTCGTCGCTGGCCTTGCTCTGGACCGATTCCGACGACGCCGTGCCGGTCGGGAACGTCGGCGCGAGGACGCCGAGCACCTGGGCTGCATCGGTGACCTGATTGATGTCGACCAGGTTCGTGTACGGCTTCTCCGCCTCGCGGACGATGGCGACGTTGGTGTCGTTAGAGAGGGGGAGGAACTTCAGGCTCCGCCAACTGCCGGCCACGGGGGCCGTCGCCGTGGCGTCGATCCACGCCCGGCCATCGTTGTTGGTGTCGAGGACAGTCCGCCCAAGGGGATCAAGGCTCGCACCGACGGTGTCGTCGTAGAGGCTCGTGAGCACGACCGGGTAGCCCGCAGCACCAACGACCTGAATCGAGCCGCCGATCCGATCGTCGATCTCACCATGCGTTCCCGTGGCGGTAAAGCCGGCATTGGGGCCGTCGAGCTTGACCACGAGGCTCGCTCCGGCCTTGCTCTCCAGCCGCAGGCTTGTGGCGGTGTGGAAATTGTCGACCGTGATCTCGCTGCCGAGGACGTGGACGATGTCGGTGTCGTCCCAGACGCTGTCGACGGTGATCTGACCGCCACGAACGACCACGCCGCTGATCGGCGCTGCATAGCCGGCGGTGCCAGCCTTCGCCAGATAGTCGTCGGCTGCGGAATAGTTGACCGAGTAGCCCATATCCTGGAACGCCCCCACCGTCAGCCGGGTGAGGGGGTTGATGCCAGGATTCAGATAGCCGGTGAGCAGTTCGGAGCCGAAGGTCGCTTCCGACCAATGGGCGCCGGCGGTCCCTGAACCGCCGCCGGTCTCGATCGGCACGCCAGTCGCTGCGGGGTCGAAGGTGCTGCGGTACTCACGGAGGGCGTTGGCACCGACGTACTGCACGCCCGAAATGAGGTTCAGCAATTTGCTGACCGAGTTGAAGCCGAGGGCGTGGCCGATCTCGTGCGTGAGGATCGTGACGAGTTGGCTGCTCGTGGCATCGGCCATGTCGATACCGACATCAGCCATGTAGGGGAGGAACGGATTCTTGTCGTCTGCTGCCCGGTAGGCCGTCGGGCCGGCATTGGCGAGGGTGCCGCCGGTGCCATCGCCGGCGCTGGAGCCGAGGAGGCCCGGCTGGACATGGATCAGAATGTCGTCGATGACGGTGCCGTTGCTGTCTTTGACCGGCGAGATGTCACCCGTGATGACCGTTTCCCAGCGGTAGGCCGCAGCCACCATCGCATCCTTGATCGCCTGGGTCACGCCGTCGGCGAACTCGAGGGTGATGTCGAAGGCCCCCTTCTGCCGGTCGGTGGTGTAATTGATCTTCGTCGAGATCCGGTTGTCGCGGAGGAGCGGCCCGACGTTGTCGTCGTACTCGGCGAAGCGATCGATCGCGCCGGTGCTCCGGCCGTAATCGGGCCTCGCCCGATCCGACATCGCGTTGGCGTTGACGCTGATGGTGGCGCCCGAGTTGTCGCGGAAATCGTTGCCGACGATCACCGCCTGGGCGGCGCGGATAAAGACGGTCGAATCGTCGTTGCTGCCGCGGGCATTGCGGTCGGTGGTCGACCGCCCCGAGGCGTTGAACTCGATCCGGCTGTTGGCGATTCGGAGCTCGCCCTGCTGGACCTCGAAAGCGTCGAAGCGGTCAAAGCCCCCCTCGATCGCCGTCAGACCACCGCCATACGCGACGTAGGCATGGTCGATGCTCGCCTTCGACCCGGCCTGGATGACGATCCCGCCCCAGTCTCCAGGGGAGCGGACATCGGGGGCGATGCCGTTGGTGTCGAACGTCCCCCCGGCGCCGTAGCGGTTATCGGCGAGGCTCGTGAAGATCACGTGCTGCTCCGTCGTCCCCTCGGCAATGAGCTGCGCGTTGCCACGCTCCAATTCGATCCGCGCTCCCTGGAGCTTGACAACGACCCCATTGTCTATCTGCAGCCGCCCCGTCGCCCGGGCCTCCGGGCTCCCGGTCGCCTCGTTCAGGAGATAGCCGCCGGCGCCGCCGGCGAGGATCAGATTCTCTTGGATCACATAGACGATATCGGTGCTCTTGAAGCGGGCCGGCACGTCGAGCTTGTCGATCGGGCTGCCGAGCTCCGTGCGGATGCGGACGAAGAGGCCGTTGATCGTGTTGCCGAGGAGCCGGTTGCCGCGCACCTCCGGTCCATACCGGCCGTCGGCATCGAGGAAGGCGTTGGGATTGGCGGAGATCGCCGGTCCGGCGCTCGCCATGATCTCGTTGAAGGCCAGCGTCGGCCGGGTGCTCACGACATGGATCGGCGCGAACGCCTGAAGCTCCGAATCGACGTAGACATTGCCGCCGCCGTACTTGAGGGAGGCGATGCTGATCGAATTGAGAAACACCTTCCCGGTCGGGGAATCGGAGTCTTGCCGGAGGACGATGCCGCCCCACTGCCCTCCCTGCACCACCGGCCCGACGCCGTCGCTGTCGCCACCGAGCGTGTCGTCGTGGTACGAGGAGAACCTCACGCGTGCGGCGGGCGTGCCGAGCACCTGGAGCGCGGCCCCGGCCCGGGACACGAGCCCCGAGGAACTGCCGACATTGATGACGGCGGCGCGGAGTTTGAGCGCCGCCCCCTCGTCGATCATCACCGTCACCCCCTTCGGGACGTTGAACGTCGCCCCGTCGGCTAGCGCCGTGCCCGCAGGCGTCGTGCCGATGAGGTAGGACTTGTCGTCGAGAATCGAGGCGTCATTGCCAGTGTTCCCCAGGATCCGGATGATCCGCGTCGAGGGGGTGACCGCGGCGAGTGCTGCGCTGATCGTCCGGTAGGGGCTCGAGAGCGTGCCGAAGGTCAGCCCGGCGGTGGCGCTGGTGGCCGTGGCGTTCTTCGAGAGCGTGAACTGCGTCGGACTGACGATCGCGGCGACCGTGGCCCCAATCGGGATCCCGGTGCCAACGACCACCCGACCGACAACGAGATCGGCGGTGCTGGCGACGGTCACGGTGGCGGAACCGGTGACGATCGACGCGGTGGTGTTGACCCCCGCCTTGTCGATCCAGATCGTGCCGGCCGACGTGGCCGTGTTGAACCAGAAGTTGAACGCGCCCCCCACCTGGCCGTCGCGGTCGCCGTCGATTGGCGTGCCGGTGGCATCGACAATCGTGTTGGCAGCGTCAGAGATCGGCGTGAAGTCGATCTTCAGGTCATAGGCGCCGTCAGAGCGGCCGCCGTAGCCGGAATCATTCACCTCGGGATTGAAGGCGGTGTCTCCGGTCGAGGCCACGGCGAGGAAGTAGGTCCCCGCCTGGAGATCGAGGCCCACGAACGAATCACGCCCGTAGTAGTCGTCGTTGCGGGCCACGAGGGTGCGCACCCCGGCCACTTCCTTGTAGAGCGTGAGGACGGTGTCGAGCGTGCTCTTCGCCGCCTGCCCCTGGCGGGCCACGATCGTCTGCGCCGAGAAGGTGCCGGCGGTGTCGAGGGCGAACTTGTAAACATCGATGTCCGACCCGGTCTGCGGGTAGAGGACGTTGATATGGGCGTAGTCGTAGTCGTAGGGAAGGATATTTTCGCCAATGGCACTCGGGGTCGCCGACTCCCCACCCCCCATCACCGCCGGGATATCGTAAGCGTGTCCCAAGCCGATCGCATGGCCGATCTCGTGCATCGCCGTCGAGAACCAGCCGCCGCCGTATTCACTCTGCCCCCAATCGATCGTCGAGTTCATCACAGCCAGCCCGCCGCCACAGATGCCGCCGACGGCACTCGGCGGGATGTTGGGGGAGACGGCGCGGACGTCGCCGGTGACGACCGTCAGCCCTTGGTGAGCTGTCTCGATAAAGCGAATGCCGGCATTGAGGCTGAAGAGGGTGAAGATCTCGCGGGCGCGCTGCTTCTGCTCCTCGGTGATCGCGTTGTGGAGCGCGTTGCCCTGCGGATCGGAGCCATAGCCGTCTTGGAAGTTGTAGGGAAAGACGGTCATCCCGGTGGCGGGATCGACGTAGGAATCGGGCATGCCGTGCGATTCGATCCCCACCGGGATATCGCGGTGGCCGGGCTCGTCACCGGTGCCCGGCTGGCTGGGGAAGTTGAGGTTGCCGGCCGGCGTGAGAATCGTCGGGTGGACAGCGATCGTCCCCGACACCGACTGCCCGGCCAAGCCGATCGCGCCAAGGGGGGTGGCGCTCGCGAAACTGGAGTTGTCGTCGGAGGTGGAGAGGGCGACGGTCGACCCGAGGGCGAGCTTGTAGCCGCCACGCGTCGTTCCGCCGGCAGCGCCGCTGCCGGTCGTGGGGTTGTAGGAAGCGTTGCCGACGCTCGAGATGCCGACGTAGAACATCCCCGGACCGGGGGCGACGAAGGACACCGTCCGGGCCGTTCCCGCGGCCGCCGCGGTGCTCACGGCCACCTGGTTGCCGGTAGCGTCGAAGAGGCGGACAAGCGGCGCGAGGGCCGCGTCGGGCGTGATCAGGGCCGTGATCGTGCCAGCCGCCGTCGCGCTCACGCGATAGAGATCGACGTCGTTGGCCAGTTCGGTGCCGTCGCCGAGGAACGATTGAACAGAGTAGCCGTTGCCGGTGAACAGCGAACCGACGTTGACCGCCTTGGAAAGGAGGTTGTTCTCGTCGGTCGAGTTGCCGACCTGGACACGGTAAAGCCTGTCGGCCGCCACCTTCCCCGACTCAAACGTCAGCACCGAGGTGCCACTGACGGCATCGTAGGAAACGTTCGCCGGCACCTGGACGGAGATATCGAGCCCGGTGACGGGGTCAGTGTCGATGAGCCGGTAATTGCGGGGATTCTGCGCCGAAGACTGGGTGAGCGGATCATTGGCGTTGAAGTAGACAATGACCTTGTCGGCCAACTGCACGAGCGCGGCACCATCCCCCACGGTGACCGGCGACGCGGCCGGCACCGCCCCAGATCGGGTGAAGGCCACGACTGGCGTGAACTGGCTGCCGCGGAGATTGATCCGGGTGCCGTTGGCCGTGGCTGCTCCCAATTCACTGCCAAACACCCCCGACGAGCCGATCGCGGTGCCGATCTCCGTCGCGAGATCGGTGGCCGTCTTCCCGGTGAGGCCCACCGAGCGATTGCCGTTTGCGACCTTGCCGTCGGTGTCAAACTCGAAGGTCGTCTTCGCGCCGCGGATCGTGACCTGGAGGAGGTCGCCGTCGCGATACTGCGTCATGTCGGTGCCGAAGGTGATGAGCTTCGGGCGGGCCACTGGCTGCGGCACGATCGACATCACCTGGGCGCCGAGGTCGAGCCGGAAGTTGAGCTCGAAGGTACCGCCGTCACGGAACTTTTCCGACGGGATGCCCGACCCCTGCGACACGGTCTTCAGCCCAGCTGTCCCGGCCCCCGTGATCTTGATCCGGTAGGCGTCGTCGGGGAGCGTGTCCGCAAAGCGGATGACGACGGAGTTTTGGTTGGGGAGATCGTCGACGGTGATGCTACCGGGGACGACGATGATGTCGTCGCCGTCACCGAGGATGCCATTCCCCCCACGGACCACCGTAATGCCGGTGGCGATCGACTGCGGATCGACCTTCGATCCCGGGCTGAAGTTGAGCGTGATCTGCGCGGGTGCCTTGTCCTCGGTGCTCCCCTCGGCGATGAACGCGCCGACATGAGCGAAGGCCGACACGAAGTCGAACGCCATCACCTGCCGAGCCTCAAGTTGCTCGAGTTGCTGGTAGGCATCGGGCTGCCGCCACCGCCGGACGGGCCGACGCATTGTCCGGAGACGGCGCGGTGTGAAGAGATTCCGAACGGAGGTCAGCCAGCAGGAGAAGAACATGCAAGGCCTCGCGGGAAACGGCTCGAGATGAATCAGACGGGGATCGGCGGCAGACCGGGGATCAAGAAGGCTGGACGGGGGCATGACTCGGTATGGATCGGGTCGGGGAACCACGAGCGCCCAAAGACCGTCGTCTCGCTTGCGCCCAGCCCCTCAACCCCTGGAATCTCTCTTCGACCCACCCGAGGGCATGGGTTCAGCGGCTTATCCCCCTCCTGAAGAAAAACCTTCTGGGAGGGTAACGTCTCTCTTCCCGTGGGGCAACGAATCGGTTTGTGGATGTCTGCTTGCCGGAGGTTATCGGCTTTCCGCCGTCAATCCCTGGCTGTTTGAAATGCCCCCCAGCCTCGCGCGGCTGGTCTTCCTGCGCGGTCCACCCCATCCCC
>CALQRA010000139.1 GCA_943332855.1 Candidatus Kuenenia stuttgartensis
AAAAACGCCACGCGCCGGTTTTGAATCGGCAGGCCCGGTGCCTTGAGTTCTCGCCATCCCGGCTTGGTGGGCCACCATGTTGGCCAATGACGGTCGCGGCCCGAAACTTTTCTCGGGCTGCCGGGACGATACTCGAGCATTTGGAGCCTTTTTGCATGGCGAAGAAACTGTACGTTGGCAACCTTAATTACAAGGTCACCAACGCCTCCCTGGAGAGCCTGTTTGCCGAATACGGCGCTGTCCGCTCGGCGCAGGTGGTGATGGATCGTGAGACCGGCGGGAGCAAGGGCTTCGGCTTCGTCGAGATGGCTGACGATCAGGCCGCCCAGGCCGCGATTTCTGCGATGCACGACCGCGATGTCGACGGCCGCCGGCTCGTCGTCAACGAGGCTCGGCCGCGCGAAGAGCGTCCGGGTGGGTTCGGCGGCCGCCGTTAAGCCATCGACAAGGGTATAGCCTGTCAGGGGACGGTCTTCGCGGCCGTCCCCTGGCTGGCATTTGAGGGTGGCCCGCCGCTTGATGCGGCGACGGTCATCCTCGAGCCGCCGGCTTTTCCGGTGGTGATCCCTGCGGATTGATTCCCCCGGCTGCCGCGCAACCGGGTTAGGCATGGATGATTTTTCGGCGGTCAGCCAGGGCGCTAGGGTGGTCGTTGCTTCGTGATCCCCGTCCCGCACCATTTCCCTGGAGCGCTCCCATGTCGCACAAGAAGCCTGTCCCCCCCCAGCCCGCCGGCGCCGTACCGCGGCCACGCTGTCCGGTCTGCGGAATGGCAACCTACTCGCGTAGCGGCACGCACCCGCAGTGCATGCAGACCAGCCACGATCGGCTGCTGCGACAGGCGATCAAGGACGCCGCCGTTCCTCCGGTATCCGGGGCCTGATCAATCCCTCCTGGTAACGCTCCAGGCTTGCGATTCGATCGTTTCTCCCGAAGCGGCTTAGGCGCGGGGCTCTTCAGGCATCCTCGGTGTCGGCGGCGGGCAATTCCCCGGAGGCGATCGCCTCCGTGAGACGCCGGTGGTCGCCGGCGATGAGGTGCGACTCGGCCACCGAAAACACCTCCACTGCGTCGGCGAATCCCTTTCCCTCGCCGAGATACGCGGCGATCGCCACCGTGTCGCCGCTGCGGGCGTGCGCCCGGGCCAGCGTCTGGGCGCAGAGATCGGCGTAGAGCTCAAGCGTGGCGAACTTCGCCCCCTCGACGTCGAACGCCCCCTTCATGTCGTGGAGCTGCCGGCCGTAATAGTGGCGGCTTGGATTGTTGACGCCGTCGACCCAGCCGAGAAACAGATCGGAGACCGCCTGCATGAGCTTCTGGCCACGGACGATCCGCTGCCCCTCGTGGTCGATCGGGGGAAATGCGCCGAGCGACGTCACGTGGCGGGCGAGGACCGACGCCGTCGCCTCTTTCGTTTGGAGGATGATCAAGTCGTCGGCGTCGCGCCCCTCGAGGAGGGCAACGAAACAGCGCGTGCCGATGCTCCCCATCCCGCCGACACGCGTCGCGAAGTCGATCGGCGCGTAGCGGCGCGCGATGATCCGGTTCTCGTCGGGGAGCGTCTCGGTGAAGGCCGCGTACCCGGCCGCGAGTTTGGCCCGGCGCTCCTCGTCGCTGCAGCGCACGAGCACCGGGGGCTTCGACTTGAAACGCCGCCCGCCGTCGACCTCCTCGGTGAGCCGGGCGATCGCCCGCTCCTGGGTGCGGCGGCGGGCCTTCTCGACCATCGCCGCCGCGTCCTTGGCGGGGGCCGCGGAAGAGGATTCCCCGGCCAGCGCGACGATGTCGGCCGCGGTCATCCGCTCGTAGAGCGCCCCCACCATCGGCTTTGCGGAGAGATCCCGGATCGAGTCGCGGTAGCTCGTGGCGACCCGGCGGGCCAATCCCGCCCCTTTGTCGGGCTCGTCGCGGGCGTGGAGACAGGTGACGAACGATGTCGCCAGCCGGAGGACGTCCCATTCGAACGGGCCAGGGTGGGTCTCGTCGAAGTCGTTGACGTCGAAGACGAGGTCGCGCTCGGGTGAGGCGTAGACGCCGAAGTTGGCGAGGTGGGCGTCGCCGCAGAGCTGCACCAGGAGCGACGTGCTCGCCCGCGCGCCGAGCGTCGCTGCCATCAGCGCGGCGGAGCCCCGCAGCGTGGCCAGTGGGCAGGCAGCCATGCGGGCATGGCGCAGCGGCAGCAGCTCCGCAATCCGGTTGTGCCCCTCGCTGTGAAGCATCGCCACGATGTCGGGCCGCCCCTCCCGGCTCGGGGGATCGCCGAGGTGGGAGAGCGGCAGGTCGCGTGCCTGCTGGCGTCCGATCGCGATCCGGTCGTCGAGGGTCAGGCGGCGCGGCGGCGCCGGGGGCGTGGTGTGGTTCATTCAGCCATCGTAGCGGTCCGTCGTCGCAGCGATCCCGGGCCGCTCCGGATGCGGGCCGCCGGGTGACCCCGTCACGATTGAGGATACCGATGAAAAACCGGATTTTTTGTCGGGGGCGACCGCCCCCCGCGCCGCGGAGCCTGTTCCCCTGCCGACGGGCACCCACGCCCGCCGGCGCGGCACGCTCCCGGGGGGAAACCGATCTCATCGCACCGAGCCCTGCCCGGCCGGTGCGCGCCGTGCGACGGCAGGGGCCTGCTGATCGCCGATTCGTCATCCGAAAAAAAGTATCGGGTACGAGCCCGTTTCTTGCCTCCCGAGCACGTCTGCGGTAGCTTCTCCTTCAAGCGAGGGGGACTCGCGCTGGTCGATCCATCCTGGGGGGGCTGGGACTCATGTTTTCGAACCTGCGGCGCGGGGGCGTGGTCGGGCTGTCGATCGTCGCTGTCACGATGGTGCTGGCGGCCTACGGCCGGGAGTCGATGGCCGATCCGATCGCCGACGCCTTCCGCGCGATCCCGTGGCAGACCGGGCCGGTGAAGGGGGAGATGGGCACCTACGCCACCATCGACGTCCCCGAAGGATTCATGTTCAGCGGTCCGGAAGGGGCGCAGAAGTTTCTCGAGCTCAACGAGAATCCCCCCAATCCCGCGACGATCGGGGTGCTCCTCCCGATGGACGAATCGCAGTCGTGGGTCGTGTACTTCGATTACCAGGATTCCGGGCACGTGAAGGACGACGACCGCGACACGATCGATGCCGGAAAGCTGCTCGCCACGCTCAAGGACGGTGCGACAGCGGGGAACAGCCAGCGGCGCAGCCGGGGATGGGACACCATCGAGGTCATCGACTGGGTCGTGGCCCCGGGCTACGAAGCCACCACCAATCGCCTCGCCTGGGGCGTGCGGATGAGGACGGGCAAGGGGCAGGACGTTGCGAATTACGACGTCCGTATCCTCGGGCGCACCGGTGTCACCAGCGTGACGTTGGCGTGCGACCCAGGCGAGGTCGTGTCGCTCATCCCGCGGTTGCAGCAGCTGCTCGGCGGATACGAGTTCAAGCAGGGGCAGCGTTATGCCGAATGGCGGTCGGGCGACAAGATGGCCGCGTACGGTCTGACGGGCCTGATCGCCGGCGGAGCGACGGTGGCGGCGTTGAAGGGGGGCTTGTTGGCGAAGCTCGTGGCCATGTTCGCCAAGGCGGGCAAGGCGATCGCGATCTTCTTCATTGCGATCGCCGGCGGTCTGTGGCGGCTCGTCACCGGCGTGAAGGGGAGTAAGCCATCACGTTGATGGCCAGCACGACGGTGGCGCTGTTTGCACTGCCGCTCGACGATGCCGAACAACTGTTCGTTGTCCTCGGAGCGCTCTATCTGCTCGAATGCTGCTGGTGGGTGCGTGGTGACACGCAGCGGCTGTTCACGGGATGGTTTTCCCGCTGGAGTAGCCTTCCCCCCCACAGCCCCTCGGTTGCCACCTGGCGGTTGACTTTCGCCAATCCGGTTCCCTGGTCGGAGAGTTATGCGGCGGAGCGGTTGTCGTTGGCTCTCGACGGTCATCGCGTGCTCGTGCCGCAACTCGATCCCTCGAGTGGCGGCGAACGGTTCGTTTCGTGGGAATGGGATTCCCTGGAGACGGTGGTGGCGGCAGGGCGGGAGGTCCGGTCGGGCCTTTCCCTCATCGGCAGCTACTCCAGCGGCTCCGTCGCTGCCGCGATCGCGGATCGGCTCGAACGGGTGCGCTCGGCACCCCGGGGCGATCGGATGTCGATGGCCGAAACCGTCATCGCGGAATCCTGGGACTCTCATGCCGCCTTCGCCCGCCTCCGCGGATGGCGGCGCACCGTTTGGTTCGTTGACGCCCTCGGGGGACTGCTCGCGCTGCTGGGGCTCGTGGCGGGGCCGTGCGTCCATGCCGGTCGTGTCCTCCTGCCGGCCGATCTCCCCTTCATCCTGGTGATCCTCAGCCTCGGGCTCTGGATGGCGACGGCCGTGGCTGGAGCCGCCATCCCGGCCAGTCAGATGCCGGCGGACCCGGACGCCAGGAAGCATCGCTGGACTGCCTTCCTCTCACCGGCTTCGGCCATGCGGCTGGCCGACCGATTGGGCCGCGATCTCCTCGCCGGGTACGAGCCGCTCGTGGTCGCCCTGGTCTGCGGACATCCTCGAACCGTCGACCCGGTCGCGGTGGAGTGGCTCCGCGACTCGGTCCATCCCGCCTTTCCCCCCGGCGTGTCCGACACGTCGGCGGCCGAGACGCTCCGCTGGTATCAGGATCGCCGCGCGGCGTGCGCCCAACGGGCGGTTGTCGCTGCCGGATTCGATCCGGGGACGTGGCTCGGAGCCCCGACGCCCGATCGGGACGCGGTGGCGTACTGTCCCCGTTGCCACCGACAGTTTGTCGACACGACTGCGGTCTGCGGCGGATGCGGCGTGGAGACGAAGCCAGTGATGGAGCCATGAGTGCCCGTGGAAAAAGTCATCCCTGACCGAACCGTCTGCGGCGCAGCCGGAAGAGCCAGTCCACTGGGAAAACGTCCGGTTTTCTCGAGGGCTGCGGACTCGCGGCCTCAGGCCGGGCATGATCTCGTTGGTGGAGGCGGAGGAGACCCCAGCGGAACGCATCTTTTCCGCCGACGCCATGACGACGTGCGATGCCAGGACGAGGACATCGAGGTGCCGCCTCTGCCACGGGGGCCTGCCGGGCTCGGAACAGAGCTCCCCGGCGAGCGGCCGGCGCGGCGTTCCACGGGGATTTGCAATGCCCCCACGGCGAGGGTCAATTAAATCCTTGGTTCTCACCGGCGTCTCCTGCCCCCACCCGGCCCTGCATCCCATGCGTTTTCCGTCCCTGGTGCTCCGCAACATCACGCGGCGACGCTTTCGCACCGGGCTCACCCTCCTCGCCCTGGCGACGGCGATGGCGGCGATCGTCTCGCTCCTCGGGATCGCCAACGGCTTTCGGAAGTCGTTCGCCGACGTCTACGACGCTCATGCCGTCGATGTCGTCGTTTCCCGGCAGGGCTCGGCCGACCGGTTGAGCAGTGCGGTCGACGCGGCGGTCGTGGCCAGGATCGCCACGCTGCCGGCCGTCGATCGGGCGGCGGGAGTCCTCCTCGACACGCTCTCGCTGGAGAAGGAGGGGGTGTATGGCATCCCCACGATGGGGATCGCCCCCGATTCTTGGCTCCTCGCCGATTTCGCCCCGGCTGCCGGCCCTGGGGAAAATGCCGCGCCGCTGCGCTTCAGCGCCGCGCAGGAGATCCTCCTCGGCAGCAATCTCGCCGCGCGTCTGGGCGTCCGGGCCGGCGGCGGGCTGACGCTGTTCGACGAGGCCTACCGGGTGGCGGGCGTGTTTCACAGCCCGAGCGTGTGGGAGAACGGCTCGATGATCATGCCCCTGGCAACGCTCCAGGGGATCGCCGACCGACCGGGGCAGGTGACGTATGTCAACGTCGTGCTGCGGCGCCCGCTCGCCGCCGGTGGGCTCGACGCGGCGGTGGCTCAGATCGACGCCCTCGACCCGCGGCTGCTCGCCCTGGGAACGGGGGAGTTCGTCCAGACCGACACGCGCATGAAGCTCGCCGAGGCGATGGCCTGGATGACGTCGATCGTGGCGATCGCGATCGGCGGGATCGGCACGCTCAACACGATGATGACCAGCGTCCTCGAACGGACGAAGGAGATCGGCATTCTTCGCGCCATCGGGTGGCCACGACGGCGGGTCGTCGCCATGATCCTCCTCGAGTCGTGCGCGCTGGCCGTCTGCGCCGCGCTCCTCGGGGCCCTCGCCGCCATCGTCTTCACCGGGCTCCTCGCGCGGGCCCCGGCGGCGGCCGGGATCCTGGCGCCGGCCATCGACGGCTCGATCCTGGCCAGGGGCTTTCTGATCGCCCTCGGGATCGGCCTGCTCGGTGCCTGGCTCCCGGCGTGGCGTGCGGCCAGGCTGCTCCCCACCGAGGCGTTCCGCGAACAGCCGTGACCCCCGACGAGATCATGAAGCACGACAACGACTGGCGCGCGGCGCACGAGGCGTCCGCCGCGAACGGGCGGCACGGCTCTCCCGCCAGGGCTGGCAGCGACACCCCGGGCGAGGAGCCGCTGGCGATCGTCGGCATCGGCTGCCGGTTTCCCGGCGGCGCCGACGACTGGCCTGCCTTCTGGCAGCTCCTCGAGGAGGGGCGCGATGCCGTCGTCGAGACGCCCGAAGACCGCTGGAGCCGGGCGAAGTTCTTCGCCGCCGGGCGGGCCAGGCCGGGGAAGATTCACACCCGCTGGGGGGGCCATGTCGCGGGCATCGACGACTTCGATCCGCACTGCTTCGGGATCTCCCCGCGCGAGGCGGCCGGCATGGATCCGCAGCAGCGAATGCTCCTCGAAGTGGCCTACCGGGCGATCGAGGATGCCGGCATGCCCCTCCGCCGCATCGCCGGCCAGCCGGTGGCCGTGATGGTGGGGATCTCGAGCTTCGATCATGCCGTGGCGACGCTCAGCCTCCGCGACCGGGGTGTCATCGACGCCTACAGCAACACCGGCGGCTCGTCGAGCATCGCCGCCAACAGGATCTCCTACTGCTTCGATCTGCGCGGCCCCAGCGTGGCCGTTGACACGGCCTGCTCGTCGTCGCTCGTCGCCGTCCATCTGGCCTGCGAGGCGGTGCGCCGTGGCGAGGCCCGGATGGCGCTGGCCGGGGGTGTCAACGCGATTCTGATGCCCGACTTCTCCGTGGCCTTTAGCCAGCTCGGCGTCCTTTCGCCCGATGGTCGCTGCCAGACCTTCGACGCCCGGGCCAACGGCTACGTCCGCAGTGAGGGAGCGGGGATGGTGCTGATCAGGCCGCTGGCCGACGCGCTCGCCGACGGCGACCTCATCTATGCCGTGATCCGCGCGACGGGGCTGAATCAGGACGGGCGGACCCCCGGTCTCACCGTTCCCAGCCGTGAGGCCCAGGAGGCGCTGGTGCGCGACGTCTGCCGAAAGGCGGGGGTCGATCCGGCGGCGATCCAGTATGTCGAGGCCCACGGCACGGGAACGCCCGTCGGCGATCCGATCGAGGCCAACGCTCTGGGGGCAGTGCTCGGCCGGGGCCGTCCTGCCGACCGTCCCTGCTGGATCGGCTCGGTGAAGACGAACATCGGCCACCTCGAGGCTGCGGCCGGCATCGCCAGCCTCATCAAGGTGGCGCTCTCGCTGCACCATCGACGGATCCCCGCGCACCTCCACTTCCACGACCCGAATCCCGCCATCGATTTTGCCGCGCTCGGCCTGCGCGTTCCCACTGGAACGATCGATTGGCCCGGGGGCCCGCCCCGGCTGGCCGGTATCAACGGCTTCGGTTACGGCGGTGCCAACGCGCATGTCGTCGTCGGGGAGGCGCCGCTTCCGGCCGCCCCGGCCGAGCCGGTGGCGCCGGCGATGTCGCGGTCGATCGTGCCGATCTCGGCCCGGAACCGCCGCGCCCTGGGGAGCTTCGCCGCCCGGCTCGCCGACTGGGCCGCCGCCAGCGCCGCGGAGCTCGACGAGATCGCCGCTTCCCTGGCCCATCGCCATGCCGCCGGGCCGGCCCGCGCGGCCGTCGTCGCCGCCGACCGGGAAGGGCTCGTGGCGGGGCTGCGCGGGCTGGCGGCCGCGGCCGATCCGCCGGCGACCCGCGAGGGGACGCTGTCACCGGCGGCGATCGCCTTCGTCTTCAGCGGGCAGGGGCCGCAGTGGTGGGGCATGGGGCGGCGACTCCTCACAGAGAATGCCCTCTTCCGCAACGTTCTTGAGCGCTGCGACGCCGAGTTCGCCCGCTGCGGGGATTGGTCACTCCTGACGGAGCTCGGCCGGGATGCCACCACCTCGCGGATGCAGCAGACGCGGATCGCGCAGCCGGCGATCTTCGCGATCCAGGCGGGGCTGGCCGCGGTGTGGCGCTCGTGGGGCATCGTGCCGGCGCGGTGTGTGGGGCACAGCGTCGGGGAGATTGCAGCCGCCCACGAGGCGGGAGTGCTCTCCTTCGAGGAGGCCTGCCTCGTCGCCTACCACCGGGGTCGGACGATGGATCTTGCCTCGTCGCAGGGGGGCATGATCGCCGTCGGGCTGGCGCGCGGGGAGCTGGCGCCATGGCTGGCCGACTGCCGTGACGACGTCTCGATTGCCGCGGTCAACGGGCCGACGTCGCTGACGCTTTCGGGCGCGGCCGCCGTCATCGAGCGGCTCGCGGTCGGCTTCGAGGAGGCGGGGATCTTCTGCCGCCGGCTGGCGGTTGAATACGCCTTCCACAGCCCCCTCATGATGCCGGTGCGCGACGAGCTCCTTGCGGCGCTGGCCGGCATCCGCCCACGGCCGGCCATGATTCCGCTGGTCTCCACCGTCACCGGCGCGGCGATCGCCGGTGGGGAGCTCGACGGAGAGTATTGGTGGCGCAACGTCCGCCAGCCGGTGCTGTTCGCCGACGCGATGCGCGTTCTGGCGGAGGCGGGAACGCGCGTCGCCATCGAGGTGGGGCCCCATCCGGTTCTCGCCTACGCGATCAACGAGTGCTTCCAGGCCGCCGGCCTCCCCGTCGAGGTGATCCCCTCGCTCCACCGCGAGGTTGACGACGTCGAAGGGCTCCTCGGGAGTCTCGGCCGGCTCCACACGCTCGGCCTCGACATCGATTGGTCGCGCCTCCACCGGCGCCCGCGCTGCCGCCTCCCACTGCCGCCGGAGCCGTTTCAGACGCAGCCTCTGCACGG
The DNA here is from genome assembly GCA_943332855.1 of Candidatus Kuenenia stuttgartensis. GTDB lineage: Bacteria > Planctomycetota > Planctomycetia > Pirellulales > UBA1268 > QWOP01. The sequence goes on from CALQRA010000139.1 coordinate 9,081, forward strand.
CGAGTCGCTCGAGGCCCGGGAGTCGCGGTTTGCCGCCATGACCCACCCCCTGCTCGGTGTCCGCGTGAACGGCCCGACGCCGCGCTGGGAATGCCGCATCGATCTCAAGCTCCAGAGCTATCTCCACGATCATCGCGTCCGCGGCGCCTGCCTCCATCCCGCCGCGGGCTTGGTTGAGGCGGCCATCGCCGCGGCCCGCGATCTGGCTGGCGGGGAGCCCGGGCCGGTGCGGCTCGAGCGCCTCCAGCTGCATGAGGCCTGCCTTCATGCCGAGGAGGAGCCGCGCTGGATGGAATGCGACTACCTCCCCGACCGCCGCAGCCTTGTCTTCTCCCACCGCGGCGTCGATGACGGCGACTGGCGCCGGCTCGCCACGATCGGCCTGGCCACCGACACCGAGGCGGCGATGGCGGCGCTGGAGCCGATCGCGGACGTCCGTCAACGGTGCCCGGAAGCGTTCGACCGGGAGCGGCTCTATGCCTACTGCCAGCGGCTCGGGCTCGCCTACGGGGCACGGTTCCAGGGGCTCGTCGGGGGCGTGCGGCGCGCGGGGGAGGCGGTCGGCGAGGTCGTGCTCCCGGCTGAAGTCGAAGCCGAAGCGGGGGAGTATCTGGTTCATCCCAGCCTCCTCGACAGTTGCTTCCACGCGATGATCGCCGCCGACCGCGATTTCGATCACACCGTCTCGGGCCTCTTCCTGCCCCACGAGATCCGCGAGATTCGCTTCCTCAAGCCCCCTGGCACCCGAGGCACCGTCCATGCCCGGATCGTGGCCCGGACCAGCGACGTCATGGAGGCCGACATCGATCTCCTCGACAGCGACGGGCGGCCGAGTGTCGCGATCCGTGGGTTCGTCAGCCACCGCGTCGCCGGATCGGTGCCGACCGAGTCGGCCAGCGATCTGATCTACCGACTCGACTGGACGCCGCAGTCCGCCGCGCCGGCCACAAGCCCGGCGCCGCCCGGCCGCTGGCTCCTGTTCGCCGACGAGGGAGGCTTGGGGAGGGCGCTGGCCGGAAGCTTGGCTGCGCGCGGCGGCGCGGCGATCGTCGTCCACCGCGGCGCGCCGTTCGCGGCCCGGAGCAACGGGGAGTTTGTCATCGATGCCAACGACCGAGAAGACTTCACTCGCCTTCTCGCCGCCGTCGGCAGGGAGACGCTCGCCGGCGTGGTCTATCTGTGGGGCCTCGACGCCCCCGCCACCGAGGGCCTCACGGCTGCGGCGCTCGCAGCGAGCGCCCTGCTGACCTGCCGGGGGCCGCTCCATCTCGTTCAGGCTTGGGAGGAGGCCGATGCGGCGCCCACCCCCTGCTGCTTCGTGACCGCCGGCGCCCAGCCCCCTCCCGGTGCCCCCGAGCCGCTCCAGGTGGCGCAAGGGGCGCTGGTGGGGATGGCGCGGGTGGTGGCCAACGAGGTCGGCCGGCTGCGGACGAGGCTCGTCGATCTGCCGGCGGTGCCCCTGCCGGCGCTCGACACCCTCGTTGCCGAACTCCTCTCCGGGTCGGCCGAGGACGAAGTGCTCCTGCGGCCCGACGGGCGTTGGGTGCGGCGCTTCCATCCTCTGCGTGGCCTCGACGCCTGTCCGGCGGCCCGGGCAGCGCTCCCGGCGCGTCTCGAGGTGACCGACACCGCGGGGATCGACGATCTCTCCCACCGGCTCTTTCAACCCCGGCCCCTCGACGCCGGTGAGGTCGAGATCGAGGTCTGCGCCGCGGGGCTGAACTTCAGCGACGTCATGAAGGCCCTCGATCTCTATCCGGGCCTCCCTCCCGGCCCGGTGGCGCTGGGGAGTGAGGTCTCGGGGACGATCAGCCGCGTCGGTCCCGGCGTCACCCGATGGCGGGTCGGCGAGGAGGTGATGGCGGTGGCACCGGGGGGATTCGCCACGCACGTCGTCGTCTCCACGGCGCTTTTGGCCCGCAAGCCGGCCAACCTCTCGCACCACCAGGCGGCCGCGCTGCCGATCGCGTTTCTGACCGCCATCCACGCCCTCCATGACTGCGGCCGGATCCGGGCTGGCGAGTCGCTTCTGGTCCATGCGGCCTCGGGGGGGGTGGGGCTCGCCGCGATCCAACTGGCCAAGCTGGCCGGGGCGCGGATCCTGGCGACGGCCGGGAACGACGAAAAGCGCGCGTGGGTGCGCCGCGCCGGGGCAGAGCACGTGATGAGCTCGCGGAGCCTGGCGTTCGCCGACGAGTCGCGGCGGATCGTGCCGGAGGGGCTCGACCTCGTGCTCAACAGCCTCCCCGGGGAGGCGATCGCGCGCGGCATCCAGGCGCTAGCGATCGGCGGCCGGTTCCTCGAGATCGGCAAGCGCGACATCTACGCCGACGCTCCCCTCGGGCTCCATGCCTTCCGCAACAACATCGCCTTCTTCGCCATCGATCTCGACCAGCTCTTCAAGCAGCAGCCGGAGCGCATGGGGAGGGCACTGGAGGCCCTCGTGCCGCGGTTGGAGTCGGGGGAACTCGAGCCGCTGCCGGTGACGGTGCACCGCGCCGACGACGCCGCCGCGGCCTTCCGATCGATGCAGCAGGCCCGGCACATCGGCAAGGTGGTGATCGCCTACGACGAGCGCCCCGCCCGGGCCCGGCCGCCGGTGGGGGGGCGCGTGACGCTCGACCCCGGGGCCACCTACTGGGTCGCGGGAGGGCTCGGGGGCTTCGGCCTCGAGACCGCCCGCTGGCTGGCGGCGCAGGGCGCCGGCACGCTCGTCCTCGGCGGCCGCAGTGCCAGGGTGGCGCCCGAAGCGGCCGCGACGATCGCTGAGCTGGAGCGCGGCGGCACGCGCGTCGTACTCATGCCGGCCGACATCACCCGGCCGGAGGAGGTGCGGCGGGTGCTCGACCGGATCGGCTTCGAGCTGCCGCCGCTGAAGGGGATTTTTCACACCGCGATGGTCCTCGAGGACAAGCTCCTCATCGACCTCGACCATGCCACGCTCGACCGCGTCTTGTTGCCGAAGCTCCTCGGAGGCTGGAACCTCCACCAGGAGTCGCTCGGCCTCGAGCTCGACTGGTTCGTCCTCTATTCCTCGCTGTCGAGCGTTTTCGGCCACGCCGGCCAGGCCAACTACGCCGCCGCCAACGCGGCCCTCGACACCCTTGCCCACCACCGTCGCGGTCTCGGACTGCCGGCCACGGTGATCAACTGGGGC
>CALQRA010000140.1 GCA_943332855.1 Candidatus Kuenenia stuttgartensis
GCTTGCGTCCCCAGCAGGACGGAGCACTCGCCCCGCTCGAAGCCGCCGCCAAGGAGGCGGAGGCCCGGTTCGCGGCCCTCCTCGCCGCCGATGGAGTGGTGCTCGGCGAATTGCCGCCGCTGATCGAGGCGCGGAACAAGGCCCGCGGCGGGGCCGATGCCGCCGCCGCGGCGAAGAAGACTGCCGAGGAGGAGCTCACCAAGAAGGTCACCCAGGCCGATGCCCTGGCCTCCGCCGCCACGAAGACGGGAGAGGCGGCGACCCTCCTTGCGGATGACAAGGTGCTCGCCGGCGCCGCGGCAATCATCGCCGCCCGGTCAGCCGAGTTCACCGCCACCGTCGAGGCCGCGAAGGGAGTCGTTGCTGCCAAGGCCGGTGAACACGATGCCGCCCAAGCGAGCCTCGTGGCCGCCCGGCAGGCCTGCGAGGGGGTGACGGCGAAGCGTCCGCCGGCCGACACGCTCGCGGCTGCCGATCAGGCGGCCATCGCGGCCCGCAGCGCCCGCCAGGAAGCGGGCTTTGCCCTGGCGCGCACCGACCTGCGGCTCGGCCTCGCCCGCGACCTTCTGCAGCACGGCGACCTTGTCACCACCGATCCAGTGGCGGCGGCCGTTCTCCGCACCTCGATCGAGGATCGCTGGACGGCGCTGGGGCAGATGGCGAGGCTCCGGCCCCTCTCCCCGGAGCAGCTGGCCTTCTCGCTGCTGACGGCGAGCGGCTCGATGCAATCATTCCACACCGCCGCCGAGGCGAAGGTGGAGAAGGAGCCTCCCGAAGTCCTCAAGAACGCGGCACCGGAAGCGGCGCCGGCGATCCGTGCGGTTCAGGTGGAGCTGCAGACCATCCAGCAGGCGGCGGGGTTCCTCACCACCGTGGCCGGGCTCTACAGCGATCCGCTCGCCACCGATTTCCAGACGTCGGTCAATCAGGCCCTCTGGATCGGCAACTCGCCCGACGTCGCCGGGTCCCTGAGGCCGGGCGGGGAGAACCTCGCCGCCCGGCTCCTCGCGCTTGCCGACGACGGCGCCGTCGCCGACGAGGCCTTCCTCACGGTTTTCTCCCGGACTCCCGGTGCCGACGAAAAGGCCGACGTCGCCGCGGCCCTCGCGGGCCGGGCCGACGATCGAGCCGTGGCGATCGCCGAGCTGCTCTGGGCGATGCTCTCGAGCACAGAGTTCCGCTTCAATCACTGACGCCCCTTCGCCACAGTCCGCTGTTTCCAGGAGTCGCCCCATGCCATCCAACGCCAATCCCGCCTGCGGCTCTGCCGACCATGTCCTCTCGCGCCGCGCCCTCCTCGGTGGCATGGCGGCGGCAGCGGCCACCGGCCTCGTGCGCCGGCCGGCGCTGGCCAAGTCGGTGCAGGGCTCGGGGAAGCGCGTCCTCCAGATCTTCCTCCATGGCGGCGTCAGCCAGCTCGAAACCTGGGACCCGAAGCCGGGGACGGCGACGGGGGGGCCCTTCCGGGCCATCCCGACAAGCGTGCCTGGCCTCCATATCTCCGAACTCCTCCCCCACACGGCGCTGCAGATGCACCGGCTTGGGCTCATCCGCAGCATGACCAATGCTTCCGATGATCACGGGCGCGGCCAGCGGGAGATCTTCAGCGGCCGCAATCAGCCGGCGCCGCTTGACGTCCCCGATCTGGGCGCGGTCGTCGCCAAGGCCTGCATGAGCGACGACTTCCCCCTTCCCGGCCACATTCTCATCCGTGGCTCCGGTGGCGGCCCCGGCAACGCCTCCTACCTCGGCCCCCGCTACGCCGGCGTGATCATGGAGGATGCCAAGCCACCTGCCTTCACCGACCGCCCCGAGGGGCTCTCGCCCGAAGCCGACCGGCGCCGCTCTGGGCTCCGCAGCCGGTTCAACGACCGCTTCGCCACCCGCCGTCGCACCGCCGACACCGAGGCCTACACCTTTTCTTACGGCCAGGCCCTCGATCTCCTCGACCAGAGGAAGGTCTTCGACGTCAGCCTCGAGTCGGAGCGCGATCAGGAGCGTTACGGGAAGCACGAGTTCGGCCGCCACTGCCTCATGGCCCGCCGGCTCCTCGAGCACGGCGTGTCGTTTGTCCAGGTCAACCACTCCAACTACGACACCCACTTCGAGAACTTCGACTTCCACATCGAGCAGCTCGGTGAATTCGACCAGCCGTTCGCGACGCTCGTCGCCGATCTCGCCGCCCGCGGCCTCCTCGAAGACACGCTCGTCTGCGTGATGAGCGAGTTCGGCCGCACGCCGCGGATCAACGCAGGCTACGGCCGCGACCACTGGGGAAAGTCGTGGAGCGTGCTTTTAGGTGGCGCCGGCATCCAGCCGGGGGCCGTCATCGGCGCCACCAGCGCCGACGGTACGGAGGTGACCGATCGCCCCGTCGATCATGGCCATGTCTTCCACACGATCCTCCAGGGGGTGGGCGTCGATTCCACCGCCGACTTCCACATCGGCGGCAGCGATTTCACGATCGCCGATCCGGCCAAGCAACCGATCCGCGAAATGCTCGCATGACGCCCGCCACTGAGGAGCTCCACCATGCCTGACGCACCCGCCATCGATCCCGCCGCAGCCCACGAGATCGCCTCGCACAAGCACGAGCGGCCGCTGGTCAGTTGCGCGTGGGATCCGCTCGGGAGGTTCGTCCTCTTCGGCAGCGAGGACAACGCCCTCCACCGCCTCGGCATCGACGGCCTGGCCGCGGCTGCATTCACCGGGGCCCACGATTCCTGGGTGCGGGCCCTCGGATTCTCCCCCGACGGCCGCTTCTGTTTTTCAGGTGGCTACGACGGCAGGCTCTGCCAGTGGACGCTCGACGGCGAGCCCGCTCCCCCGCTCCGCGTCCTCGGGGCCCATGACGGCTGGCTGCGGGCGATCGCCGTCAGCCCCGACGGCACGAAGCTCGCCACCTGCGGCAACGACAAGCTCGTGAAACTTTGGACGATCACTGACGGCCTCCTCGCCGCGACGCCGACGGGCGTAGGCACGGGTCACGAATCGCATGTCTACGAAGTCGTCTGGAAGCCCGACGGCTCCGGGCTTGCCTCCTGCGATCTCAAGGGGCAGGTGAAGGAATGGAGTCCGGCGGGGACGCTCGTTCGCGACGTCGGCAAGGCCGAGGCCCTGTGGAAATACGACGAGGGATTCCGGGCCGACATCGGCGGTGCGCGGGCGATCGCCTTCCGGGCCGACGGGGCGCAGCTTGCCGTCGGCGGGATCACGGCGGTCACCAATGCCTTCGCCGGCGTCGGCCATCCGGGGGTGTCGGTGCTCGAATGGAGCGACGGCAAGCTCGCCACGCTCCTCGAGCCCAAGGAAAAGCAACAGGGGGTCTGCTGGGGGATCGCTTGGCATCCGCAGGGAATGTGGATCCAAGTCGCCGGCGGTGGCGGCGGCGGCTGGCTACGGTTCTTCAAGGCGGGAGAGGCGAATGAGCTCCACGCCGTCAAGCTCCCCGCCAACGGCCGGAGCTTGGCCCTCTCCCCCGACAAATCAAAAGTCGCCGTGGCGCTGGCCGACGGCCATCTGAAGATTTTTTCACTGCTACCGAAGCCAGTGTGAGCGCTCGCTGTCCGTGGAAAAAATAATCCATGACCTTTTTCCACTCGAGACACCCCCAAAAAAGCCAGGGTTTTTCGAGGGTGTCGGCCGCCGCATCCAGCGGCGGGCACTGGATCCACAGCCTGCTACACCGCCCCGAGCCCCGGCCTGCCGGCGAGGCAGTCGGTGTGGAGCATGCCGTCGGTGATCTTGAAGAGCCCGGGGAGCTTTTCAGCCCAGGGCTCGTTGGCCGCAGGGAGATATTGCCGGGCATTCGCTTCGAGCCCCGCCGTGCCCGGCACCCAGGCTGCGATTCCTGCCGAGTGAACGAGCGCCGCGCCGGGGCAGGTGAGATCCTGGACGGTGAGAAACATCCCATACTTCCGCGCCGCCGCGGCGAAGAGCACCGAGTGCGATTGCCCCTTGCAGGCCTTGAGGGCGAGGCCGGTGTAGCCGAGCTCACGGGCCTCGAGAAGGCTGTCGAGATCGACGAGCCCCTCGTCGACGACGATCGGGCGGAGCTTGTTGGCAGCGTGCATGTCGACGCGTGGCAGGGCGCGGAGATTCCGCGACGTCGGTTGCTCGACATACTCGATTGCGGCGAAGCAGGCGGGAGACTTCTCCTCGACCTTCCGCAGGTATTCGAGGACATACTCGACATTCGGGCAGCGCTCGTTGAAGTCGGCGCAGTATTTCCAATTCGTGTCGGGCTTCGTCGCCCGAGCAACGGCATCGATGGCGAGCGTCCGCTCGATGTCCCACGCGAGATCCTCCCCCTGGAGCTTGATCTTGATGCGCTCAAGTCCGTTGAACCGGATCCAGTCGGCGAGCGCCTGCGGCAGGCCGTCGTCGAGCTTCTCCTTGATTTCGGACTCGTGAACCGGATCGGCCCCGCCGACGGAATGAAACAGCGGCACGCGCGGCGCGGGAGCGGGGCGGATTGAGTCTTGGAGATTCTCGTTTTTGAAGTCATCGCCCAGATAGCGGGAGAGATCGTGGCCGATGAGGTCGGGAGTGAGTGTGAGGAAGGCACTGCGGCCGAGCGCCTTCCCGCCGGCGTCGTGGAGCGCGGCATCGAAGGCACTCGCCGTGACGAGCACGGCCAGCGGCGGGATCGGCTCGGCCAGGCCCCGCGCCGCTGATTCCTCCGCGGCGGCCTTGGCGAACTCGGGCTCGAGGATCCGCGCCAGTTCGAGCGGATGAGCCACCTCAGTGCAGCCGGCCACGATGGCTTCGATGCGGCCGGCGAGCCCCTTCATGGCGCCGAGCGTGACGTCGTAGGGGAGCGTGCGCGTGGGGAACGACCAGACATTCCCCAGCGGCATCGAGCCCGAGCCGGTAACGGGCCGGCCATCAGCGCCGACACAGTCGATCTCGACGTCGAGGATCGTTGCCCGGTCGACCGGCACGCCGCCGAACTTGTACGGCGTGCGGTAGCGGTGTTCCTGAAAAGAAGTCCGGACCCGCTCGATGCGGATCGCGCCGGCCGGCACCGCGGCCCGGGCACGGCCGACGAGCGTTGTCGCCGCCAGCGTCGCCCCGGCCGAGACGGCGATCGCTCTTCTTCTCGACATGCCCTTCATGCTCTCCCCCCGCAAAGACATCGCCGGCTCTTTCGGAATGGTTCCCACCACGCCGCATAGGCAAGAGGCTACCAGCCAGGAAGGGCGCGGGGCCAACGGGAATCGGAGACGAATGCCACCGGAGAATCAGCCGGCTAAGGCTTCGCGCCACCGAAGCCGGGGAGGCGTGAGGCTCCCCCCGTGCCACCGAGTTGGTCGAGGTCGATGAAGCGGGCGTCGTTGACCTCCACCTGATTGAGGCCGCGCCAGTAGAGGATCTTGCCGGCTGAGGCGCTCGACGTCGGGGCACCAATCCGCTCCTGGCGGAAGAGCTGCGCGTCGCTGCGGCCATCCCCTTCGAAGACGAGGAGATCCTTTGCCTCGCTATAGGAGAGCCGGGAACTCCGCGCCGTGAACGCCTCCCCCTCAACCATCACATTGCCGGCGGCGCCGAGCTCGAGCGTGCCGCGGCGCAGGCCGGGGAGCGGGGCGGCCTGGCCGACCGACAGGACGTCGCTGGTGATCGCCACGGCGCGGGGCGGGAGGCCGCCGGCAGCATGGGCGTCGAGGGTGTCGTTCCAGCCGCCGACCGGCCCCCAGATCGCCTCGACGCGCTGATGAAACTCCATCTGTCGCCGGTTGATGTTGCCGCGGATGCCACGCTGGAAGTCGACGCCGAGATAGCTCAGTTCATCGGGGCGCGCGGCCGGCGTCGGCTGGGCTGCTCCGGCCGCCCCCGGCAGCCCTCCCGCTCCCGGCAGGGCGATGCCTGGGCTGGCGCCGAACCGCGTGCTTGCCAGCCGCCCCGGCCCGCTGCCGGTCACCTCGCCGGTGCCCCGATCAACGAGGAGATCGCGGAGAAAGAGCTTCTCAACCGACTTGCCACCATCGACCGCGACCGACTCGCTCTCGATCCGCACGCCGTTGCCGCAGGCGATCCGGGCGACGTCGGTGTTGCGGGCGGTGCGATCGGAGGTGGTTGCCGAGAAGTCGATCTGCTTGGTGAAGACGACGTCGAGCGATCCGGCCCGCAGCGCCGTGTCGCCGCTGGTCGTCACCACCCGGTCGACAAACCGGGCCGTCAGTCCGTCGAAATCCATCCGCCCCTGCCAGCCGATGTCGAGCCGACCGGCGACGGCCGCCGGCACGGGGACCACGGGCTGCGTGGCCGGCTGGGCGACCGGGGAGGCCACGGCAAGCGACTCGAGCCCAGGCAGCCCGCCGGCGATCGGCAGGCCGAGCTTCCCCGCGCCGTCGACCGAGAGCCGGTTGCGTCCCCGATCAAACTCCACCAACGGTCCCTGGAGATCGATCCCCCGCCCGGCGACCTGCGCCGGGCGCCCGGAAACAACCGCGCGGGCATCGAAGCGGTTGGCCCGCGAGATCTGCAACTGGTCGCCACGGAGCTCGATCACCTCGGGCGCCGGCTGGCCGGCGACGCGGGCGGCGGCCTCGGGCTCCTCGATCAGATGCACCTGCCCCTCGAGCGAGAGCTCGTCGAGCTGGGGACCCTGGGGGGCGAAGGTCACCAATCCGCGCACGAGCCCACCGGTGACGATCAGCCTGCCGGTCGGCGGCTGGGCGGCCGGCGGCTGGGCCGGGGCAACGGCGGGCGATTGAGCCACGGCGCCGGCTGGCTGGGGAGCTGCCGCCTCGGCGACAGGCACCAGTGGCACCGCCGCGACGGGGGGCGCCGCCTCGTGCTTGAACCACATCTCGAGCTTGTCGGTTCGGGCGGTGAGCTGCTGGACGTCGATCTCGACCATCGATCGCGCGAGCATCCGGGAGGGCTTCACGCCGGCCATCCCGGCCGGGAGCCGCGAGGGGGCCGCGGACGGCGGTGCGCCCGGTGTCAGCGCCAGCCAGAGGTGGATCTCCCCCGCCTTGAGCCGCCCCTGCGTCTCCACCTGGACATCGGCCTCGCCGGCCAGCGACGCCACATGCTCCGCGCCGTCGGGCCGCAGACGGAGCCACTTCTGCCAGCGGGCGGAGAGGGGAGGCATGTCGGCCGTGCGTGCCCGCAGCCACCCCGGGCCGACGGCCATCAGGGTCCCAGGATCACCCGGCGGGCCGGGGGTGTAGTCGATCGACCGCGCCTCCATCTCCGTCTCCTGGAGGACGAGCGACACCGGCTCCTCGCCATCGAGGACGATCCGCCGCGTGGCGATCTCATAGCCCAGGCGCATCGCCCGGGCTTCGAGCCCGGCGGAGGTGCTCCGGGCCACGACCGGCGTCCCCTTGGCCTGGATCTCCACCGGCTTCAGTCCGGCAGACATCGTTCCCGGCTTCTCGTCCCGCCCCAGAACGACGGCGAGGAGCTCACAGGCAAGCTGATCATGGGCGCCGCCCGGGAGCGTGCGGACGACATCGACATGATCCTCGAGCGAGATCACGTTCGCCGACACGTTCATGCACAGGCTTCCCCGGCAACTGACGAGCACCGGCGTCGGCTCCTCGGCGCCATCGGCGGGAGTGGATGCCGCTGCCGCGTCAGCGGGCGCTGAGCCATCGGGCCGCGCTGCCCCGGGGACGGGAGGCCCTGGGATCAGCCCGCCGGCGAGCCCCTCGAGTTTCAATTTCACGTCGCGGTCGAGGCGAATCGTGTCGATCCCGCCGATGTTCGGCCCCTGTTCACTCCCCTTCGCGCCGGGGAGGAGGCGGATCTCCATCGCCCGCCCGCTTCCGGAGGAACGCCCGTAGCGAAACTGCACCGCCTCGGCGGTGGTGATCTCCATCTCCTTCAGTTCGACATCGCGGGTGACGATCTCCACCTCGTCGTCAGCCTCGGGGGTCGTTGCCGTGCCGCGGATCGTCACCTGTCCGCGGAGGCTGCCGCCGACGAGTCGCGACGGCCGCTCCTGCTTGCTCAAATCGAACGGCTCATCGAACTCCAGGACGGCCCCCTGTGGCGCCCGGAAGACGACGGTCCGCCCCGGCTTGGCCCCCTCCGCGCCGCTGGTATCGGGAAGGAGGATCAGGGTGCAGGGGATGAGCTGGACCCGGGGATCGTCCGGATCCTGGCTCATGCGGCGATAGTCTTTGAAGAGGAGGCGCATCTGCCTGCTCTCGAGCATGTTCGGCCCGTCGAGCTCCCACGAACCGGGGGCGAACAGCTGCGACACCTGGGCGAGCCGGCCATCGGCACGGGACTTCGCCGCTGCGACCGCTGCGGGGGAGAGCTCCTGGCCCAAGCTCGCTCCCTTGACGCGTGGCTCCACCAGCGGCACGACGGCGAGCCGGTAGAGGCCGGCTGTCGCGAGCACGAGGAGAAACACCCGCAGGGTGCGTCCGAGGCGATGTTCCATGCGTGAGCCACCCTGCGCCTGTTTCAGGCGACCCCGCCGCCATACCCGGCCACCGCCGCCTCCCACCCGCCGCGGGCGCGGAGGAGCCGCTCGACGACCTCCCGAACAGCCCCGCGGCCGCCGGCCCGCTCCGTGACAAACGTCGCGGCAGCCTGCAGTTCCGGGCAGGCATCGGCCACCGCCACCCCCACACCACACCGCCTCACGACCGGCAGATCGGGAAGATCGTCACCGACAAACGCCGCCTCCTCCCACGACACCCCGCACGTCGCCACCACCTCGGCGGCGGCGGCGACCTTGTCACCCACACCCTGCCGGACGATGCCGATGCCGAGCTCATCGGTTCGCAGCGTGAGCGCCCGGCTCGCCCTGCCGGTGATGATCGCCACCATGTTCCCCGCCTGCTGCCAGAGGCGCAGGCCCAGCCCATCGCGGACATGGAAGGTCTTCAGCTCGTGCCCCTCGCTCGACCAGGTGACGCTCCCGTCGGTGAGCACGCCGTCAACGTCGAGCAGCAGCAAGCGCACCCGTGCCAAACGGGGCTCGATCTCGGCTCGGGATGGCGGGGATGACGACACGGGTCGGCCACGGAGGTTGCGATTGGAACGGGTCAGGCAACACGCTGGAGGGGGAGATCGAGGAGCCCCGGTGGCACCATGCCGACGAGATCGACGACGTCGAGGAGGCCGACGGGGCGTCCGCTGGCATCGACGACGGGGAGCTCACTCAACCGCCTCGTCTCGAGCACTTCGACCGCGTCACGGAGACGGGTGCCGGCGGCGACGGTCGTCGGCCGGGCCGTCATCACGTCGCCGATCGGCCCGTCGATGGCGGCATCGTTGCGTCGCTCGAAGAGACGGGCCAGGTCGCTGTCGGTGAAGATGCCTGCAAGCGTGCCGGCATGGTCGAGGATCATCACCGCTCCGGTCCGTCGTGCCGGCAGCACCCGGCTGAAGACGCTCCGCACGCTCTCCTCTGGCAAGCTCGTCCGGCACTGCGGCAGCGACCGCATCAGATCCTCGACCTGCATCAGCTGCCGCCCCAGGCTCCCGCCCGGATGACGGGCATGGAAGTCCTCGGCCGTAAACGCCCGCAGGGCGCTGGTAACCAGCGCCAGGCTGTCGCCGAGCGCGAGGAGGACCGACGTGCTCGTGCTCGGCGCGAGCCCGAGCTCGCACGCCTCCCGCACCGGGCCGGACGTGACGACGACATCAGCGGCACGGCCGAGCGTGCTCTCGGCCCGACCGGTGATCGCAACGATGGGGATGCCGCGGGCACGGACATGGGGGATGAGGCGGGTGATCTCCTCGGTCTCGCCCGACTGGGAGAGCGTCAGGAGAAGGTCGTCGCCCCGCAGCACCCCGAGATCGCCATGCATCGCCTCGGTCGGATGGAGGAAATGGCTCGGCGTGCCGGTCGAGGCGAGGGTGGCCGAGATTTTCCGGGCCACAAGCCCCGCCTTGCCGATGCCGGTGACGACGACATTCCCGCTGCAGGCCTCGAGCCGATGAACGGCACGGACAAACGCGCCGTCGAGCCGCTCGGCCGCCTCGACGATCGCCCGGGCCTCGGCGCGGAGGATTCCCCGCCCCCGATCGATCACCCCCTGGTCATCGCTGAGCGAAGAATCGACGCTGTTTTGTTGCTCTGGGGCGTCGATCCCGGAGCGTTCCCCGGCCGCCGGCAACGGACGAACAGGCGCTCCGCCACCGACCTCGGGCCGGGGGAAGGCAGCACGTTCGAAGAGGCGGAGCGAATCTCGGAAGGACATGGCAAACGTCCTGCGCGCGGGCCCACGGCAACACCGTCCGGACAGAGTCCAGGACCACTGGCGCCCGAGGGGGGCGGGAGGATAGGCCACGTGGGCAAGCCCCGCAACGCGGTTTTTACCGGCTGATGCGGGCCCGAGCACCCTGGAAAAAGCCGGTCGGCCGGCGGGGAGACCGCCGGCCGACCGGGAACAGGAACTTGGGGGTGATGGGGGCAACGCCAGACGATCAGGCTTTGGCGTATGCCTTCGCCATCTCCTCAATGGAGACGACCGGCACCTTGCGGGCGTTGCCCGCCTGGCCAAACTGCACCATCCGCTCTGCGCACACCTTCCTCATCGCCTCACGGGCCGGCTTGAGGTAATCGCGCGGGTCGAACTTCTCCGGGTGCTGCCAGAGCACCTTGCGGATCGCGCCGGTGATCGCCATCCGGCAGTCGGTGTCGATGTTGATCTTCCGCACGCCATGCTTGATGCCGCGCTGGATCTCCTCGACGGGCACGCCCCACGTCTGCGGCATCTTGCCGCCGAACTCGTTGATGATGTCCTGGAGATCCTGCGGCACCGCCGACGACCCGTGCATGACGAGGTGGCAATTGGGGAGCCGCTTGTGGATCTTCTCGATCTGGGCCATGGCGAGGACTTCGCCGTCGGGCTTGCGGGTGAACTTGTAGGCCCCGTGGCTGGTGCCGATCGCCACCGCCAGCGCGTCGACGCCGGTCGCCGCCACGAACCGCTCGGCCTCGTCGGGATCCGTCAGCAGTTGGTCGTGCGACAGCGCCCCCTCGGCCCCGTGGCCGTCCTCGGCCTCACCGTGGCCACTCTCGAGCGACCCGAGGCAGCCCAGCTCCCCCTCGACCGACACGCCGCGGGCATGGGCGAGCTTCACCACCTCGGCGGTGACCTTCGTGTTGTAGGCGAAGTCAGCCGGCGTCTTGCCATCTTCTTTCAGCGAGCCGTCCATCATCACGCTCGTGAACCCGTTGTCGATCGCGCTGACGCACGTCGCCGGCGAGTTGCCGTGATCCTGGTGCATCGCCACCGGGATGTGGGGATAAAGCTCTGCCGCCGCGAGCATGAGATGGCGGAGGTAGTTGTCCTGGCTGTAGCTGCGGGCACCGCGCGACGCCTGGACGATGACCGGCGAATCGGTCTCCTTCGCCGCCTCCATGATCGCCTGGATCTGCTCCATGTCGTTGACGTTGAAGGCGGCCAGACCGTAACCGTGCTCGGCGGCGTGGTCGAGGAGGATGCGCATCGGAACCAGCGGCATGGAGGAATCTCCGGGGGAGGGAAAGGCGGGGAGGAGCGGGCAGGATCAACGCAGAAAAAGCCGATCATACGCCAAACCGGCGCGTGGTAGAATCCTGCTGGCCGGCCCCCACTATCCGCCCTGCGAATCGTCATGGACCTCCGCCCGACAACCCACCCGGTCAGCGGTTTTCTCTGGGTGGCCGGAGGCTGGGCAAGCCTCGCTTTTGCCTTTGCCGGCGCGATCCTGCCGGTTCTCCCCTGCACGCCATTTGTGATCCTGGCGAGCTTCTGCTTCTACCGCGGCTCCCCGCGGATGCACGCCTGGCTCCATCGCTCGGCCTGGTTCGGTCCGATGCTCGACGACTGGCAGCAGTACCGGGGGGTGCGCCGGCGCATGAAATACCGGGCCCTGTTCATGGTGACGGTGGTTGTGGCCTGCACGCTTATCTACAGCAACCTCACCTGGTGGATGCAGTATGTCGTTCTCGCCGGGGTGTCGGTGGGGCTGTATGTGATCCTCACCTGCCGGACGCTCCCCGACGACACCCCCCGCGCCCCGCGCTCGGCCTGACGCTGGAGCTTGGTATCGGCGGATGGGGCGCTGGCAGCGTCGCGCGTGGCTTCGGGATCGCCCGTGCCCCGTCGCCGGACGTTCGCTCCGGGCATCCATGCCCTCCGCTCTCTCCGCGCCGCTGTCGGTCGAGTAGGCCCGGGGGCTCTCGCCCCCAGGCCTCTCACAGAACCGGACTTGTGGGTCACACATCCGGCTCTTTGGGTCAGTGTCTCACAGGTCAAACAGGAGTGTTTGA
>CALQRA010000141.1 GCA_943332855.1 Candidatus Kuenenia stuttgartensis
CCTTCCGGGCCTCTTCCGGGCCGGAGCCTGGAGCAGGAAGGCGCCCTCGGGAGGGGTGCGTGCCGCCGGGCTGGCGGTGGCACCTCGAGATCCTGCCGCGGATCTCTCCCCTGGCCGGCTTCGAGTTGGGGATCGGATGCCACATCTCGACGATGTCGCCGGAGGTGTCGGCCAGGCGCTTGCGGGGGGTCTGAGCGCTGGCAAGCGCCGCCACGGCCGACTGCCGCAGGCGCTTTTCCAGCAGGGCCGGTTTGCAAGCCCAGGGGGCGGTCGTCGACAATCGGCATCTCCCGCCTCCGCCCTCTGCCCCCCGCTCTCCCGTCAACCGTTGACGGGGAAGCCCCGCCCCGCTGCCTGCCGCGCTGAAAAACCGGCGGCGTTGCCCGATTGATCCGGGCGCGCCCGACGAAGCGTTTTCACCAGGCGTCAGTGCCGTCCGGCACCGGTTTGGCCCCCTCCGCCGTCGAGGCCCCGCATGCCCCCCGCCGTCCGGTTCGTCTTCGTGATCCACGACCATCAGCCGATCGGCAACTTCGACGGCGTCTTCGAACAAGCCTGGAAGGATGCCTACCAGCCGCTCCTCGATCTCCTCGAGCGCCACCCCGGCATCCGCGTCGCCATCCACACCAGCGGGCCCTTGGCCGAGTGGCTCGACGCCCACCACCCGGAGTATCTCGACCGGCTGGCGCGGCTGGCCGACGAACGCCAGATCGAGATTGTCGGCGGGGCGTTCTACGAGCCGGTCCTAGCGATGCTCCCGCCACGCGACCGGGTCAGCCAGATCCGCCGCTACACCGCCTGGCTCGAGCGCCGCCTCCAGACTCGCGTCAGCGGCATGTGGCTGGCGGAACGGGTGTGGGATCCGGGCATGGCTGCTGATCTCGCCCGCGCCGGGGTCGAGTGGACGATCCTCGACGACACCCACTTCAAGGCCGCCGGCCTTGCCGAGGATCAGCTCGACCGCCACTGGCTTACCGAGGGGGACGGGGCGACGCTCGCGGTCTTCCCGGTGAGCGAGCGGCTCCGGTATGTCATCCCCTTCGGGACCCCGGAAGAGGCGATCGATCATCTCCGCAGCCTCGCCGCTCGGCGCCACGGGAGCTTGGCGGTGTTTGGCGACGACGGGGAGAAGTTCGGCGTCTGGCCCGACACCCATCGGACCTGCTTCGAGGAGGGATGGCTCGAGCGGCTGTTCACGCTCCTCGAGGCGAGCGCCGACTGGGTGGAGATGTGCCTCCCGTCGGAGGTCGTCCGGCAGGTGCCGCCGGCAGGGACGGTATGGTTGCCCGAATGCAGCTACCGCGAGATGACCGAGTGGGTTCTGCCGCCGGAGGCACAAGCGGCCTGTGTCCGGGCCCGCGTCGGGGCGGCGGCCGATCCACGCCTGGCGGCCGTGGCGCCGTTCATCCGCGGGGGGAGCTGGCGCAACTTCCGCCTCCGCTACCCCGAAGCCAACGAGATGTACGCCCGGGCGATGGCGGTGAGTGAGCGGCTCGAGGGGATGCGCGGCGCGGGGGATGCCGATCCCGCCTGGCTCGAGCAGGCAACCACGGCGCTCCACCGGGGGCAGTGCAACTGTGCCTACTGGCACGGGGCGTTTGGCGGCATCTATCTCCCCCATCTCCGCAATGCGGTCTACGGGCAGCTCATCGAGGCCGACACGCTCCTCGATCGGGCCGGGCACGACGGGGAGCGGACGGCAGCGGGAATCGAGGCGGTCGTGCGCGACTGGGATTTCGACGGCCGCACCGAGATCCGCGTCTCCAGCGGCCCGTTCGATGTCTGGCTGGCACCGGCGCGCGGGGGGATCGTCTATGAGCTCGATCTCCGCGCCCAACGCCACAACCTCCTCGCCACGCTCGACCGTCGCCCCGAGGCCTACCATGCCGAGGTCCTCGCTGGCCCCGGTGCGGCGCGGAGCATCATCGATGCCTCGCAGCCGGCGAAGTTCAAGGAACAGGGGCTCGAGCGCTTCGTCCGTCACGATGCCTCGCGGCGGAAGATGCTCGTCGATCACTTTTGGGATGTCGACGTCGATCCGGCGGCCGTCGCCGACGGGACGGCGATGGAGCGGGGCGACTTCGCCACCGGCGCTTACGAAGCGGCGGTGCGGCAGCGCGACGATCGGGTCGAGGTGGTGCTGGCGCGGGCCGGGAACGCCTGGGGGATCCCGTTCACGCTCGGCAAGACGGTGGCCCTGGCCGCCGGCGGGCGGACGATCGAGATCGCCTACCGGATCGAGGGGCTCCCCCCCGGCTTCCGCCAGCACCTCGCGGTGGAGTTCAATTTCGCCGGGATGCCGGCTGACGCGCCAGGGCGAGCCTTCCGCGATGGAATGGGCCGGCCCCTCGGCCACCTCGGCACCCGCCTCGATCTCGCCGGCGCGACGACGATCGGGCTGGTCGACGACTGGGTCGACATCGACGCCCGGCTGACGGTGTCTAAAACGCCCCCGGAGGGGATCTGGACGTTTCCGATCCGCACCGTGAGCCAGTCGGAGGGGGGCTTCGAGTCGGTCCACCAATCGGTCGTCGTCATGCCCCACTGGATCGTGGAAGGGGATGGCGCGGGGGTGTGGGAGACGACGCTCGCGCTTTCCATCGATCGCTTCGCCACGCCGGGGTGAGCGCGGCGGGGCGACTCCGGCGGCGCGCTGGATCAGCCCCGCGCGAGCCTGAGCCAGTCGAGCGGCGGGTCGGTGGCAGTGGCGGCGTGGGGGAGCACGGCGACCGCGATCCGGGGAAGATGGCGGGCGATCTCGTCGGCCCCGTCGCGGGCGATCCGACGCGGAGCGGTGGGGGCGTCCTGGTCGACGAGGCCGTCGGCATCGATCTGCGAAAGCACCACGGCGGCGATCTCGAGCCCGCGGGCCGCGGCCGCGAAGCAGGTCGCCAGCACCCGGCCGACACAGCCGAGCCGCCCGCTGTCGACGACGATCAGCGGCAGGCCGAGGTCGGCGGCCAGATCGGCATTCAGCAGTCGCTCGGAGAGCGGCGAGAACAGCCCACCGGCCCCTTCAACGATCACGACCTCGCTCGTCGCGCACCACGCCAGGACGCATTCCCGGAGGAGCGTCTCGTCGATCATCCGCCCCTCGGCCCTGGCGGCGTGGTGCGGGGCGAGCGGGAGGGCGAAGGACTGTGGGCCCACGGCCGACAGCGTCCCTGGCCGCCCTGCCGCCTCCCAGAGGGTTTGGGCATCACTGCGGCCCGCGGGGAGAAGACCGCTAGCGACCGGCTTGGAGACCCCGACCCGGATTCCCTCCGCGACGAGCGTCCGGAGGATCACAGCGGCCACGAACGTTTTGCCGGCATCGGTGTCGGTGCCGGTGACGAAAAGGCCTGGAAATCGGATCAAAGCAGGGGCTTGCACGCCGATTCCCCGGGGATTGGCCTCGACTTGTTTGCCTTTGAATGGCGATCGTTCTACACTAGAGATATGTTTGAGACTCGGTCTCAATAAGTGAGGGGTCGCTGATGTGGCCGCTCTGACCTGTCGCTGACGTGAGCCGATGTCGACTTGGCTGCCGCCGGTCGAGGGGAGGTGATCGTGACGAGTCTGAAAGAAGTGGCGATCGGTTCGACCGCGAAGGTCGAGTTGATCACCGGATCCGACCCGACGTCCGAACGCCTCCTCGAGATGGGGATCACCCCCGGCGTCCTCGTCACGGTGATCGGGGCGGCGCCACTGGGCTGCCCGCTCGAATTGGAAGTCCGGGGCTACCGGCTTTCGATCCGACGCAGCGACGCCGCCCGGGTGACGGTCTTCCCGTCGGTTGGCCTGCGCTCGACGTGGGCTGGTGACACGTCGGTCCGTCGCCCCCTGCCCCGCTGACCTTTTCGGGATCGGCCCCGCCATGAACGTGACCGCCGCGGGGGTTGCGGAATCGCCCCCGCCACTGACGGTCGCCCTGCTGGGCAACCCGAATACCGGGAAAAGTACGCTCTTCTCGGCGCTGGCCGGGATCCCCACGCGCGTCGGCAACTACCCCGGCGTGACGGTCGAGGAGAAGGTCGGCCGCTTCGTCCATGCCGGTCGCCCGATCGATCTGGTCGATCTCCCCGGCACGTACAGCCTCGCGCCGAAGAGCCCCGACGAGAAGGTGGCCGTCGACCTGCTCCGCGGCCGGCTGGCGGGAATGCCGGCGCCGGACCGGGTCGTGATCGTTGTCGATGCCACGAATCTCGAACGCAATCTCTATCTCGCCAGCCAGGTGATCGAGATCGGCCTTCCCACCGTCATCGCCCTCACGCTCGGCGACGCCGCGGCTGACCGGGGCATCGAGGTCGACGCGGCCGAACTGACGCGCCGTCTGGGGTGCGAGGTCGTGCCGGTGGTGGCGCCGCGCCGGCAGGGAATCCCCCGGCTTGCCGATGCGATCCTCGCCGCGGTCCCTCCCCGACAGCCCGAAGGGCTGGCGGCGGCGCTGGCGGCGGTCGATCCCGCCCAGCCGCCGACGGCGCGGGAGGCGATCGGTCGCTATGCGTGGATCGAGCGGGTGATCGAGGGGGTCGTCCGCCGGCGCCCGGTGGCCCGGACGATCGACGACCGAATCGACGCAGTCGTCACGCACCGCGTCTGGGGCACGTTTCTGTTCGCGCTCACGATGCTCGCGGTGTTCACGTCGATCTTCTGGCTCTCGGCGCCGCTCATGGAGGGGATCTCGTTCGGCGTCGACACCGTCGCCGAGGTCGTCCGTGGCCTCCTCCCGGAAGGCGCCGTCCGCTCGCTCGTCGTCGACGGGGTGATCGCCGGGGCGGGGAGCGTGGTTGTCTTCGTCCCGCAGATCGCCCTGTTGTTCTTCTGGATTGCGCTCCTTGAGGGCTGCGGCTATCTGTCGCGGGCGGCGTTCCTCATGGATCGGCTCCTGGTGGGGGTGGGGCTGTCGGGGAAGTCGTTCATCCCGCTCCTCTCGAGCTTCGCCTGCGCGATCCCGGGGATCATGGCGGCGCGGACGATCGAGAATCCGCGCGATCGCCTCCTCACGATCCTCCTGGCGCCGCTCATGAGCTGTTCGGCGCGGCTCCCGGTCTATCTCCTCATGTGTAGCGCGTTCGTCCCCAATGTGCCGTTGGCGGGGATTCCCTGGCTCCGGCTGCCGGCGCTGGTGCTCGCGTCGCTCTACGCCCTCGGCGTGATCGTGGCGGCGCTGGCTGCCTTTGTGCTCACGCGGACGGTGTTCCGCGGACCGCCGCAGCCGTTCGTCATGGAGCTTCCCGGCTGGCGCTGGCCGCAGCCGCGGATTGTCCTCGAGCGGGTCCGCGAGGCGACCTGGTCGTTTCTCTCCGGCGCCGGCACCACGATCCTCGCCATGAGCGTCGTCCTCTGGGCGCTCTCCCACTACCCGCGCGACGAGGCGGCCGTCGAGGCCGAGGTGGCGAGCGAACGGACGAATCTCCGCGCCCGCCTGGAGGGAGAGGCCGACGAGGCGACGGTCGCCGATCTCGCTGCGGCCCTCGGAGCCCTCGACACCCCGGAGGGTCTCGACGCGGCGCGCCGGGGCGCCGCGCAGCGCCGCAGTTTCCTCGGGCTCGCCGGCCGGTTCATCGAGCCGGTCGTCCGGCCGCTGGGGTGGGACTGGCGGCTGGGATGCGCGGCGATCGCCAGTTTCCCGGCCCGCGAGGTGGTGCTGGGGACGCTCGGCGTGATTTACAACCTCGGTGACGTCGATGCCGGGAGCGAGGAGGGGGGGACGGTGCTCGTCCGCCGCCTTCGGTCCGCGACCTGGGACGGCAGTCGGCGAAAGGTGTTCACGCTCCCAGTGGCCCTCTCGATCATGGTGTTTTTCGCCCTCTGTGCCCAGTGTGCCAGCACGCTGGTGGTGATCGGCCGGGAGACCGGCAGTTGGGTCTGGCCGCTGGCGTCGTTCTCGGCGATGACGGTGCTGGCGTGGCTCGGGGCGCTGGTCACCTACCAAGTCGGCACGTTCCTCGGCGGATGAGGCTTCCCGTGCCCGCGCTCCTCCAGGATGCGATCGTGATCGTGGTCGCCCTGGCGGCGGCCACCTGGATGGTGCGGTCGCTCGTCGGCAGCCTCCTCACCCCCTCGTGTGCCCCCCCGCCGGGGATTCCAGATGGGCACGACGGCTTCGTTCCGCTCGATCGGATTGCCCCCCCGCCGGGGCGCCGCTCCTAGCGGTCTGGCACGGAACGCCCCGCAGCCTATCGGCCTCACCGGGCCTGAAACTGCCCTTTGGGGGACTTGGGCCAGTTGCTACCCTCCCGCCCGGTTCATGCAGCCCACCCCGCCCGATTTCGGGCCTGGCTGGCCGCGCCTCCATCCGCGCGAGCCTGCGGGTGATCGATCTCACGAAGGGACAGTCCATGCCAGACGGCGACACGGCCCTGATTGAGGCGGAAACGGCGTCCCGCCGCGCTCCGGCGGTCGCCCCCGATTCGCTCCCCGCCCGGCCCCAGTCCCCGCGGTTGTCCGTCGCACTCATGACCCCGTGGGATCAGCAGTGCGGCAATGCCGAGTATGCGAAGCGGCTCGCGGTCGGGCTTGAGCGGTTTGCCGATGTTCTCCCCTTCGACATGCAGAACTTCATCGACGGCGATCGGAGGATCTCGGCCGGAGAGATGAACCGCTACTTCGCCGATCTGATCGGCCGGGTGAACCGTTCGCGGGCCGATCTCGTTCACATCCAACACGAGTTCTGCTTCTTTGCCCGGCGGATCGGGCCGTCGAACCAACGATTCGCCGACGTCTGTCGCCGGCTCGACAAGCCGCTGGTCGTGAGCCTCCACACCTGGCTCAAGAGCATGACGCGCAACCAGCGCAATCGCCCCATCTCCCAGCTTTGCGAGGGGATGTTCCACCGGCTCCGCAACCGTCACATCAGCGCCGCGCTCCACCGTGCCGACGCGATCGTCCTCCACAGCAAGGACACCCACAAGTATTTTGTGGAGACGTTCCCGAAGCTGAAGAAACGGGTCACCGTGGTGCCAATCCCGATCGAGCGGGTGGCCAGTCAGCATGTCACGCCGGCGTTCGTGAAGCACCCGCGCGAGACGTGGGTGATGATGCCGGGCTTCGTGAGCCGCTACAAGGGGCACGGTCACCTTCTCAGCGCCTTCAAGCACCTCCCCGAGTCATTCAAGCTCGTCGTCGCCGGCGGCATCCACCCCAAGGACAAGACCGGCAACGACTACTGGATGGATCTCATCCAGCAGGCCGACGTCTGGGGGCTGCAGTCGCGGATCATCTTCACCGGCTTTCTCGGCGACCCCGCCGAGCAGGGGGCGGTGCTCTCGCAGGCGGATGTGTTCGTGCTGCCCTACGACGAGGTCGGTCAGTCGGGATCGGCGGTGCTCGCCGATGCCCTTTCCTACGACCGCCCGGTGATCACGTCGCGAGCCCGGTCGATGTTCGTCTACCGGATGGAGAAGCAGACGGCATTCTCGAGCATCGCCATCGACGTCGGCGACGCGGAGGCTTTCGCCAAGACGATCAAGGAATGTGCCCGGGCAGAGGAGAAGTTCCACCCCGACGCGCAGAGCCACCGCGATGCCGCGCGGGGGTCCTATTCCCTCGACAAGACACAGGCGGCGTACGAGCGTGTCTATCAGTCGGTGCTCACGGAGCCCGCGCGGACGGCCTGACGCGGCAGAAAAAGATCCACAAAGGGGATGCGCGATGCAGATCCACGTCACCGGCGCCCGGGGGTTCCTCGGATCGCACGTCGTCACGAGCCTCTCGCAGCGCGGGGTCGAGGTCAGGCCATTGGGCCGCCGTGACGGCGATCTCCGGGATCCCGTGGTGGCCGAGAGGCTCCTCGCAGATGCCGACACGATCATCCATCTGGCCGCGGACGTCGGCGGGGTGGGTTATCTGCGCAGCTGCGCGGGGCGCGCGTTCCACGACAATTTCCAACTCGGCCTCAACGTCATCCGCGCCGCCTGCCGCGGCCGTGCCCGCCGCGTCGTGCTCGCCGGCACGCCCTGTGCCTACTCCGGTTCGGCCCCGCTCCCGCTCCGCGAAGCGGCGCTGTTCGAAGGGGTGCCGTCGGGCGACACGGGGAGCTACGGCTACGCGAAACTCGCCTCCTCAATCGCCGCCGATGCGATCTGCTCGATGACGGGGTGCGACACGGTCACGGTCATCCCCTCGAATCTCTACGGCCCCGGCGACACCTTCGACATCGATCGCGGGCATGTTGTGGCAGCGCTGGTCCGCAAGGCCCTTCTCGCCGTCGAGCGCCGGCAGTCGACCTTCGACGTCTGGGGGGACGGTTCGGCGACGCGCGACTTCGTCTATGTCGGCGATGTCGCGGAGGGGATCGCCACGATCGCCCTCCAGGATCGCCCCTTCGCCGGTGAATCGTTCAATCTCGGCTCGGGGCGCGAGACCTCGATCGCGGAGATTGCCGAAGCGGTGGCCCGCGCGGTCGGTCCCGGGCTCCGCCCGAGCTTCCTCGCCGACAAGCCGGTGGGGTACACGCGCCGGGTGATGTCGGTGGAGCGGGCCGCCGAGGCGGTCGGCTACCGGGCTTCCACGACGCTCAGCGATGGCCTCGGCCGTACCGTCGACTGGCTCCGCGCCACCGGCCGCGTCGCCGCCTGGCTCGAGGCGGAGCGACGCCCCCAGAGTCTTCCGTCGATCCCCGATTCGAGAGCCGCCTGATCCCGGTCTTCCGCGATGCCGATTCTCCGAGGGTTTTTCCACGATGCCTGTCCAAGCGATCGAGTCCGACAGGCCATCCGGAATGTCGCGCAGCGCTGAGCCCGGATCCGGTCCGGAGGCGCGGCGCGCCTTCGTGACGGGCCATCTCCCGGTGCACCGTCGTGGCTTGGAGATCGCCCCCTACTTCAACCCGATGGTCGATCGGTCCGCCCATGACGTGTTCTATGTCGATTGCATCGACAACGACGAGATCGAGCGGAAGGCGGCGGGAAATCCGGGGGCCGTGGGGCGGGAACTACCGCGAATCGACGCCGTGTGGACCCCCGGCAGGCGACTGAAGGAGTGTCTCAGCAAACGGACGTTCGCGTATGCAGTCGCGTCGCACGTCATGGAGCATGTCCCCAATCCCCTCGGCTGGCTCCACGAGATCCTCGAGTGCGTCGAGGTTGGGGGGCGGGTGGCGATCGTCCTGCCGGTGCGCACCAAGACGATGGATTTCTACCGGCAGAACACCACCTTCGGGCAGGTCGTCGGTTGGTCGATTGAGAAGCCGACACGGCCGACCCCCTCGCAGGTGATGGACTTCCTCTCGCAGGCGTTCTTCCACCAGGGGGAGCCGGTCGTCGATGGGCAGATGCCGGGCTTCGACGAGGCGTCACGGCACTACACCGATCGGCAGGCGCTCGGCTTCGCGACCCATGTCTGGAAGCGGCAGCATTACCTCGACGTCCACTGCACGACCTGGACGCCAGAATCGTTCAGCGAGGTGTTCCGAAGGCTGCGCGAAGTCGGCCTCCTCGATTGCGACCTCATCGGGCCGTTCGCCGGTTTCCCCGGGGCTTCCGATGGCGAGTTCGTCGCGTTCCTCGAGAAGCGTTCAGACCGGCAGATCGAGGCGGAAGAGGTGCTTTCCCTCCGATTGATGCCGAAGGTCAAGCGGGAGGCGACGCGACTGGCCAGGCAGATCGGGTGGCGTTGAGCCGCTCGTCTGCTGGCGCGCTTGTGACGAAAAAAAACCGGGGCGTCCACGAAGGACGCCCCGGCTCTTTTTATCGTGACCGAGTCGGTGCCCTGAGGCACCGCGCTGCGATCAATACATGTCGTAATCGCCGCCGTGGCCGCCGGACCCGGCCTTCGCCTTGTGGTCCTTCGGCTTCTCCGCAATCAGCGCGTCGCTGGTGAGGAGGAGCGTGGAGACGCTCGTGGCATTCTGGAGGGCGGTCCGCGTCACCTTCGTCGGGTCGATGACGCCGGCCTTGACCAGATCCTCGTACTCGTTGGTGGCGGCGTTGTAACCGTAGTTACCGCTCCCGGCGAGCACCTTCTCACAGACAATCGAGCCGTCCTGGCCGGCATTCGAGGAGATCATCGTCACCGGCGCCCGGCAGGCCCGAACGACGATATTGAAGCCGATCGTCTCGTCCTGGGAGAGCCCCTTCGGCTTCACCTGGGAGCTGGCCCGCAGCAGCGCGACGCCACCACCGGGGAGGATCCCCTCGGCGACGGCGGCCCGGGTGGCGTGGAGGGCATCCTCGACGCGGGCCTTCTTCTCCTTCATCTCGCTCTCGGTGGCCGCACCGACGTTGAGCTTGGCAACTCCGCCGGAGAGCTTGGCGAGCCGCTCCTCGAGCTTCTCCCGGTCGTAGTCGCTCGTGGCGGCATCGATCTCGCGGCGGATCTGCTCGATCCGGGCCTTGATCTCGCTCGTCTTGCCGGCCCCCTCGATGATCGTCGTGTTGTCCTTGTCGATGATCACCTTCTTGGCCCGGCCAAGCTCGGCCAGCCCAAGGCCGTCGAGCTTCATGCCGAGGTTCTCGAACACGGCCGTGGCGCCGGTGAGGATCGCGATGTCCTCCATCATGGCCTTGCGGCGATCACCGTAGCCCGGTGCCTTGACGGCACAGACCTGGAAGGTGCCCCGCAGACGGTTGATGACGAGCGTGGCGAGGGCCTCGCCGTCGACCTCCTCGGAGACGATCAGCAGCGGCTTGCCGGCGTTCACGACGGCCTCGAGAAGCGGGACGATATCCTTGACGCTCGAGATCTTCTTCTCGAAGACGAGGATGTAGCAGTCCTCAAGGACGCACTGCATCTGCTGCGAGTTGGTGACGAAGTAGGGGGAGAGGTAGCCGCGGTCGAACTGCATCCCCTCGACAAACTCGATCTCGGTCTTGAGGCTCTTTCCCTCGTCGACGGTGATCACGCCGTCCTTGCCGACCTTGTCCATCGCCTCGGCGAGTTGCAGGCCGATCTCCATGTCGTTGTTGGCGGCGATGGCGGCGACCTGAGCCATCTCCTTCTTTCCCTTCACCGGGATCGACATCTCCTTGAGCTTGGCGGAGATCTCCTCCACGGCCTTCTCGATGCCGGCCTTCAGCGCGACCGGGTTGACCCCCGACACAACGGCCCGGAGGCCCTCGTTGAAGACGGCCTCGGCAAGGACGGTGGCGGTCGTCGTGCCATCACCGGCGACGTCGCTGGTCTTGCTGGCGACCTCGCGGACCATCCGCGCACCCATGTTCTCGTAGACATCCTCGAGATCGATTTCCTTGGCGACGGTGACGCCGTCCTTGGTGACGGTCGGGGAGCCGAAGCTCTTCTGAAGGATGACGTTGCGCCCCTTCGGGCCGAGCGTCACCTTGACCGCGCGGGCGAGTTTGGCGACACCACGCCGCATCGCCTCACGGGCTTCCTGATCGAAGGCCATCATCTTTGCCATGGGTCCACTGCTCCTGTCGCTGGGTTGGGTTCGGAAGGTTTGAGTTGGATGGTTTTTTCGGGCGCGAGCCGGACGGATTCCCCCGCCAGCCGGGGCCGACGGTCCGGCACGAGGGTCAGGGGAGAACGGCGAGGATGTCATCCTCGCGCATCAGCAGCAGTTCGTCGTCGCCCATCTTGAACGGCTCACCGGCGTAGCTGGTGAACACGACCCGGTCGCCCGGCTTCACCTGGAGCGGCTGGCGCGTCCCCTTGTCGGTCAGCTTCCCCTCGCCGACGCTCACAACAACGCCGCGGGCCGGCTTGTCCTTGGCGGAATCGGGCAGGAGGATGCCGCCGGCGGTCTTCTGGCCACTCTCTTCGCGCTCCACGACCACGCGGTCGCCGAGGGGAATCAGATGCAGCTTCTTCTTGGCAGACTTCGTCGCGCTAGCGGACATCGTCGGAAACCTCGTGGGTGAGGGGGAATCGGAAAGAGCGGATGACGGTCGGCGTGGAGCCCCGAGGCTCACCACCGCGGGCTAGAAACACCCGTTGGCAGGCTGTGGATACACGACCGGACCGACCGCACAGGGCGGTCGCAAGTGCGTAGCACTCGAAAAAACCGGAGGTTTTTCAAGTGGAAATGGGTCATGGATGACTGTTTCCACGGACATTGAATGCGGCCGCGGCCGGGAACACCCCGCGAAGGGGGCTTCCAGGCTCGAGGACC
>CALQRA010000142.1 GCA_943332855.1 Candidatus Kuenenia stuttgartensis
GATCCGGTCGTCCGGGCCGCGATCGCGCACTTCTGGTTTGTCACGATCCATCCCTTCGAGGATGGCAACGGCCGCCTGGCCCGTGCCCTTGCCGACCTCATGCTGGCCCGTGCCGACGGCTGCCCGGAACGCTTCTCCAGCATGTCGACCCAGATCGAAGCCGAGCGGAAGGACTACTACCGGATCCTCGAGCGCACGCAGCGTGGCGACCTCGACATCACCCCGTGGATGCTGTGGTTTCTCGGCTGTCTCAAGCGCGCTCTCGTGAACGCCGGCACGCTCGTCGAGTCGGTGCTTCACAAAGCGACGCAGTGGCAGGCAAGCAGCGCTGGCAGCCCGGTCAACGACCGGCAGCGTCTCGTCATCAACCGGCTGCTCGAAACCTGGACGTCGACCCCGGTGAAAGGCGTGATGTCGCGGCGGTGGAGCCCGCGCGGCTCGCGGATCTCGCCGCCCGGCTCGACCGCTGGCTCGCCGCCGTGGCCGCGCAGATGCCTACGCCCAATCCCGCCGCCGATCCCGATCGCGACGGCGAGCCGCGGCGGCGCAAGCCCGCCCTGGAGAAGGCCCGATGAGGATGGACCGCGATCGTCAGGATGGTGACACGAAGGCGGCCGCCCCGCCGCGCTGGCCCGCTGGCAGCCTGCCTGCCACCGGCCTGCTCGCGGTTGCCGTCGGGCTTGTTCCCTGGTCGGGCGAGTGCCGCGAGGCAGAGCCAGGGCCGGCCCCGGCGGCGGAGAAGACACCGGCCGAATCCGCGGGAGAGGACGACGTGAAGCGACCGCTGATGGTGTCGGAGGCCGCGCTGCCGGAGGGCTTTCCGCCGCCGGGCCCGGTGAACGCCGTAATCGTGAAGACGTATCCGGCCCACCGGCTCGCGCGGGCGACGCAGGGAAAGGCCGCAGACGGGATGTTCATGAAGCTTTTCCGCCACATCGAGCGGAACAAGATCTCGATGACGGCGCCGGTGGTGATGGACTGGCCGGGCGGCGAACTGCCCGACGCGGCCCCGCCGCGGCAGCCCGCGGGACGCGGCGGGCAGCCCGAGGCGATGGCCTTCCTCTACGGCAAGGCGTCGATCGGTGCGGCAGGCGCGGATCCCGATGATCCGGCGGTCGTCGTCGAGGACGTCCCGGAAACGACCGTCGTCTCGATCGGCCTCCGCGGCGGATACGACGAGGCCACGCTCGACCGTGGCGTGGAGAAACTGCAGGCCTTTCTCGCGGAGCATCCGGAATGGACGCCCGCGGGGCCGCCGCGGTCGCTCGCCTACAACAGCCCTTTCGTGCCGTCCTTCGCCAAGTACTCCGAGGCGCAGATCCCGGTCGTGCCGACGCCGCCGGCCAAGCCGCAGCCCTGACGGCCCGCGTGGCGCACTCACCGCGCCGGTCGCGCCTCCGTTCACCGGGCCGAGGGAAACAGCGGCAGCGGCCGCTCGAGCCCGGCGGCCCCGATTGCGGGGACGAACTCCAGCCGTTCGCCGCCGATGCGGCCGCCGGCCGCTTCGTAGCCGTGAACGACCACGATCGACGGATGGTCGAAGGGGGCCCGCTCGAACCGCACCCGCGGATCGGTGAGGCAGGCCATGAAGAAGCGGAGGGCCTTCCGCTCCGACTCCGTGAGCCCCAGCTGCACCATGTCGGGATGCTTGTCGGTATTGGTGGCGACGTGCTGCCGCAGCGTGCCGCCGTCGTCATAGAACTCGATCACCGCGTCGAGGTCGAGCAGGCGGCCGTTGTGCATGTAGGGTGCCGTGATCTCCACGTTCCGCAGCGTCGGCGTGCGGAAGGCGCCCCAGAACGCCAGCTCGTTGTCGTGGAGGAAGGGCTTCCGGTAGCCGTGGGGAGTCTCGTCGAAGACGAGCCGGCGGGTGCGGGCGAGGAAGTGCGCGTCGGCGCGGCGCACGGGCACCGTGAGATCGGGCAGGCCGGAGACCGGGGGAAAGACGTTGCGGCTCCACGAGATGTCGTCCGGCAGCGGCGGCCCCGGCGGGCACGGCGTCTGCACGGGCCGCGTCCCGGCGGCCTCCTGCATCGGAAAGCGATAGGCCGTGCCGCGGGCGCCGCCGGCGGCCTGCATCCGCTCCACCATCTCCTCCGAGAGTCCGACCGGTCCGTCTGGGGGGCAGTGGCGCAGCAATTCCCAGTCGCCGATGCCGCGGTCGAGCCGCGGCGGCGACACGCCCAGCGCGTAGAAGCCGCCGTCGTAGAAGGCGTAGGCTTCGCCCGCCAGCGGCCCCGCGATCGGGAGCCGCGGCCGGGTGAAGGGGACGGGCCCCGGGGCGTCGCTCGGCCGCTGTACGGCGGGGATCTCCAGCTTTTCCACCCGGAGCGGCTCGACGAGTTCCTCCGCGAGGGCCACCCGCTGGTCCTCCGTGAAGCCGATCCGGCCGCCGGTGCTCGTGGCGGCCCGCTTCTCGAAGGTCAGCAGCGCGTCGGCGACGGCCGCGTCGGCGACGGCCGGCGGCGCCAGTCGCCCGAGCGTCTGCTGCACGCTGCACCGCAGCCGCCCCACGTCGCCCTGCGCGACCGACAGGTCCTGCCAGAGCGCCAGCGCGACTCCCGGCAGGTCCCGCGGCGCGACGCCGGCGTCCAGGAGGAGCCGCCTGACCTCCGCCTCCGTGGCCGCCCGGAACCGCTGCACGTTGACCGCGATCGCGTCGGCCTGCGCGAAGGGGAGGAGCGTGTTCTCCACCTGCTTCGCGATCGGCTCGGTGGGCTCGACGGCGAGATCCCGCTCCGCGGCGCCGCTGAAGAGCGGCCCGTCGTGGCATTCGACGCAGCCGCGGGAGAGGAACGTGCGGAAGCCGAGCTGGAAGACGGCCGTACCGGTGTCCAGCTCCGGCGGTGGCTTCCCGCCCGGTGTGGTGGCCCGGTCCATCGTCACCGGGGCGAGCAGCCGGCGGTAGTCGTCCCGCCACCGCGCCTCGACCGGCCCGCCGTCGCCGCGCAGCATCGCGTCGAAGGGGGACTGGTTCGAGATGAGCGTGGACTGGTAGAGCATCAGGCTCAATCCCCAGTAGAGCGGGAAGTTCGCCTCCATGAGCGTGCCGCTCGGCGCGGCCTCGGGACGGCACTCCCCCCGCAGCAGGAGCGGCACGTCGGCGTGCCCGGCCCCCTGCGGCGCGTCGGCCCACCAGTCGCGGCGAAAGGCCTTCCTGATGAGCTGCCGGTAGGTCAGCCGGCGGCCGTTCGGCCGATACCAGGGCTTCCGCGACAGGACGGCGTCGGTGGGACTCACCTCCTGATGCTCGAGCCACGGCCGGTCCAGGAGCTTTCTGGCCACGTCGGGAAACGTGCGGCCGCGGTACGACATCTCGACGTCGTTGACGATCGGCCCGACGGCCTGCGAGGCGAGCGCCGCGTGCGAGATCGCCACCCGCACCGGATGGATGCGGCCGGCGGCGTCGCGCCGGTGGAGCACCGTGCGGGCGTCGTGGTCGCCGAAGATCGAGAAGCCGTTGAAGGTCGATTCGGCGCGGCCGTCGTGGAACAGCCGGTCGGCGAACACGGAATCGACCACCGTCGGGCTGTTGCGGCTGGTGATCTGCCGGAACATGGGGGCGTCGGGATTCTGGCCGTCGAGAAACATCATCCATTCGGGGAGCGTGCCGCCGGAGCCGCCGGAGCCGCCGGCGGCGCCGGCCGGCGCCGCCTCGGCGGGAGCCGACGGCCGGGGGGACGGGCAGTCGGGCTTCCGCGGCTGCGACAACTCCGACTGCCACTCGGCCTTCCCCGGGGGCGCCGCGGCGTTGAGCCCGGCGAACACCCGTGGCTCCACCCCCTGTGACCCGAGCACGAGCGTTACGTCGCGGTCGGCGGCGGGGATCTCGCGGAGGTCGCGGTTGGGCACGAAGGGATGCTGCACGAACTCGCCGAGGGACTCGCGCGGCGCCGCGGGGTCGGCCGCCGCGGGATGCCCGGCGTCGAGCCGGTAGCGGTCCCAGGCCACGTAGGCCACGCGGCCGCTGTGGCGGTCGCGGGGATCGGCGCCGCTGCGGAAATGGCACGACGCGCAGGCCGTGCCCTGGTAGACGGCCTTGCCGGAGACGACCCGCCGGCCGAAGTCGCTGCCCGCCTGCATGTCCCAGAAGAACGCCTTGCCGAGGGCGATGGCGGCCTCCGCGTCGGCGATGAACTCGATCAGGTCGGGCCGCTTGACGACCAGCCGCTGCTGCTCGCTGCCGTCGGGGAGCCGCTCCGGCAGTCCGGTGAGGTAGGGATTCTCGAGCCGCCGCGGATCCCAGTCGTCGATCACGTCCTGGACGCGGGCGAGCAGGGCCGTGTCCTCGTGGCCCACGAGATGGGGAGCCTCCCGCCCGCGTTCCACCGCCGGCGCCGGCGGCACCGCGCCGACGAGTTGCGCGACGACCAGCAGCGCGACGACCAGACGTGTGAACGACAGCCGCGCGAGCAGGGCCGACCGGACCGGACCGTCGACGAGGGGGGCGACCATGGCGGAGTCCGTGACGGCTGGGGAACGGGAGGGGAGCGGAGGGCAGGGGGATGTCAGGCGCGGATGCCGTACCGCTGTTCGAAGGTGAAGCCGGCGATCCGGCGGATGCCCTCCACGAGCAGGCCCGCGCGGAGGCCCGAGGGGAGCAGCGACCAGCGATCGTGGTCGGGGTTGCCGCAGAGCAGGACGGCGGCGTGACGGGCGGGGTCGCGATCCACCGCGGGGTCGAGGTCGAAGAGCCCCAGTCCCCGCCGCATCCGCTCGATCGCGGTCGGGCTGCCCGTGAGGAACTGCCAGTCGGGCAGGTTTTCGGCCCGGGCATCGGCCCCGTAGGCGGCCGCGTAGTCGCGGAGCTTTTCCGGCGTGTCGACCTCGGGCTCGAGCGTGAAGGAGAGGATCGAGAGCCGCCGGCCGAAGATCGGCCAGAGCGCCCCCCGCACGTCCGCGAGCCGCTGGCTCGTGACCGGGCACGAGCCGCGACAGGTCGTGTACATCGCGGTGATCACGACCGCCCGCCCGGCGAGCAGGTCGCCCACGAGCCGCACCGTCTCGCCGCGGTGGTTCAACAGCGCGAGATCGGGCAGCCGGTCGAGGAGCCGGCTCGTGGGGATCGATCCGGCGAGCGGTGGCGGCATGGGGATGGCTTCGGGCGGAGAACGGTGCGGGGGAGCGGCCGGCGGGTCAGCGGGGGGGCCGCGGCCCGCGGGGATCGATAAGAAACTCGCCGGCCTCGCGGACGGGAGTGGGGGGGACGGGGGGCTGCTCCCAGGGGAGCTCGCCGACGGGACCGGCGGGAGCGGCCGGATCGCGGCCGCCGAGGGTCACCGCGTTGCCGTGGGAGCGGGCCGCCGGGGCGACGTTCGGATCTTGGGCCGGGTCGGGCACGACCTCGAAGTTGAACATCATCCGCATGTCCTCGTGCTCGAGGTTGTGGCAGTGGAACACGAACGGCCCCGGCCAGGTGCGGAACCGCATGCGGATGCGGGCGGTGGTGTTCGGGCCCAGGATCGTGGTGTCGTGGTTGGCGACCAGCTCGGTGTTCGGGATGTCGGCCGTGACGTCGACGGGGGCGATCGGCGGCCGCACCGGCACCGCGTCCACGGGGCCGATTCGATCGTCGGCCGGAAAGTCCTTCTCGTAGCTCACGAGCTGGTGGCTCTCAAGGTGGATGTGGATCGGGTGCCACCAGCCGCCGCCGCCGTTGCGCAGGACCCACTCCTCGGCGCAGTCGCGGCCGTCCCGCTGCCCGGTGGAGGCGATCTGCGGGGCGGCGTTGGCGATCGTGGGATCGTAGAAGCGGCCGTTGATCTGCCAGGCCCCCTTGCCGCGCTCGAAGACGAACTCGCGGACCGCGACGACGTCGGCGTCGGGAATCCGCCGCCTATTCTCCATCAGCCGCTTGCCGGCCACGATCGAGGCGTCGGGATGCGCGCGCTTGAACTCGGCTGTCTCCCGCTCGACGACGAACTTCACCAGGGCGATCGGCCGGTCGAGCTCCACCAGCGGACGCCCCGGCACGTCGAATGGTAGCGGCAGCACCCGCGGATCGCCCCCGTCGTCGAGCTTGCCCTTGGGACCGCGGCCGTCGAACTGCGGCATCGTGTTGACGAGATAGAAGACCTGCGGGCCGGCCTCGGGCGGCACGTCCCGCACCATTCCGCCAAAATCGACGATGAGGTCGGCCCGGTTGGCCATCGCCAGCACGACGCTCGTGCGCTCGAGCGCCTGCGACCACATCCAGCTGTCCTTGCCGATCTGCAGGAAGGGCCGGGCCGCCGCGGCCAGCTCGTCGGCCGAGAGGCCGGCCTGCTGGGAGCGGATGAAGTCGGCCTCCGAGAGGATGCGGAGCCGGTAGACCCGCGCATTGGCCCCGTCGAGGATGCGGAGGCGGTACTTCCGGTCGCCCACCCTGGCGACGGGCCAGGCGACGCCGTTGGCGAAGAACGTGTCGCCGAGATACCCGTTGTGGGCCTCGGGGTCGTAGACGATCTGGCCGGTGTTCCGGTCGATGATCTTGTCCTGGAGGACGAGCGGGATGTCGAACGGGTTGAAGAAGGGCTCCTTGCCGGGCTCGCGGAGGTAGTAGCCGGGGCGGGCGGGATCCTCGACGCCCGCGGCCAGACCGTCCTGGTCGGGGTCGGTGACGGAGGCCTCGCCGACGCTCGGCAGCACACCGGTGCGGAGCAGGTGCAGCTCCCAGTCGGAGAACACCTGCATCATGCCGGAGAGCCCCTTCGATGCGTTGAACGCCGTGATGTCCATCGCGTGGTCGTGGTACCAGACGGTGGACTGCGCCTCGGTCAGCGCCGGCGCGTACGGTCCCTGCGGGCCGGGCTCGGGGACCCGCTCGAGCGGCACGATGTTCGGCCAGAAATAGTCGCGCTGCTTGCCCGGCAGCACGTAGAACACCGGGAAACCGTCGGCGTGGGACGGATTGTGGCCGCCGTGAAAGTGGACCGACGTCTCGGTGTCGAGCCGGTTATCGAAGCGGACCACCACCGGCTGGCCGATCCGCATCCGCAGCATCGGCCCGGGGGCGGTGCCGCCGTAGGTGAAGACGCGGGCCGGGAACGCCGCGTCGGGACGCAGCGGCAGGAGCGCCTCGACCATAGGGATCCGGTAGCACTTGATCGGGAACGCGTTCCAGTTGGGCATCGAGCCCGTGCCGAGATACTTGATCGAGTCCTGTTGGGGGTCGATGGCGAAATGCGCGGCGATGCCGTCGAGCCGCGGGATCTGCCGGAAGCACTTCTGCCTGTCCTCCCAGGCCGCTGCGCCGGTGAGCGTGGGATTGCAGCCGTAGGCCTCCCAGGCGGCCGGGGTCTCCGACCATTCCCGGGCGATCCCGTGGAAGGTGCGGCCGACGGGCACGGGATCGTCAGGCAGGAACACGGGCTGGCCGTCGATGTCGGGAAATTGGCCGATCGCCCGCGGCCGCAGGATGCGGGGCACCACCAGCGGCTGCGTGAAGGCCCACGGGGGCAGCCGGGACTGGTTCGCCTTGTCGAAGGCCACGGTCGCGCCGGCGAACGGATCGGCGGCCGATGCGTCCCCTACCGGCGTTGCCAGGGCGGCGGTCGCTGCGCCGGCGAAGGCCGACTTCAGCACGTCCCGGCGCGAGGCCAGGAGCGGTTCGTGGACTGCGCTCAAGCGGGTCTCCTGGTAAATCGATCGCGGGGCCGCGGGACCGCCGCCCGCCGCGGCTGTTGCGCATGCGTTTTTTTCGAGAAATTAATAGTTGCATCGCCATCACCGTCAAGCAAACGGCCCCGGACCCCGAAAAGGTGGGGGGGGCGGGAAGGATAGCCCGGTCAATGGCACTACCGCAACGGTCTTCCGGCTAATGAACGACTCGTGAGCCTCGGGAGGAGCTGCCCGGGCGTACGGAGCGGGTTTCTAGAAACGCCCCGCACCCGCTTTGTCAGACCGCTTCCCAGTTCGTAGTTTCCCGAAATGCGCGGGTCGCGTCCGGCAGCGGTCAGAGGCTGTGGATGTCGATCACAGGTAGCTCGTCGGGCGACGTCTGAATCGCTTCGCGTTCGTCATGGGCCTGGACGAGCTCGGCCCAGTCGGTGGGCGGGCCGAGCAGTGTAAGTGATCGTCCGTACATTATTCTGCCGCCACCCCAGATGCGAGCGGGCCGCGTGAAACGCCGTCGCTTCGAGTCGCCACACTTTCCCGTCATGGCCAGCCGCAGACCCCAAAGACCCGCAGATTCCAACCGCCGCCGGAATCGCCGTGCCGGGGCGGCCGCATCGCCATCGTGGTCGCTCGACCCCCCGGGGCCCGACGAGCCGGAGCATGATCCAAGTATCGCCAATCACATCGCTGATGTTCTTGCGGAGTTTCCCGAGTCCACTCCACGAAGACAGTGCAGGTGCACTGCGGGCACTGGGAGACCGAGACCTGCGAGATCCCCGGCCCGGTGATCACCCGCTGCATCCGTGAGCCGGGCTGGTGGGTGTGGGACGAGTGCCAGTGCAACTGCGTCTATCAGCCGGGCGAGGTCCGCCGCGTCGAGGAGCAGTGCCCGCCGCGGACGGTGACCAAGAAGCGCTGGGTGACGGAGATCCGCGAGAAGGAGGTCCAGTGCGTCCGCTATGGGCGGGAGACGGTGGTCGAGAAGCGTTGCGAGAAGGTCTGCCGCATGGTCCCCGAGCAGAGCGTCAAGACCTGCTGCTACAAGGTCTGCCGGATTGAGACCGAGCAGCGCGTCAAGACCTGCACCTCGCGGGTCTGCAAGCTGGTGACCGAGCAGTGCACCAAGGAAGTGCCCTTCAAGGTGTGCACGATGGTTCGTGAGACCCGCACCAAGCAGGTGCCGGTCACGACGACCCGCCCGGTGCACGAGACCCGGACCATCGACGTGGTGCGGATGGTTCCCAAGCGGGTGCCCTACACGGTGACGCGGCGCGTCCCGATGACGGTCTACCGCGAGGAGCCCGTCTGCCAGTGACCCTTCGATGCTGACGCTCCACCCCCCGGCACGCGCCCGCGGGCCGGCCGGTGGGGACGGGCGAGACGATTGGGAGCGGAGCGGCCCGGTCCGTGAGGACCGGGCCGCTTCTTTGTTTCCGCGGAGCCCCGTCACGGTCTGCCAAGCGGTCGCGATCAGTCAGCGTTTGGTGGGCGCGGCCGGCGGTTCGGGTGGCTGGGCCGGTTCGCCGGGCAACGCGGGACCGATCACGGTGCCGCGTGCCGACGGGCGCGCGATCGGCTCCGCGGGCACCAGCCCGTCGTCATCCGCCGCCGGGGGCTTCGGATCCTTGCCGGTCGGGGCGACGGACTGCTTCTGCAGCATGTTCACCGGGGCGGTTCCGTGCCGAATGTCGCTGATCGTCTTGAATGTCATCACCCCGTTCTCGAACACCAGCCCGTAGAGCTCGTGGCCACTGGTTTGGCAGTCGAAGCCGTCCGGTCCGCCACAGCCTGCCGTCGGGCAGGTGGCATAGGGCATGAATCCGACGTACCGGAAGCCGTACAGCTGCTTGCCGCAGGGGCCGACGCCGAGGACCGCCTCGTAGAAGCCCAACGGGACGTTGGTCGCGGTGACGACGAAACCCTCGCCGGCGGCGCTGCGTGACAGGCCGGCACCGGCGGTCGGAAGACTGCTGATCAACGACCCCAGCGCCGTCAGGTTCTCGTCGGTCTGGCTGTCGAGCTGGACGTCGAGGCCGGTCAGGTTCCACCCCTGGTCGAGCGTGATCGAGGTGTTGTTGATGCCGAAACCGCTTCGCGCGTGGATCGAATACTCCTCGCTGAAGTCGGGCATGTACGCCAGGTCGATGGCGACCTGGGTGGTCGATGCCTCTCCCGTGACGGCGTTCACGAACGGCGCTACCTTGAGATAGGGCTTCGGGCGGTAGTAACGGATCCCCTTGTCGGTCGGCAGGGGGTTCCTGCGGACGAATGTCCGCGGCACGCACCCGCACGCGATGAGCGCCACGACGGCGAGCACCAACCAGCGACGAAATCGCATCCCTGCGCCTCCTTCCCCCCAGAGAATCCGCCGGATCCGGTACCGACGACTTAAACGGATTTATCGGCACAGGCAGACTGATTGCATAAAGTCGACAGGTACGATCGGCACGCATTTCCCAGTCGACGCATACCGCCGGAGGCGCGTCTCGGCCGGGTGTCGTCCGGAGCATTCAGCGCCGCCGCGCCGCGGGGATTCCCGTCAGCGCTTCCAATGCCAGCGGCCCATCGGGGACCCCACCCCCTCCGCGCGAGGGGTCAACGCCGGTTGTGTCACACGACACGCGGATCGCCGCCTCGATCTCGGCCGCGGTGGCCGATGGCCGCGCCTCCCAGAGCAGCGCGGCCAACCCGCTGACATGGGGTGCCGACATTGACGTGCCCCCTTCGACCAACCAGCCGCCCCCCGCAGCCGCCGATTGGATCTGAACACCCGGGGCGATGAGATCGGGCACGAACGGATTGTCGGCCCGAGCAAACGTCTGGCTCGAAGAAAACCCCGGCACGCCCCCGCTGCGATCGACCGCGCCGACCGACAGGGCTGCCGGCTCGTTCCCCGGGGTGCGGCTCGTTCCCGGTCCCTCGTTGCCCACGGCGACCACCGGCAGCATGTCGCGGGACCGCAGCGTTTCCATCAGGCGCTCGAGCGCCGGGCTTCGTCCCGGCACCCCAAGCGACAGGTTGATGATCCGTGACCCCTGGCCGAGGCACCAGTCGATGCCGGCCATCACCCGGTTGATCACCTGCCCTCCCTCGATGACCACCGCCGACGCCACGACGGCGCCAGGTGCCACGCCCACGTGCCGATCGTCCACACCCCGGCCGACGAGCGTGCCTGCTGTGTGCGTACCGTGCGTGGCGGTGTCGACGGGGGAGTGCGACCCCGGCACCTCGCGTCCGAACGCATCGAAGATCGTGAAGGCGGCGATCGCATCCGGGAGGAAGGCGGGGTGATCGCCGTCGATCCCGCTGTCGAGATGACCGATGCAGATGCCCGCGCCGGTGAATCCCTGCGCCCAGAGGCGCTCGATCCGCAGGCGACGGATGCCCCAGGTGACCCTGGCCATCGGCACCATCGTGCGCCGGGACGGGCCGACCGGGAGGATCGGCTCGAGGACCGGCAGCAGGTCGACGGCGGCGACCCCGGGATCCCGCTCCAGCGTCGCCAACCCCCGGGCATCGGTGGTGCCGACAAGGATGCCGAGGTTGGGGTAATAGCGAACCGCGTCGCCGACCCGCTCCGCGCGCCGGGCTCCGCGCGGAGCACCCACGGGATCGAGGAAGCATCCCTTCAGGACTTCCACCCGGGCGTTGGTCAAGGGATGGGCAAGCGGCAATGCCATCCTCCCTCGTCGCTCAGTCACCGACACGCGCCTTGGAACGATCGCCAGGGCGGCCGGCAGCAGCGGTGCTGCACCGACTGCCCGCGCCGCGCGACGGCCTGCCGGGCGCAGCGTCACCATGACCGCCACTGTCCCCTGCTTCTTCAGCGTCGTGATCGGTCGCATCGGTTGCCCCATCGCTCCGCCCCGCCAAAGGATAGCCCGGTCAATGGCACTACCGCAACGGTCTTCCGGCTGTGATACGACTCGTGAGCCTCGGGAGGAGCGGCCCGGGCGTCCGGAGCGGGTTTCTCGAAACGCCCCGCACCCGCTTCGGTGGCGTTTTTCTTGCGTCTGCGCTGACCGCGTCCCAATTCGCAGTTTCCCGACATGCGTGGGTCGCGTCCGGCAGCGGTCAGAGGCTGTGGATGTCGATCACGGGCAGCTCGTCGGGCGAGGCTTGAAAGACGTCGCGCTCGTCATGGATCTGCACGAGCTCGCCCCAGTCGGTGGGCGGGCCGCGGGCGGGCGAGACGGGCGGAGGCTCGAGCGGTTCGCCGAGGTGTGTCAGAATCTGCCGGATGGGCCTGGCTCTGTGGCGGAGTCCTACAAGATCCTCTCGCCGCCGCCGCAGGATCGGCCGAGTTGGGATCTGACGAGCGTCCTCGATGGGGTCCTCGGGAGCCGTGTCTACTTCGACCGCTCGCCACCAGGGAAGGTGACGGTGACGGAAAAGGGGGCGAC
>CALQRA010000143.1 GCA_943332855.1 Candidatus Kuenenia stuttgartensis
CCGGGTTTGACGCGCGAGTCACCGGTGGCGAGCGGATCGACTGGATCGGCTGCTCGCGCGATTGGCGCGTGGCCGCCGGGGGCATCGACCGCAGCGAGCGTGACGGCCGCACCCCGTCGGACCACGCGGCCGTGACGGCCGTCCTTGAGTCCGCCGCCGAACCGGCCGGCGCCGTTACGGCCGATGGACGGCTGGAGGCCTTTTTCCGCGACCACCTCCAAGAGAGCTTCCGCCTCCGGCCGCTCGAAGCGAGCGCGCTTGGCGATCACGCCTACGATCATCTTCTCGACGACATCTCGCCTGAGGCGCGGGCAGCGTGGCTCGACCACTGGAAGCGCCAGCTTGCGGCGCTGGAGCGAGATTTCGGCGGCGACGCGCTCGAGAAGCTCTCGATCGATGGTCGGATCGACTACGAGATCCTCCGGGACGGTCTCCTCCGCAGCATCTGGCTTGCCGAAAACGAGCGGCCGTTCGAGCAGGATGCGCGGGTCTATGGCGCCTACACGACCGACTCCGTCTACTCGCTCCTCACGCAGTCGACGCTGCCCAGAGAAAAAAACATCGAGAATGCGATCGCGCGGATGAAGCTCATCCCGGCGGTCGTGGAGGCGGCCAAGGTGTCGCTGGTCGACCCGACGCCGACGATGCTCGAGACGGCGATCGGGCAGAACCGCGGGTCGATCGCCTTTTACCAAAAGGACCTGTTCTCGCTCGCCAGCGACTCGCCGCAGCTTCCGAGCTTGCGAGACGCGGCCAAGCCCGTCGTCGCGGCCCTCGAACGCCATCAGCAGCACCTCGAAAAGGAGCTCCTCCCCCGGGCCCGCGGTCAGTGGCGGCTCGGGAAAGAGAAGTTCTCCCGCAAGCTCGAGCTCGTCCTCGACATGGGGTGGGACGCCGAGCGTGTCGTTGCCGAGGCCCGGACGGAGTTCGAGCGGGTCCATCGGGATCTCGTCGCCATCTCCCGGCAACTGTGGCACAAGCACTTCCCTGGCAGGCCGCTGCCAGTGGAGGACGCTGCCGGGCGGCGCGAGCTCGTGCGGCTCGTGATCGGCGCGGTGAACCGTGATCATGGCGTTCCGGAGACGCTCGTCCGCGACGCGCGGGAGACGGTCGCGGGGCTGAAAAGCTTCATCCGCTCCGCCGACATCGTCGGCCTCCCCGAGCCCGACCGCTGCCAGATCCTCGAGATGCCGGAGTTTCGCCGCGGCAATTCCGCCGCCTATCTCGAAAATGCTCTGCCGCTCGATCCCGCAGGCCCGAGCACCTACGCGATCAGCCCGCCCCCCGCTTCCTGGGACGAGCGCCGCCGCGACAGCTTCCTCGAGGAATACAACCGGCAGATGCTCCGGATCCTCACGATCCACGAAGCCTATCCGGGGCATTACGTGCAGCTCGAGTGGTCGAACCGCTGCCCGTCGCTCATCCGCCGGATCCTCCAGTCAGGGACATTCATCGAGGGCTGGGCGGTCTACACCGAACAGATGATGCTCGACCAAGGCTACGGCGACGGCGATCCAGCGTTGCGGTTGATGCAGCTGAAGTTTTACTTGCGGGCCGTCTGCAATACGCTCCTCGACCATGGCATGCACTGCGAGGACTGGAGTGACGAGAAGGCGCTCCAGTTCCTTATCGACGACGCCTTCCAGTCGGAAGGGGAAGCGCGGCTG
This sequence comes from Candidatus Kuenenia stuttgartensis, assembly GCA_943332855.1. Classification (GTDB taxonomy): domain Bacteria; phylum Planctomycetota; class Planctomycetia; order Pirellulales; family UBA1268; genus QWOP01. The sequence goes on from CALQRA010000143.1 coordinate 1,668, forward strand.
AAGATTGTCCGCGCCAAACAGAGCTCCGTGCAGCTTTCCACCTACTTCGCCGGCCGCACCGCCCACCACCGGCTCCGGCAGGAGATCCAGCGCGAGCAGGGGGAGGCTTTTGAGCTTGGCCGCTACCACGAGGCGGTCCTCTCCTCCGGCTCGGTGCCCGTAAAACATCTCCCGGTCCTCGTCCGCCAGCGGCTCGAGCAGCCGCGGTAGGCCTGGGGCGGGGGGCCCCAGATGCGGGGTGGATGGGCTCTGTGGCATACTCGTCGAACCCGGGAACGACGTGCCGGGGCGATCGTGTTACCTCGGGGGATTCATCTGTGTTCGGCTTCAACCGTTCGCTCTTGGCTTTTGGGCTGCTGGCTGTGCTGGCGGCGGCGTTTCCGGCCGAGGTGCCGGCGGACGAGATGGTGCCCGCCGAGAAGCTCTTCCGCCGGGACAACCTCGTCGCCTGGTGCATCGTCCCCTTCGACGACGAGGCCCGATCCCCTGCCGACCGGGCGGCGATGATGAAGCGGCTGGGGATCGTCAAATACGCCTACGACTACCGGGCGGAGCATATTCCGCAATTCGACGACGAGATGCGGGCTATTTCCGCGCAGGGGATCGAGCTTGTTGCCTGGTGGTTTCCGGGGGAGCTCAATGACGAGGCGAAGCTGATCCTCGGCGTCCTCGAGCGCCACGGCATGAAGCCGAGCCTGTGGGTGAGTGGGGGCGGGGGCCCGACGGCCAATGCCGACGAACAGAAGGCCCGCGTGGCGGCCGAAGCGGCGCGGATCCGGCCAATCGCCGAGGCCGCCAAAAAAATCGGCTGCACCGTCGGCCTCTACAACCATGGCGGTTGGTTCGGCGAGCCCGAGAATCAGATCGAGATCATTGAGGCGCTGCGTGCCGGCGACGCTCCGATCACGAATGTCGGCATCGTCTACAACCAGCATCACGGCCATGTCCACGTCGGGCGATTCCGCGAGCTCATTGCGCGGATGAAGCCCCATCTCCAGGTGCTCAACCTCAACGGGATGTTTGCCGACGGCGAGGCCCGTGGCCTGAAGATCGCCCCGATCGGCTCGGGGGAGCAGGACATGGAGCTGTTGAAGATCGTTCAGGAGAGTGGCTTTGCGGGGCCCTTCGGAATCCTCAACCACACCCAGCTCGACGCCGAGGATCGGCTCCGTGACAACCTCGTCGGGCTCGAGTGGGTGGCCGCGAAGCTTGACGGCAAGGATCCTGGGGCGCTTCCTGGCATGAAGACGTGGGAGGCTCCCGCCGCTGCGCCGAAGGCTGCGGCGGCGGGTGTGCCACCGCACGATCCGGCCGTCGTCGCGGCGCTGGCGGCCGAGGCGAAGGGGGAAGGGGCGAGTGCCGCCAACGGCGCCCGTGTCTTCACCCGGCACACACTCGCCTGCATCTCCTGCCACAAGGTGGGGGAGCATGGCGGGAACGTCGGCCCGGCACTTTCGAAGCTCGGAAGCGAAAAGACCCACGACCAGATTGCCGAGTCGCTGCTCTGGCCGCAGCATGTCGTTCAACCCGAGTTCCGTACCGTGACGGTGGTCACGGCCGATGGGGCGAGCCGGCGCGGATACCGGGAGCGCGAGGACGACGCATCACTGGTGCTTCGCGACCCGGCATCAGGGGCCCGCGAGACGCTTACCAAGTCCGACATCGAGGTGATCGAGGAGACCGGCAGCATGATGCCCGACGGGCTGATGCAGTCGCTCCATCCGCGCGACCGGCGCGATCTCGTTCGCTTCCTGGCCGATCTCGGCCGGCATGCCGATCTGCCGGCGGCCACCGTTGCCGCGGTGGTGGCCGCCGCCCATCCCACCGTTCCTGCGGCCTTCGAGCCCGATCAGGCGCCGCTCTCGCCCGAGGCGTTTCCCGATTGGCAGCTGCCGGTCAATCGCGACCGGCAATACGACTTCTACGCCAAGGAAGCGCGGTGGTTCCGGGCCATCTGCCCCACGCCGCCGCTCCTCCCCCAATATCCCGGCCTCGACGGCGGAAAGCTCGGGCACTGGGGGAATCAGAACGAGGAAACCTGGCGCGATGGCCGCTGGAACGACACCATCCTCGGCTCGGTCCAGGCCGGCGTCCTCCACGCCTTCGGGAAGACGATCGTTCGCGGAGTCTGCGTCCAACTCGGGGGTGGTCTCAACGCCTGCTTCGATCCCGATACCTTCACCTACCCCGTCGCCTGGCAGGGCAAGTTCCTCGGTCTCTCCGATACGCGCTACGGCTTTCTCGGCGGCCTCAGCCCGGGGGGCACCCAGCTGCCGCTGCCGGACTCGGCAACCCTTCCGGCCGTGCCGGTGGGGAAGTTTGCCTACGAGGGATTCGTCCGTCAGGGGGATCGGGTCGGCTTCCTCTACACCGTCGACGGGATGCGGGTGCTCGACGTGCCGATGGTAAAGGATGGCGCGTTCGAGCGCGTCGTCGGCCCGGTCGACACCCATCCGCACAAAAGCCTCCTCGATGGCGGCCCGCCACAGTGGACGGAGGTGATCAAGACGAACATCGTCCGTGGCAAGCAGGTGCCGTGGGCCGTCGACACCTTCGAGCTGCCGGTCGAAAACCCCTGGAAGGCGCTTGTGTTCTGCGGCGATCACGACTTTCTCCCCGATGGGGATATCGTCGTCTGCACCATGCAGGGGGATGTCTGGCGGGCCAAGCCAATCGATCCGGGGGCCGATGGCCAGCCCCGTCGGCTCGCGTGGCGGCGGATCGCCGCCGGGCTCCATCATCCGCTCGGGATGGCGGTCGTCGACGGGGTCATCCATGTCCTCGGTCGCGACCAGATCACGAAGCTCATCGACACCAATGCCGACGGCGAGGCCGATCGCTACGACTGTTTCTCCCGTGCCTACGCCGCATCGGCCGGTGGCCATGACTACACCTGCGGGCTCGTTCGTGATTCTGAAGGCCGCTTCATCACTGCCTGCAGTGCGCAAGGTCTGGTGCGGATCTCCGCCGATGGAAAGACAACCGAGCTGCTTGCCACCGGGCTGCGCAATTCCGACGGCGTCGGCATCTGCCCCGATGGCACGATCACGGCCGGATCGAGCGAAGGAGACTGGGTGCCGGCGAGCCTCGTTGGGGCGGTGCCCCCGGGGCGGCCTAGATCGGGCGAGCCGCCGCTCCATTTTGGGCATGGTGGGCCGCGCGACGGCCGTGTCCCCGATCTGCCGCTGGCCTATCTGCCTCGCGGCATCGACAACAACTGCGGCGGGCAGGTGTGGGTGCCGGAGGGGGCGATGGGGCCGCTCGGCGGGCAGCTCGTTCACCTGTCGTTCGGTGCGGGGACGGCGATGGTGCTGCTGCGCGACGAGGTGGCCGGGCAGCAGCAGGGGGCGATCGTGCCGCTGCCGGTGTCGTTCCGCTCGGGCTCGCATCGGGGGAAGTTCAACGACCGCGACGGGGCGCTGTATGTCAGCGGCATGGCCGGCTGGGGGACCTACACCCCCGCCGACGGCTGCCTCGAGCGCGTCCGCTACAGCGGTCAGCGTCTTCAGCAGCCGATCGGCTTCCATCTCCACGACAACGGCGTGCGGATCGACTTCGCCGAGCCGGTCGACCCGGCCGTCGCGGCCGATCCGGCTCGCCATTTCGCGCAAAGCTGGAACTACCGCTACGGCGGCGGCTATGGGTCAGACGAATACTCGACGCAGCACGAAGGGCTCCGTGGCCACGACCATCTGCCGATCACCGCCGTGCAGGTCCTCAGCGGCGGGAGGTCGCTGTTCCTGGAGATTCCGGAGATCCAGCCGGTCGACCAGCTCCATCTCCTCGTGGCGACGGGGGCTGGCGTGGAGCATGATCTCGTCATCACTGCCAACCGGCTCGATGGCCCAATGCCGGGGGCGCAGGAGCGGACCCTTCCGCTCCGTCCCCACCCGCTGGTCAGCGACACCGCGCGGGCCCTGAATACGAAGCCCAATCCCTTCGCCGTCCCCTCCAAGGAGGTGACCGCGAAGGTCGAGGTGGCGGTCGGCCCGAATCTCTCCTTCATCCCCCGCCGGGTCGACGTCCGGGCCGGCGATCTCGTGGAGCTCACCTTCACCAACCCCGACACGGTGCCCCACAACTGGGCGCTGCTCAAGCCGGGGACGCTCTCCCGGGTGGGGGCGGCGGTGAATGCGCTGGTGACCGATCCGGAGGCCGCGGCACGGCAGTATGTGCCGGAGACCGCGGACTGCCTGGCCTGGACCGACATCACCCCTCCGGCCGGAAAGACGGTGATCTGGTTCCGGGTGCCGGAGGAGCCGGGCCGGTATCCCTTTCTATGCACTTTCCCGGGGCACTGGATGGCGATGCAGGGAGAGTTGATCGCGGCGCCGGCCGGGGCGGGCACGCAGAAGTGACCCTCCGCGGGGCGGGGGGAGGGGCTACACTCTGCAAATGAAGAAACTTCACAGCATTCTCGGCTGGGTCGCCCCGTTGGTGATCCTCGGCGCCGCCGCGGTGGCATTCCAGTTGTTGGGGAGCCAGCCCCCCCCACAGCGTGTCGATGCCGGGGCGCTGGCGGCGGTGCCTGTGCGCACCGCAGTGGTCAGCGCGCAGGAGGGGGGCGTCGACATCGAGGCCGATGGCGTCGTCGTTCCGCTTCGCGAGGTGACCCTTGCTGCCGAGGTGGGGGGCCGGATCTTCGAGAAGTCGCCGTCGTGCAAGTCGGGGCAGTACGTCACGAAAGGGACGGTGTTGCTTCGCATCGATCCCCGTGACTACGAGCTCGACGTGTCAAGGCTCGAACGCGAGCTCCAGCAGGCTGTCCTGACGATCGACGAGATCGACGAGGAGCTCGTCCAAAACGCCGAGTCGATTGATCTCTCCAAGCAGCAGGTGGCAATTTCCAGCCGCGAAGCCAATCGCCTCGACACGCTCGCTCAAGGGCGGATCGTCACCGAGTCGGCGGCCGACCAGGCTGCCCGTGATCAGCTCACGACTGCCAACGCCCTCTCGAATCTCCAGGGGCAACGTCGCGTTCTCCAGAAACGGCGCAACCGACTCGTGGAAGCGCAGGCACTGGCCTCGACGATGCTTGACCGAGCCAAGCTCGATCTCGAACGGACGAGTGTTGTGGCGCCGCTCGACGGCGTGGTCGTCGACGACCGCGTGGAGCAGGAGTCGTATGTTGCCAAGGGAACGCCGCTGGTGGTCCTCGAGGACACAAGCGCGGCCGAAGTGAAGAGCAGCCTGCGGATGGACGAGTTGGCGCGGATCTGGGGCTCACAGTCCGCCGCCGTCGCAGCATCGCCCGGGGCCCACGAGATTCCCGAGACCCCGACGTCGGTCGTTTTCACCCTCGGCAACCGGGCCTACCAGTGGGCCGGAACGCTCTCGCGCCAGGAAGGGCGTGGGCTCGACGAAAAGACGCGCACGCTTCCCTGCCGGGTGCTTGTCCCCGATCCGACGGCGGTGCGGGCCATCGATGCCTACGGGGCGTTCATGCCGGAATTGCCTGCCGAGGCGCCGCGGTCGCTCCTCCGCGGAATGTTCGTCCAGATTCGCGTCCACGTCGATTCGGTCCAGGATCTCGTCTCGATCCCGGAGGATGCGCAGCGCCCCACCGGCGAAGTGTGGGTGGTGAGGGACGGGAAGTTGGTGATCCTCCGTCCCCGTCCGATTCATGTCGCGTCCGGCCGGGTCTACTTCGAATCGACCGCATCGGGGCTCGTCGTCGGCGACCGTGTCGTCACGAGCCAATTGGCCAATCCCCGTCCGGGGATGGCCGTCAGCGATGCTGAAGCCGCGGCGGTCTCCGGGGCCGTTCCCGAAGGCCCTTTGACCGAGGATCCGGCCTGACCCGCTGTCCCTCCCTTTTCACTGCCACAGGAACCTGCGGATGCGCGGTATCGTCAGCTGGACCGTCCGCAACACGCCGGCAATGAATACGTTGGTGATGGCGATCCTTCTCATTGGGGGCGTCGCCTTTGCCGCGATGCGGCGCGAGACGTTTCCTGAGTTTGAGCTCGAAATCGTCCTCGTTGCCGTCCCTTATCCCGGTGCTACGCCGGATGAGGTGGAGGAGGGAATCTGCCAGAAGATCGAGGAGGCCTGTCGGAGCGTCGCCGGGATCAAGAAGCTCACGAGCGTGGCCCAGGAGGGGATGGGCTACTGCGTCTTCGAGCTCAACGAGAACGTCAAGGACGCGCTCAAGGTGCTCGGCGAGATCCGCTCCGAGGTGGAGCGGATCCCCAGCCTGCCGGAGCTCGCTGAGGATCCGAAGGTGGAGCAACTGACGCTCCGTACTCCGGCCATTAAAGTCGGCGTGCTTGCGCCAGTCGCGGCCGATGGCGATGAGGAGGTGTCCGAAGCCGGCTTGCGCGACGTGGCCGAGCAGGTGCGAGACGATCTCCTCTCGCTGCCGGCGGTGTCGGCAGCGAATCTCATCGGCGCCCGTGACTTCGAGATCGACATCGAAATCAGCGAGGAAACGCTGCGGAAGTACGGCCTCTCGCTCCAGAAGGTGGCCGACATCGTCCGCCGGGAAAATCTCGAACTCCCCGGCGGCACGATCCGCAGCCAGGGGGGTGAGATTCTTCTCCGCGGCAAGAACAAACGCTACATCGGCCAGGACATCGCCAAGCTGCCCCTCGTCACGCTCCCCGACGGGCTCGTGCTCACGGTTGGCGACCTCGGCATAGTCCGCGATGATTTTGCCGACATCGCCGCCACCAACCGTATCAACGGCCGCAAGGGCATGGTCGTCTCGATCGACCGCAGTTCCGGTGAGGATCTTCTCGCCATGGTTGCTGCAGTCCGCGGCTACACCGATCAGGTACGGCTGCCAGAGGGGTATGAGCTTACGGTGTGGGCCGACCAGTCGATCGACGTTCGCGACCGGCTCGAGATGCTCATCTCCAATGGTCTCCAGGGGCTGCTGATCGTGTTCGTCATGCTCGCCCTGTTCCTCGATCTCAAGACTGCCTTCTGGGTCGCCTCCGGGATCCCGTTCGCGATGCTCGGGACCGGGATGTTCATGTATCTCACCGACCAGACGCTCAACATGCTCTCGATGTTCGCCTTCCTGATGGCGATCGGCATCGTTGTCGACGATGCGATCGTCGTCAGCGACAACGTCGACCGACACCGGCGGATGGGGAAGGGGCCGCAGCGGGCCGCCATCGACGGCACAGTGGAGGTGATCCCGAGTGTGATCTCGAGCGTGCTCACGACCGTTATCACGTTCCTCCCGCTCTGTTTCGTGTCGGGGGTGATGGGGAAGTTCATCGCCGTGATGCCGTTTGCCTTCATCACGGCGTTGCTGATGTCGCTCTGCGAGGCGCTCCTCGTCCTCCCCGGTCACCTTTCGCACGACAAGAGTCTCGTGTTCACGATCCTCGGGTTCTTCCTCGCCCCGCTCAAACCCCTCATGCCGGCGGTGACTTGGGCCCAGCGGACGTGCGACCGGAACCTGAAGTGGTTCGTGAAGACAATCTATGCTCCGACGCTTGATGTCGCCCTCGACAACCGGCTCAGCGTCCTGGCGATCGCCCTTGGCCTGCTCCTTCTCGCCGTCGGCCTTGTGCGCAGCGGGGTCACTCCCTTTTCCCTCTTTCCCAAGGTCGACGCCAACCGCCTGATGGCGAGGGTCTCTTTCCCTGACGGCACGCCGGCGAGTGTCACCGAGGAGGCGACGGCCCGGATCGAGCGGGCAGCCTACGACGTCGCCAAACGGCTGGCGCCCGCTGGCGAGTCGATCGTCGAGCTCGTCAACCGCTCGGTCGGGAGCGTGTCGATGGACGGGCAGGTGGGTCCGAATGCGCGGTCGAACGGGAGTCACGTCGGTGGGGTGTCGGTGGAGCTCGTCGACGGCGAGAAGCGCAGCGTCACGAGCGAGGAGTTCATCAGCGAGTGGCGGAAGGCGTCTGGAGAGTTCCCCGGCATCGATTCGCTCGTCTATGGGAGCGAGAACATCGGCCCCGGCGGCAAACCGATCGACTTCAAGCTTCTCGCCCCGAGTGACCCGGAAGGGGTGCGGCAGCTCGAGGCCGCGGTGGAACGCTGCAAGGAGTGGCTCCGCCAGTACCCTGGCGTGATCGACATCGACGACGACTCCCGCCCCGGCAAGTGGGAATACCAGGTGAAGATCAAGCCGCGGGCCGAGGCGATGGGCGTCTCGCTGGCCGATCTGGCGGCGACGATCCGGGCGTGCTTTTATGGTGAGGAAGTGATGCGGCTCCAGCGTGGTCGTCATGAAGTGAAGCTCATGGTGCGCTATCCGCCGGAGGAACGACGGAGCTTTGCCGCCCTCGACGACATTCGGGTGACGAGCCCCGACGGGGTGAAGCGGCCGGTCGGCGAACTAGCCGACGTGACGGTCGTCCGCGGCTATTCAGAGATCAACCGGATCGGACAGAAGCGTTCGATCTCGGTGATCGCCGACATCGACGTCGCCAAAAGCTCCCTGACGAGCACTCAGGTCACGGCTGATCTTGAGAAGCGGTTGATGCCCGATCTGCTCCGCGACTATCCACTCGTGCGCGTGCGCTGGGAGGGGGAGCAGGAGCAGACCCGCGAATCGCTCCGCAGTCTGGGGGTGGGTTTCGTCGTGGCCCTGTTCGCGATGTTCGTTCTCCTCACGATGGAGTTCAAGTCGTACTTTCAGCCGTTCATCATCCTCGCGGCGATCCCGGTGGGGTGTGCGGGTGCCGTCTTCGGCCATGCCCTGATGGGGATGCCGCTGACGCTGTTCAGTTTTTTCGGACTGGTAGCGCTGGCGGGGGTCGTCGTCAACGATTCGATCGTCCTCGTCGACTTCATCAATGCCCGGGTTCGCGAAGGGCAGCCGCTGCGGCGCGCCCTCCGCGAAGCGGGCTGTGTCCGCTTCCGGCCGGTGTTCCTCACGAGCATCACGACGATCGGCGGCTTGATGCCCTTGCTGCTCGAGAAGAGTTTCCAAGCTCAGTTCCTCATCCCGATGGCGACGTCGTTGGCGTTCGGTCTAGCGCTCACGACGCTTCTGGTGTTGATTCTCGTCCCTGTGATGTACTCCTTCTTTGGCACGAGTGCCCGCGAAGAGGATCATGAGGACGATGCACTGCTCGAAGGAGTGAGTGCCGTCGATCCCGATGAGGCGGAGCGGGAATGGCTGCCGGAAAGCCTCCGTAACGACGCACCCGCGGCGGCCGCTCCCGGAGCGCAGCCGGCGGGGCACTGAGCGATGCCCAGGTTGATGCGGGCGCCGATCGCCCTGATAAAAGATTGCCTGCCTGACCGATGCGTGTGACGAGGACACGACAATGACGACGCTGCTCGAACAAGCGATCGACGAACTGCGGAAATGCAGCCCGGCGGAGCAGGATACCATCGCGGCCCTGATCCTCGAGGAGATCGCCGACGACCGTCGCTGGGAGGAGGCGTTCGCCGCCTCTCAGCCCGTGCTTCGTCAGCTTGCCGAGAAGGTGCGGGCGAAGATCCGCTCCGGCAACACCCGCGACATGCGGATCGATGACCTGTGAATTCGAAACTGGAAGACGACTTTCTTGCCTGCCTGAAACGACTCCCCGACGAAGTCCGGCAGACAGCGCGAAAGAACTATCGGCTCTGGATCGATGACCCCCGCCATCCGAGTCTTGGCTTCAAGCCGATCGGTTCGACGGGGGTGTGGTCTGTTCGGGTTGGAATCGGTTGGCGGGCGCTCGGTGTGGTTGAGGATGACACCATCACCTGGTTTTGGATCGGTTCACACGCCGACTACGACACGCTGGTGAAGTCGCTGCGTTAGCCGCGGCGTCGATCAGCCGAGGCCAGGGATCGGCCGACCCTGGGAGAGGGTCGCCTGGAGCGACTTGGGGAGGCTGTCGAGGAGCCTGACTTCGGAGAGATCGAGAAGTGAGCGCGTGATCGTGCCGATGAGGTCGGGAATCGTCACTGGATCGGAGGCGGGCTGACCGCCGTCGCGGCTCGACCGGCCGACGACGATCCCTTTCCCCAGCCCTCCGCCGTAGAGGAGGAGCGGGGCGAGGCCCCCCCAGTGGTCGCGGCCGCCGGCGGCGTTGAGCTGCGGTGTCCGCCCCATCTCCCCGCAGCAGACGAGGAGGATCTTGTCGGACAGCCCACGGGCCTCAACGTCGTCGATGAACGCCGCCACGGCATGATCAAACGGGGCGCCGACATACCGCATCCCCTCGGTGACGGGAGCGTTGTTGATGTCGGCGTGCATGTCCCAGACGAAGCTCGTCGTCACGGTGACAAACCCCGCCCCGCGCTCGCAGAGGCGACGGGCGAGGAGGAGCAGCCG
>CALQRA010000144.1 GCA_943332855.1 Candidatus Kuenenia stuttgartensis
TCGCGAAAGCGAACAGCCCGATCACCGGCCAGCGCGAGGCGACCGCCACCGCCGAGGAAGCGATCGTCGTCAGGCCGGCGCGGCTGATCCAGATCCCACCGATGAGCGCCGAGAGAACGACCGTGAGCACGGCACCGAACCAGTTCGGCCGCATCCGAGCGTCGAAGGCGAGGTACCCGCTGGCCAAGAGCCAGGGAAGGAGGGCGAGGACGGGGAGGGCAAGGCCGAGGAAGAGCCACAGCGCACGGCGCCGGTCGCTGCGGGCGGCGGCGGCCGTGCAGGCGGCCGACCAGAGGAGAGAGGCGGCGGTGAGGACGAGGAAGAAGGCGAAATAGCCCATGAATAACCTTGGCTCCGGCGAGGAAAAGAGGGGGTGACACCGGGGTGTCAGCGGCAGGCCCAAGGGGCTATTCTTGCAGAGCGGAGGGCCCGAGTGGGGCCCACGTTGCATCCCCTGCCGGTTCGCACCGACCTCCAGCGAGATCCCCGATGAGCGCTGACCCGAAGCCTGCCGAGACAATCAAGCTGACCGCCGTCGAGGGCTTCAAGACCGCGAGCGACTATCTGCGGGGCGACATCGCCAAGGAGCTCGTCGACGGGGCCCCCGGCTTCGGGAAGGGGAGCGTTCAGCTGCTCAAGAACTTCGGCACCTACCAGCAGGACGACCGCGAGCAGCGGAAGAGCCGCGAGGGGGCCAAGAGCGTCCGCGAGATCAGCTTCATGATCCGCACCTGCGTGCCGGGGGGGAAGCTCACCGCCGCCCAGCTCCTCGCCGCGCTCGACATGGGGGACGAGATCGGCAACGGCACGATCCGGCTGACGACCCGGCAGTCGATCCAGCACCATGGTGTGGTGAAGGGGGATCTGAAGGCCTTCATGCAGAAGGTCCACACCAACCAGATGACGACGCTTGCCGCCTGCGGCGACGTCGAGCGCAACATCATGTGCTGCCCGGCGCCGATCCACGGCAATGCTGTCCGCGACCAGATGCAGGCCAAGCTCGACGAGCTCGCCATCCATCTCGCCCCGCGGACGCGGGCCTACTACGAGATCTGGCTCACCGATCCCGAGACCGGGGAGAAGCAGCGGGTCGCCGGTGGCCCGGAGCCGGTCGAGCCGAGCCAGCCCATCGAGCCGATCCAGCCTATCGAACCAATCTACGGCCCCACCTACCTGCCGCGGAAGTTCAAGACGGCGTTTGCCCTCCCCGAGGACAACTGCACCGACGTCTATGCCAACGACCTCGGCTTCATCGTTGTCCACGAGCAGGGAAAGATCCTCGGCTACAACGTCGTCGCCGGCGGTGGGATGGGGGTGACGCCGAGCGCTGCCAAAACCTTCCCGGCCCTGGCCAAGCGGCTGGGATTCGTGCCGCCGGAGGATGTCCTCGGCATCGCCGAGGCGATCGTCAAGGTGCAGCGAGACTTCGGCAACCGCGCCGACCGCAAGACCGCGCGCCTGAAGTACACGATCCACACCATGGGCCTGGAGGCTTTCCGGGCGAAGGTAGAGGAATACTTCGGCAAGCCACTCGCCCCCTGCCATCCGACCGATGTCCATGCCTTCGACGACCACATCGGCTGGTTCGAGCAGGGGGATGGAAAATACTTCTACGGCTTCAATGTCGAGAACGGCCGGATCGTCGACCGTGACGGTTTTCAGCTCAAGACGGCGATCCGGAAGATCCTCCGGGAACTCTCGCCGGGGGTGCGGATCACGGCCCATCAGAGCCTCCTGTTCACCGATCTCGCGGCCAGCGACCGCGACCGGATCGCCGAGATCCTCCATTCCCATGGCGTGAAGACCTCGGAGGAGATCTCGACGCTCCGCCGCTGGAGCATGGCCTGCGTGGCCCTCCCCACCTGTAGCCTCGCCGTCGCCGAGAGCGAGCGCGTCCTCCCCGGGCTCATCGACTCCCTCGAGCCGGTGGTGGCGAAACTCGGGCTCTCGCACGACGCCTTCACCGTCCGCATGACCGGCTGCCCGAACGCCTGTGCCCGCCCCTACAACTGCGACATCGGCATCGTGGGGCGGACGCTGGGGAAGTACACGCTCTTCCTCGGCGGCCGGCTCCTAGGGGACCGGCTCAACGAGCAATACAAGGATGTCGTCCCCTTCGAGGATCTCGCCAAGGAGATCACCGCCGTCCTCACCTGCTACAAGGCGGAGCGGAAGGCAGCGGAAAGCCTCGGTGACTTCTGCCACCGCAAGGGGATCGAGGGGGTGCGCACCTGGGCCAACGAGTGGCTCGCCGGCGCCCGCGGGCACGGCTGAAGAGGGGCGGGGAATAACCCGGCGGGCTGATCTCCCGACAGCATGGGGGTACTCCACCCCAGCGAGGGTGTGCTATCGTCTCGGGACGATTCACCGCATCAGCGCGGCTGAACGGCCGACAACCGGGGGGACGCCATGCGACGCTGGGCAGATATCTGGTTCGGGCTCCGCGAGCCGGTCGATCGGTTGACGTATGCGGTCAGCGGAGTGGGATTGGCAGTCTTCAAGTACGCCGTCGAAGCCGGGGTCATCAAGGCCACTACTGGCCAATGGTTGACGCCGGTTGAGTTCGTCAGTCCGTCGCTCTCGGCCCGGGAATTCTTCGCCGAATCTGCCCCGGAATGGCTGGGCTTGTTTCTGGTGTTGTGGACGGTCCCTTTTGTGTGGATCGCCCTTTCAATGAGCGTGCGACGGGCCTATTCGGCCGGCAGCTCGCCTTGGCTCGGGGCCCTCGTGCTCGTGCCGCCGGTGAACCTCGTTGTGATGGCGTGCCTGGCGATCGCCCCCGACAAACCGGCGCTCTCGGTGGAACGAGCCGCGGCCACTGCCAAGGCGCCGAGGAGGGTTGCCCTGACGGCCGTGGGCTGCGGCCTCGCGGTCGGCATCATGGCGATCCTGGTCGGAATCTACGGGTTCGGCGAGTACGGGGTGGTGGTGTTCCTTGTGACGCCGGTGATGATGGGGATGGTTTCCGGCTTTGTCTACAACCAGCCGGTGGTCCGGTCGACGGGCGCGACGGTCAACATCGCGGTGCTGGTGACGCTCCTCGCCGCCGGAGTCCTCCTGTTGCTCGCTTTCGAGGGGATGATCTGCCTGATCATGGCGGCGCCGATCGTGTTGCCGATGACGATCGTCGGGGCGATTCTGGGGAAGTGGATGGCGGAGTGCACAACGGCTGGATCAGGGCAGATGGTCGGCATGATCCTGGCAGTCCCGTTTCTGTGTGGGGCCGAGGCCCTCACCCGGCAGATCCCCGAGCGGGTGGTCCTCACGACGGTCGAGGTCGCTGCCCCGCCGGAAGTGGTGTGGAAACGGATCGTTGAGTTTCCCGATCTCCCCGCGCCCACGGACTGGTTTTTCCGCTGTGGGATCGCCTGTCCGATGCGGGCTCGGATTGAGGGGAGCGGCGTCGGGGCGGTGCGGCACTGCGAGTTTTCCACCGGCGACTTCGTCGAGCCGATCACCGTCTGGGAGGAACCTGTTCGGCTCGCCTTCGACGTCGTCGATCAGCCCGATCCGATGGTGGAACTGACCCCCTGGCGGCATGTCCATCCTCCCCATCTCGAGGATCGGTCGCTCGAGAGCCAGCGCGGCGAATTCCGGCTGGTCGATCTGGGGGGCGGGCGAACGCGGCTCGAGGGGCGCACCTGGTACACCTTCGACATGCATCCCCAGATTTACTGGACGCTGTGGAGCGACTTCTCGATCCACCGCATCCATCGCCGCGTCCTCGACCACATCCGCACGCTGGCCGAGGCCGATGCGGCTGGCGCGGCTGGGGGGATCGAGGCGGCAGTGGCCGGCACTCCGAACCCTTGATGCCGAGCGGGCATCCGCCAGCTGATGCCGCTCACGCCTCGAGCCTTCTTCGGTGGCTGGGGGGCACGGGCCGGCGTCAATTGGCGGGTCGCAGCGGCAGGAAAAGAGCCAGTTTGACCTTACTCCCAATTCGGCGTACACATTGGGAGTATGTTCCCAAGAACGCTTTCGATTAGTGAATCGAGCAGTTTGCTGCTCCTCGGGCCGCGCGGCACGGGGAAGTCGACACTTCTCCGGGAGCATTTCGGGGCCCGTGCCACGCTCTGGATCGATCTCCTCGACCCGGAGCTCGAGCACCGTTACAGCCTCCGGCCGGGGGAATTGCGCGAGCAAATCGATGCTGCTTCGGCGGTCGATTGGGTAGTGATCGACGAGATCCAGAAGGTGCCCCTCCTCCTCGACGTTGTCCATGCGGCGATCGAACAGCCTCGTCCCGGCGGCCGGCGCGTCCGCTTCGCCATGACCGGCTCGAGTGCTCGGAAGCTGAAGCGCGGGGCGGTCAATCTGCTCGCCGGCCGGGCGTTCGTGCGGCACCTCTTCCCGTTGACCAGCCGCGAGCTCGGGCCGGCCTTCGAGCTTTCCACCTGCCTGCGCTTCGGCACGCTCCCCACGGTGTTCTCGTTCACCGCCGAGGCCGATCGATCGAGCTATCTGCGGGCCTACGCCCGAACCTACCTGCGCGAGGAGGTCTGGGCGGAGCATGTCATCCGGCGGCTCGGTCCCTTCCGGCGCTTCCTCGAAGTGGCTGCCCAGGCCAATGGCGAGATCCTCAACTGCTCAAATATCGCCCGCGACATCGGTGTCGATCACAAGACGGTGGCCTCCTATTTCGAGATCCTGGAGGACACCCATCTGGGCTTCATGCTCGAGCCGTGGCACGCCTCCGTCCGCAAGCGACAGCGGCAGTCGCCGAAGTTCTGGTGGTTTGATCCGGGCGTCTGCCGGGCCCTGGCCGGGACGTTGACCGTCGACCTCGTGCCCCGAACCGGCGGCTACGGGCGGGCCTTCGAGCACTTCGTGATCCTCGAGATCGTGCGGGCCAGCGACTATTGCCAGAACGACTACCGCTTCTCCTATCTGCGCACGAAGGACGACGCCGAGATCGATCTGATCATCGATCGCCCCGGTCGGCCACCGGCGCTCATCGAGATCAAATCGACCGACCGCGTCGAGCCGCGGCATGTGCGCGACCTGTCGCGCTTCCTCCCCGACTTCCCCGGGGCTGATGCTTATTGCTTCTCCCGCGATCCCCTCCGAAAGCGGATCGACGGCGTGCTGGCGGTGCCCTGGGAGGAGGGCCTGGTGGAACTCGGGCTGTGAGGCCACAGCGGAAACCGGCAGAATCCGGGCGACGCCTTGGCCTGCAGGGTGATCGCGTTCCTGTCCTGAAAAACCGGCCGATGCACCGCAGCGGCTCCCGCCTCACCGGGCGAAGGCTTCGGGCTTTTCCAGCACGAACATGTGGCCGTGGTCGCTCGTCACAATCACGGCCGTGTCGTCCCAGCCGCCGTGGCTCTCGACCCAGCCGGTGATCGCCCGGAAGGCGGCGTCGCCACTGGCCACGGCACCGATGGCCGCATCGATGTCGTTGCCATGGCTCGCCCAGTCGACATCCCCCGCCTCCACCATCAGCCAGAAGGGTTTTTCCTTCGCGGCAAGGACGTCGAGCGCCGCCACCGTCATCTCGGCCAGCGTCGGATTCTCGTCGAAGTCGGCCGGGGTGTAGTGGATCGGCTGGCTATACTTCAGCCCCAGACCTGATTGTTCGCCGAGGGCGAAGAGCTTCTTCCGGCCGTCGTCGGAGACGATCACCGGGTCGTAACCGCCGTCGGCGGTGGCGAAAGGGAGATTCCCCTCGCGCGTCCCGAACCAGCCGAAGAGGCGACGGTCGTTGGCTATCGCCGCTTGCGCCCCCTCCGCAAGCACCGTGGCCCCTTTCCGCCCCGGGGTCCGGACGGCAATCTGATAGCGGCCGCCGCCGGCGGCGTCGATCTCGCGGAGCGTCGACACGGCGGCATACTTGAGCGGCGGCTCGTAGTTGGCCCCCTGGTCGTCACGGTCGTCGGGATCGCCGACGCCAAACCCGCAGCCGATGACGACGTCGAGGCCAGGCAGTGGCTCCTCGCGGTGCGACACCGAGCGGAGGCCGACCATGTCGCGGGTGATGTCCTGGTAGTCGTCGCGGCTGACGTTGTTGGCGTAGGCGCAGGCCGGCGTCGCATGGGGGATCGGCACGCTCGTCACCGCCCCGACGGACCAGCCCTGCTTCTGGAGCGTGCGCGCGATCGGCTCGACTTGGCCCCCCGCGGGATCGACGTTGATCGCGTCGTTGTAGGTCTTGCGGCCGGAGCAGAAGGCGGTGGCCGAGGCAGCGGAATCACAGACCGCATGGGGACGGTAGCGATCCCGGCCGATCAGATAGGTGGGCTGGGCGAGCGGATCCCACGGCGTTGCCCCCCCCAAGCCAGCGTCGTAGCCGCCGGTCTTGTCGCCGCCGGGATTTTTGAGCGCCTGGGCGTCGACGTCGACCTTCGTGCCGTCGTTGGCGGGGCTGGTGCAGCAGAACCCGAAGGCGGTCGGGGCGCCGGCGTAATCCTGGAAGAAGAGCCCCGTGCCGCGGCCGGAATCGTAGGCTACGTTTCCCGACAGCGCGATCGCGGCGGTGCGCGTCGTCGTCCAGTCCATCCCGTCGAAGATCATGAGGATGATCCGCCGCTTGCCGGCGGCGGCCGCCGCCACCTGGAGGGCCTGGACATCGGTCTGGTCAAAGTAGTCGGCGGCAGGGTTGTACGTGTGCTCGGGGAGCTGGCCGTAGATCGCCCGGAGCCGATCCTCGCTGCGATAGGCACTCTGCTCCCCGGCCACTCCATCCAGGCCGATGCCGAAGGTGTAGACCGGCACGAGCCGGTTGGAATGGTTCGACCAGGAGATGTAGTGCCCCGGCTGATCCCCCCAATGCCCCCACGGGGCGGTGCCGGTATGGGTGGCCTCCCACTGGAGCCGGGCGAAGCGATCGGTGGGGCGCAGCGACACCGCCGGGACGGTTACCGTCGGAGGTGGCTCGGCGGCAGGGGAGGGAAGCCCGCTTGCAACCCAGCCGAGCATGATCACGAGAAGAACATGGCAGCGCAAAGTCATGGAAACGTCCCCGGGGCCGGTGTCGCATGGTGCCGAGACACAAACACCGGAAAATCGTAACAGCCGCTCATGAGCGGCAAGCGAGCGACTCCGCGGGAGGGCTTCTGGCTCGGAGCCGCTAGGGTCAGGCGGGCACGTCGTCCCACACCGGGCACCAGAGGGGCTGGCGGGGGAAGAGGATGCCGGCAAGCCGCTGGGCCATCTGCGTCGAGGGCTCCATCGTTCCCCGGGCCACCGCCTCGACAGGATCGCACTGGCCGAGGAGGAGCCGGGTGAGCTCGTCGTCTGCCAGCCGCAGCCAACTGCGGCCGACGCGCCCCTGCTGCACCGTGGCTCTCCCGTCGGCGACGACCACAGAGCCGCGGAAGCCGGGCGATTCGATCCCCAGTTCGAGGGCTTCGCGGATCCCCGCTGCCGCGGCCCGGGTCACCGTGGCCGGAGCAACGGCCTGGAGGACCTCGAGCGGACGGATCAACTTGGCGACGACCATCCGGTCGTGGGCTTGCACGAGGCTCTCGCCCCCCGCCACCGCGGCGTGGAGCGGATCGGCGGCGCTCGACTCGTAGAGGATCTCCTGACGGTCGTTTTCAATCGCCTCGGCACACACCCGGGCGAGAATCTCGCGCTCGAGGCCGGGGAACTCCGGATCGGCGAGGAGCTCGAGGATCCGGTGGCCAGCCTGGATGCAATAGCCGACGATTCGGGCGGAGGTCTCGTGGAGGTCGTAGCGGTCTTGGCCGACGAGGGCCACGAGAATCGAATCGAAGGCCCCGCGGCTGACCAGCCAACGCGAGTAGGCCTCGCCGCGATCGAGCGGGCCGACGAAGCGGGCCGCGTTCTGGTTGTAGATTCGGAGGATGGCGGGGAGCTCGACATGGCGCCACTGCCGCATCGTCACCCCTTCGGTCGAATGGCCCACGGCCGGCATCGCGCTGGCCGACGAACGGGCCAGCGGGGCCGGGCGTTCGAGGAGTCGGGCGAGGATGTCGGTGGGGCGGCCGGGGGTGGCACAATCACGACCGAGGACCGCCCAGCCCATCTCGTGGAACGACGGCGCGATCCGCGTGCGCGAGAAGGCAACGGCGGCACCGATCATCCGCATCCGGTCCTCGGCGGCCTGCACGAGACGCTGCCCGTGACCGGCCCCGCGGCATTCTGGCAGCACCGCAACCCGGTCGATGACCGCGGCGCTGACCGAACCGGCGCCGAGCATCATCGAACGCGGCATCACCTCGATATGACCGACGATCCGACCGGCCAGCCGGGCCACGAGCCGGTTGCCGGGATCGTGCTCGGGATGATCGACCGCTGCGTGGAACTCCGCCCTCGTCGGCGCCACCGGCAGCCCGGAGAGAAGTTGGAGGATCTCGCTTTGATCGCCAGCCCGTGCCGGGGCGATCTGGCACTGCTCCAGCATCCACGACGGGGGACGACGTGGTGCCACCGGATGGATCGGCAGGTGGATGATCGCTGGCCGGCGCTCACTCCGGCGCCGCGCCGCGGTCCGCGGCTCGGCAACGACCGCAAGACGGAGGCTGTCGGCGTGCGTGGAAGATTCCATCTCTCCATCGGCGCCCGTCGCACCAGCGGCGGCGTCCGAGGCTCGGTCGTCGGCGATCGTGCCGACAGCGATCTGGGGTGTGACCCCGTCACGGCTTGAGCGCCGGCTGGCGTCAACCTGGGAACGATTCCCCCTTCGCATACCCTCCGCTGGCATGGTGCCTCCTCATCCCTGGAGCGACATCGACAGTCCGTTGGTCGCAAGGATAGGCGGATTGTCAGTCGATCTCAAGTAGGAGGAAGCGGCGCAACGACTTTTCCTGGAAAAAACACCAGGGATGTTCCCGGGATGAGAGCGCCTTGGCGGCGCGGATCCGGCCGGTGAGCGGGCCGGACAGTGCGAGCAATCGCCGGCGCTGCGCCTGGGTGTGGAAGGCGAGCCGGTCGTTGGTCGCGCGGATCTCCCGGCAGCGCCTGCGCGCGAGCGTCGGCGTGGGAAAGGTGTCGATCCAGCGCGTCTTCTGCCTCACCAACTCGCTGACCTCGGGGGCGAGGGTGTCGATCGGAGGGAGATGCCGCTCGGGGTGGTAGTCGAGATCGCGGAGGGTTTGGTGAACGGCCGCGAGCTCCGCCGCCGGATCGCGTCCGGCCTCGGCGGGGAAGATCTCGTCGATCGGAAGGCGCAGCGTTCCGGTGACGACGGCGTAGCGGGGCGGATCGCAGCCGGTGAGGCGGCGCACGATTCCGTCAGTGATCCGGTCGTAGGCGGCGCCGCCGATGCCGTGGACGAAGACATCGGCGACGAGGAGCCGGGCGATGAGCGTGGTGAGGAGGGCCCGGGGACGGAGCCGGAAGCCGTGCCCCTCGAGCCGCTGGAGCGCGTCGACCCACGTCGACGTCGAGGTGTCGGGCGTGATCGGGAGTTCGACGCGCAGCGTCTCCATGTCGGAAAGGAGGAGCGTGCCGGCCGTGCCGACGTTGGCGAACACGCGCCGCCGGCGGGGATCGTCGCGCGACCAGATCCACCACGGCACCTCAAACCATGGCCCGTCGGCCGTGGTGTCGGTGCGCACCGCCAGATCGGGCATCGGCCGGCCTTGGCCGCGGATTCGCCAGACGCGGCGGTGTTCGGCGAGGGCGGCGTTGTAGGCCTCGTGGAGCTCCCGGGCGCGCGCCAGGAGCCAGCCGGTGAAGACGAGCACCGTCGGCAGTCGCACCAGTTCGCTGACCGGCAGTTCGAGCGTCTCTAGGCCGAAGCGGCCCTCGACGAGATGGCGGGCCTGGGCCAGCGCGATGCCGAGTCGACGAGTTTCCGCCGCGCGCTCCATCACCAGCGGCCACCAGCGTCGCAGGATCGGCGCCGGCTCGAGCGGGAGGAGGAGGTCGCAGCAGCGGTCGCCGAAGGAGGCGAACGCATGGTCGTCGAGGATCCCGCGCTCCTCCCAGGCCATGTCGGGACCTGGGCCATCGAACGGAACGTGCTCGAGCTTTGCCTCCTGCGGCGTCCCCACCGGGACAGCGACCCCCGTGTGGTTGCAGCGGTCGGTGTCGACGATCAGATTCACCGCGGTGCCGCTGACCCGGCGGGCGTAGGCGTCGAGGGCGGAGTTCTTCAGCCACACGCCTGGGTGAAAGAGCTCCGGTTGATGCCCCCCCATGATGATCGGCCGCGCGATCCAGTCGGCGATGTCCCGCGGTCGTTCGATGTCGCGGTAGCTGCCGGTGTATTCGGCGGCGACCGTCAGCACCTCACGGCGCGTCGCGGCCACCAGTTCCCACAGCCGCATGTCACCGATGCGCGTGTCGAAGGCGGCCCGGAGGAGGCGGTTGTTGTCGAGGAGCGTCTCGATGGCGTCGGCCGGCGCGTCGGCCTTTGCCACGAGTGGCGGGTGGATCAGCCGGTCTCCCGAGAGGGCCGGGGCTCGAAACCTCCGGGTCGCGGAGGGCCACGATGATGTCATGAGGATGCGCTGGGCTGGCCGGAGGGTACCACGTCCGGAGGTTCAGCCGGCCCCGTGCGTCGACGCAACAACGTCATGCACCGACGCCGCCACGGCGGCTTCGGCCCGGTCGAGAACACCGCGGTAGTAGGCCAGACGGGTCTCGGCGTCGTCCAGAGCCCCCCCGAAACTCCGCGCCAGATCGAGGTAGATGAGGGGAACGGGGAGCTCCACGACCTGCAGGCCGGCCACCGAAGCCTGCACCCAGACCTCGAGCGGCATCGCATAGCCGAACTCAGTCACATGGAGCGCGGAGAGCGCCCGGCGCGTGTAGGCCTTGAAGCCGCAGAAGGCGTCGGTGAGGGAGAAGCCGAGACGGGCGTTGATCTCGGCGGTGATCGTCTCGTTGATCCGCCGACGCGACTCGGGGGGGCGGCTGTCGCCATCGAAGACCTGCAGATAGCGGCTGCCGGAGACGATGTCGGGGAGCGGTGCCCCGGGATCCCCTGCGGCGCCGATGGTCGTGGCGGCGTCGATGAAGGCGGGGATGAGCCGCGGCTGGTGCTGGCCGTCGCAGTCGATCGTCACCAGGCCGTCGAAGTCGCCAGAGAGCGTTTCGCGGAAGGCTGTCGCCAGGGCGGCACCGTAGCCACGGTTGTGCGGATGACGCACCACCCGGATGTCCCCCTGACGCTCGAGGCGGTCGGCGAGGAGCCGCGACGTGCCGTCGGTCGAGCCATCGTCGATCACGAGGACGTGAGGCGTGAAACGGAGAACCTCGTCGAGGACCGCCTCGACCTGCCGGACCTCGTTGAAGACCGGCAGGGCCGTGAGAAACTTCGGCTGCCGGGGCACCGCGCCGCTCCCGGCAGCATTGGACGCTTCCGGACGGCGGGAGGATCGAGAAGGGGAAGGCATCGAGGATCCTTCTTGGCAGGACAGGCAGGCTTGGCAGGACAGGCTGTGCGGTGACGGGCCGGGAGACGTCAGGTCACCCGGGCCCGAGCACTCCTTGAATTGTAGCGCCGGGAAAGCGCCGGGCAACGCGCCGGTACAGGTGTCACAAGCTGCACAGGGGAATCAGCGGATCACGCTCGGCGTCGCTGGAGCGGCATTTGAGCCCTGGCACCGCGGCGGCCAGTTGATCGGCCAGCACCGGCATCGAGAACCGCTCGCTGGCGTGATGCCCGAGAACGACCACCTGCATTCCCAAGCTGGCGGCGTGGAGGGCATCGTGGAGCTTCAATTCGCCCGTCACAAAGGTATCGCACCCGGCCTGGCAGGCGATCGGGATCCCTTCCGCACCGCTCCCGCAGACGATCCCCACCCGCCCCACCTCCCGGTCGGTCGGCCCGGCCAGATGCGTCCCTGGCGCCCCCAGGTGGGTGGCGAGTTGGCGGGCGAAGTCGACGACGGAGTGCCCCGCCGCTGCGAGCCCCATTCTGCCGAA
>CALQRA010000145.1 GCA_943332855.1 Candidatus Kuenenia stuttgartensis
GGTCGACAGACTCCACCCGCCAGGAGTCATCGAGGCCGAGCAAACGGGCGTAATGCGATGAGAGTGTTTCCATCTCGGCACTCTACCCAATCGTCGCCGCCCCTTGAATCGACCGGTTCAAGCCACGGAAATCCCCGAAGAACCCTTGCACGATCAGGGCTTTCATCGCAGGGATGATCTGCTCAGCGTCCATCCGCATCCCCGAATCTCCGCCGCCAAACGATCGTACCCCCCAAAACCAGATTCATGGTCGACTCCTTCCATTCGGTCCCCCGGCGGTAGGTGAACTCGACCAACTCGCCCCGAAACGGGGCATCCATGATGGAGTGATCCGGATCCCGCTCGGGGCCGGCGCGGCCTGTCGCAGTCATAAGCCAGCTACGGTTGCCTTCCGACCGGGGCTTCCCCCGGCTCAGTCCATTTCCAAGTCTCGCGAATCCGCGTCAAAGCGCCGCTTGCATCCCAATCGCCGCCCGCGCCCACCATCAGCAGGTAGGCTGTGTCGTTGCGAAAGATGATGATCATGTTCCGAGGTGTTGCGAGATCCTGGCTTGATGTTGTCACACACACGCCCGCGGTACCGTCAAAGTCCATGGTTTCCGGTACCACACTTCCGCCGGCATTTTTGGCAAATGTCTCTGCGAGTTTGCTCGCGGTTGGTGCGGCGGGAAGGCCAACATCAACCTTGATCAGCGCTTTCGCATCCTGCATCGTCGCCCCCACCGGCAAGAGCATGGCCTTGGTTTTCTCCCGGTCGGGCGTTACCGCTGACCACCCATCCGGTATCAAGAAGGAAAAAGCACCGAACGACATGCGTTCATTGCCAGACGGCCCTGACGTTGTGTTGATAGCCGACTGGCGATCCGCGGCACGAGGTGGTGTGACCGTGCCCTCCATACAGCCCACGATACACACGGGGATGATTACCAGACACTTTGTGATCTTCATCGGTCGCTCCTGGGCTCTTTTTCGAAACACCCTTCCATGCGGGAGCACCTTCTCGAAATCCTGAAAAGGGTGCCAATAGTCGAGTTCGATCGCTTCCTTCGTCGTCCATCCTTCCCGCATCAGCCTCTGGAAGTCAATCATCGGGCATCCCTTGCCACGCCCCTCGGAGGGATCCCTCGCTGGTTCAGGCTCGAAGTCCGTCGTGCCCCACAATCTATCTTGCCGGCATCCAAAATTGTGCCAGTAGGTGGTGTTTCATATCCACAGACCACCGCCGCTCCAGGGGTCCCCTTCGGGAAACAGGGACACGCAAGTCTCCGACCAGCGCCCCCCATGAATCATGGCAAGCACTCGAACGTCCTCGTCGGAAACCTCGGAGATCACTTGATACGGCCCTTGGATGACCTCACGGACAACTGGCGCCGTACTCGGGTACCGATTGGCCAGAGAGCGGAAACCTGCCGATCTGCCGAGTAGGAGCGGTGATGCGATCCGCCACTCGTGAGGCATACCGAGGAGGGTCAAGAGCCATGTGCTCATGGATCGCCACCAGATGAGCCATGGCAGCGTTCGTCCGGCGAACGGCTAATCCGGCAGCCCAAATCGGCGCCTCACCTCGGCAAGATCCACCAGACGCCATTCCGACGCATCCTTGCGGCCGGCCTCAATCGCTTCGCGCACAGAGACCCGATCGATCACGTCCTCCCACGGAGCGTCGTTCGGAAGGTCGTTCACCAACTCGAGCACGGCGGCCTTCATACTCTTCGTTTCAGCATCAGGCATTATCCTGACTCCTCTTTGATGAACTGGAAAATTGACCAACTGTTTCTCGTCAGGATCGGTCTACCTCCTGCTTATTGGCGAGCGCCGAGAGCGCATCAACGATGGCAACGGGATCGCAAGCGTAGAGGTCGGCGCCGCCAAACGGATTCAGCTCGAGCAGCCGTAGCTCGCCTCCACATTCACAAACATCGAGAACGTACGCCGCTGCCGGAGCGGGGATCTTCGCCGCCACCGACGACGCAAAGAAAGCTGCCTCGGCATCGAGCGCCACCGGCAGCGATTTACGCCCTGCCGGATCGTAGGCGGATCCAGCGACGACGTTTCTCTCAACGATCACGAATCGCCATTCCCGCCCGATCGCTTTGACGGGGGCCGCAATCACGGAGAGTGATTCGTCGTCGAAATAGAACCCATGGTCGAGCTTCGCCAGAGTCAATGTCGCGACATCTACGACGCGGCCGCTGAAAGGCTTGAGTGGGCTGTCAGGGCGCACGAAGATCCTGCTTTCGCTTCCGATCTGCGTTGCGACAGCGGATGCGTTTGCGACGAGATCCTTGGCGGGGCAGATGGTCCACGCCGAATGAACGAGCCACGGCTTGGCCGCCTCGTACCACGCCGAACAGCAGAAGGCATCAACCGGGCACAACGATCCGGGCGTCCAATGGAGTTCTTTGGCGACGCGCGCCGCATTCCCGAGCGAGCCATGGAAAATGACCGCGGACGTGGGGATGCGTCGCGGCACACCGTCATACCACCACTCATCAGACCAATCGATCAGCCGCTGACCACGCTCCCGAATCGCTTTCCGCAGGGGCGCATGGGTTTCGGGAAAGACCTCCGACTCGAGCACCCACGTCACGCTGTTCATAGTGTTTTCTTCGGCCTGGCGGACAAGGTCGAATAGCCACGATCTCACAAAGTTTGTGAGCCCCAGGGAAACGCTCTCGCTCAGCCGCGCCGCCATGCGGTAGGCAACGCGGCGTGGTGCTGGAGCGCCTTGCTGGCACAGGATTGCATGGCCTTCGGCCCTGCCTCCCCTCTCACTGAAGCTTCTCTGCTCGACAGTACGCTCTCCATAAATTGTTCAGATTCCCTCGGCATTTCAATTCCACGTTGCCGCAATCGCAGCAGATATCGCCCACAAGCTCTGAATATTCGCGGCCTTTGAAGATCAACGCGCTGGGATTGCCAAACACAACCATCTTGGCGACTCCGTCTGAATGCTCGCCTTGGTCTTCGAGGCGTGCGTTCCGTATCACGCGCGGCGAGCCACACTTGGAGCATGGTTCATCCAGCATTTTCTCCGGGCCAACGCGAGTTGGTCCCGAGGCCATCCGAGAATCGGGTTCCGGCCGGAAGGACAGGTCTTCGACACCGTCCATGGAGGTGCCACACTTCCAGCACACGTCAAAGGTGTCTTCGACGGACTCACCGCACTTCTTGCATTCCCACACAGAGCGACTCCTGGGATGAAAATACCGAGTAGCAGAGCACGTGGTGAGCCGGTCCTTCGGCCGGTAACCCTCCATAAAAAAAGGTCGGGCCGGCTTGCGCCGGCCCGACCCGTTTATTGACCGCTCCCGGAGACCCGGAGGCGTTCAGACGTTGATGATCACAGGCCGAGGGCGCTGAGCGTCTTGAGCATCGGCTCGACGATCGGCCGAAGGATGTCGCCCACGCCGGGGATGGCGAGGACGGTGTCGATGATCGGCTGGAGGGTACCGAGGTTGGTGCCCACCATCTCCTTCACCGTCGCCTTGCCAGCCTCGGGGAGCTTGTCAGCTGTCGCCTTGTAGCCCTCGAGGATGCCGGCGAGATCCTTCAGCCCGGGCACAGCGGCCTCGGCGGTCGGAACGTCGGTGATCCCCTTGAAGCTGTCGGTGAGCTTGCCGAACAGGCCGGAGACGTCGCCGCCGAAGGCGGTCAGGTCGATCGCGTCGGTTGCCTTCTCGACCGCTGCGGAGACGGCGTCGGTCGTCGCCTTGACAGCCTCGGCACCCTTCTCGGCGGCCTTCTCAGCGATGGCCTCGCCCTTCTTCTGCCCTTCGGCCATCTTCTTCATCATGTCGGTCGGGTTGGTGACCGTGGCCCCCTTGTCGACCGGCTTGGCACCCTTGTCCTTGGTCATGAACCAGAAGGCACCCAGCGCGATCAGCGGCAGGGCGAGCCACGGCAGCCACGACGGGAAGCCCGACGATTCCTGCTGCCCGTGCGAGGCGTGCGACGAGTGGCTTGCACCACCGGAGGTCGCGCCCGACACGGCCTTGGCGATGCTGCCGAAGTCGCCGAGCGACAGCCCGGCCGGCATGGCCGACTGGATGTTACGCCCCTGGTCAGCGAACAGGCTCTGGATCCCGGAGGCGTCGATCGACTTGCCGCTGCTGGTGAGCTGCTTGGCGACGGTGCCGAGGACGACCGGAGCGAGGTACGACAGCAACGAGCGGGCCACGCCCCCCTTGATGCCGAGGAACGACGCCAGCGTCTCGACGATCGCCGACGTGGCGGTGTTGCCGAACAGCGTGCCGAGGAGCCCACCACCGAGATTGGAGACCTTGGAGGAGTTCGCCCCTCCGAGCACGCCGGCGAGATTGCCGAGCATGCCGAGATCGAGGCCACCGAGGGCGCTGGCGAGTTGGCCGGCACCCTGCGCGTTGCCGGCGAGCTTGGCTAGGCCGCCGAGCAGCGCGGGAACGGCGGCAGCGGAGGCGGCCTTCGTCTGCGCCTCGTTCGTGCCGGCGAGCGACCCGAGGCTACCGAGCACCTGGCTGGTCAGCTGGTCCTTGACGAGATCAACGATATTCATGCATTACTCCCAGAAGCGAAAAAAAAAGACGTCACCGGCCACGGCGGGCCTACCGACACGGGGGCGAAGTGCCCCCGGAACGGGTGTGATCCTTTGTACAAGGAGATTTTGTCATACACGCTCGGCGCGGCGATCACAAGCAACCGACCAGCAACTGAAATTCTTTGCCCCCGGCCGGCAGTCGCGGAGCATTCGGGCGATCTTGCCAGGCCGGGTGACGAACCTGCCTATACTCGGGCGGCATGGCCAGCCAACTCTCCGCCACCCCCCCCGTCCCACCCCCCGAACTCCTCGCCCCGGCGGGGGATTGGGATTGCGTCCGCGCGGCGATCGAAAACGGGGCCGACGCCGTCTACTTCGGACTCGATTGCGGCCACAACGCCCGGGCCCGGGCGGCCAATTTCCCCATTTCCGACCTCCCCCGGCTGATCGAGACGCTCCATCGCCATGGCGTCAGAGGGTATGTGACCCTCAACACCCTCGCCTTCGACGGGGAGCTGGGGGAGATCGAAGGCCTAGCCCGGGAGATCGCCGGCGGCGGAGTCGATGCGGTGCTCGTCCAAGATGTCGGCGTGGCCCGGCTCCTGCGCGCCTGCTGCCCCGAGCTGCCGCTCCATGCCTCCACCCAGATGACGCTGACGAGTGCCGAGACGATCCGCCTGGCCGAGGCCCTCGGCATGGAGCGCGTGGTGCTGGCCCGGGAGCTGTCCCTCGACGAGATCGGGGCGATCCGCCGGGAGACGACGCTGGAGCTGGAGGTGTTCGTTCATGGTGCGCTGTGTGTGGCCTACTCGGGGCAGTGCCTGACGAGCGAGGCCCTCGGGGGGCGGAGTGCCAACCGCGGCCAGTGCGCCCAGGCGTGCCGGCTCCCCTACGAGCTGGTCTGCGATGGTCGCGACGTCGATCTCGGAGCCCAGCGCTACCTCCTTTCCCCCCAGGATCTCGCCGCCTACGACCTGACGCCGGAGCTCCTTGCTGCCGGGGTGACGAGCCTGAAGATCGAGGGGCGGCTGAAAACCCCGGAATACGTCGCCAACATCGTCCGCCACTACCGGCGGGCGATCGACGGGGCGGTGGCGGGGGAACGGGCGACGTTCACCCCCCGCGACATTGAGGCGATGGAGCTCTCCTTCTCGCGCGGCTTCTCCCCCGGCTGGCTCCTCGGCTGCGAGCACAAGCGGCTCGTGCCGGCGACGAGCAGCGCCAAACGCGGGGTCCGACTCGGCACGGTTGTCGCCGTGGGGAGGGGACGGGTGACGGTCGATCTCGTCGCGGCGGTGAAACGCGGCGACGGCGTGGCCTTCGATCCGGCCGGCGGGGGCGACGACGCTTCCCAAGGGGGGCGCGTCTACGAGGTCTTCGAGCGCGGTGTGTCGCTGACCGACACCGTCGAGCGTGGTCGGGTCGACCTCGCCTTCGCTCACGGGGCCCTCGACTTCGCCACGATCCTTCCCGGGCAGACCGTCTGGAAAACCGACGACCCGGTGCTGACCGCCCGGCTGCGGGATTCGTTCCGGGCCCCCCTCGATCAGCTCCACCGCCGCCAGCCGGTCGACTTGAAAGTCGACGTGGCCGAAGGGGAGCCGCTCCGTGTCGAGGCCGCGCTCGGCGACGGGCGCGCCGCGGTGGTCGTGTCGACCGACCAGCCGGCGGAGCCGGCCCGGCGCCATCCCCTCACCGTTGACGTCCTCCGCGACCAGCGCGGCCGCCTCGGCGGCACGCCGTTCGAGCTGCGGCACCTCGAAGCCCGGGTCGTAGGCGCCCCGATGCTCCCCTTGAGTGTGATCGGCAAGCTCCGTCGCGATCTCGTCGAAAGCCTGTTGGCCGCGGCGGTCGGCGTCGCGCCGCGGTCGATCCGCGCCGGGGCGGTCGGGGCGGTCGCCCGGGCCGATGAGCCGCTGTGGCGTGAGGTCGAAGCATCCACGCCCGGAGCTGATCCGGTCCTTCATCTCCTCTGCCGTTCCCTCGGGCAGGTCGAGGGGGCGCTGGCCGCGGGGGTCCGCGAGGTCGACGCCGACTTCCCCGACATCCGTCACTACCGCGATGCCGTCCAACGCGTCCGGTCGGCGGGAGGCACGATCCGCACCGCGACGCCGCGGATCCACAAGCCTGGGGAGAATGGCATCTTCGAGCTGATGCTCAAGCAGCAGCCCGACGCCGTGCTGGTGCGAAACTTCGCCGCCCTGAGCTTCTTCCACGGCCGGGGGATGACGGTCGATGCCGACTTCTCCCTGAATGTCACCAATCGCCTCTCGGCGGCGTTCTTCCGGGCCCACGGCGCCCGGCGGATCGTCCCCTCCTACGATCTCAACCGCGACCAGCTTGCGGAGCTCGTCGCGGCGCTGCCGGCAGCGATCCTCGAACCGGTGATCCACCAGCGGATGCCGCTGTTCCACATGGAGCACTGCGTCTTCTGTGCCGTCCTCTCCCCCGGCACCGACAAGACCAACTGCGGCCGTCCCTGCGACGACCACACGGTCAAGCTGCGCGACCGGGTCGGCGTCGAGCACCCACTCACCGCCGACGTCGGCTGCCGCAACACCCTCTTCCACGCCGTGGCGCAGAGTGGCGCCGAGGTGGTGCCGATGCTCCTGGCCCGCGGTGTCGCCCACTTCCGCGTCGAACTCCTCGACGAACCGGCCGAGGCGATCGAGGGGATCGTCAGTGCCTATCGCGATCTCCTCGCCGGAAGGTGCAGCGGCCGCGACGTCTGGACCCGGCTGCGGGCCGTCAACCGCGTCGGTGTCACGCGGGGCACGCTCGAAGCGATCTAGCTGCCCGTGGAAAAAGTCATCCATGACCGGACCGGCTGCGGGGCAGCCGGGAAAATCAGTCCACTTGGAAAACCTCCGGTTTTCTCGAGTGCTACGCACTCGCGACCGCCTCGTGCGGTCGGGCCAGCACTTTAGCCACAGCCTGCTAGCCTTCACGCGGACTTCACGCGGACAATCGCATCGATGGCCGAGAGCCCTTCTGTGGGGCCGGGGGTCGCGGTATCCTGTGCGGTTCGCCGCGACGACCGCGGACCTATCGGCCTCGGGGCGCGATCGCATGGACATCAACGACATTCTCACGGTGCGTCTCCGGGTCACCGACGCCGCGGGCACCGTCCGCGACTGCCCCGTGATCGCTTCCGGGCTCCTCGCCTACGAGGATTATCTCGAGGCCGATTGGGATCGCTTCGTTCCCTGGCGGGGCCTCGATCTCGTCGATGTCGTCCCTCCGGGCATCAGTACACCCCGGCAGGTGGTGCTCGATGTCGAGGAGATCCGCACCGGCCGTTGCCGCCGGGTGGTGACGCAGATCCTGGCGATGAGCCGGGTGACGATCTCCTGGGACGACGTCACGGCGAGCCCCGGCAGGTTTGACGTCGTCCTCGACCTCACCGAGCCGCAGGGGGCGGCCCAGATTGCCAGACTCGAGGCCGATGCCGGCGAGGTCGCCCTCGCCTCGCATGTCCGCATCCGCGGCGATCACATGGAAGACCTGCTCGACGGCTGAGCGGCTATTTGCCCTGGATGGCGATCGTGATCGGCTCCCCGGCCTTGACCTCAGCGACGAGGCCCGAAGTCTCCGCCTTCTCTGTCTTTGCCGGCACCGACCGGACGGTCCCTTCGAGATTGCGGACGGCCACGGGTCGCCCGTCGCCGGCCGTCGCCGCAGCTTTCTTCCCCTGGGCCGCCATCCCGGCATACATCGACGTCACCACCGCCACCTTGTAGCGCCCCGGCTTGATGTCGTAGAGCTTGAACGAGCCATCCTGCGTGATCTGGCTGCTCGACGATTCGCCGCCGCCCTCCGGCTCGAACACGATCAGCCCCATCTCGAGTGGCTCTCCGTCGAGCGTGGCTGTGCCCGAGGCCTGGATTCCCTTGAGCTGGGTTCCCTGCTGGCCGCAGCCAACAAGCGCCACGAGGACGGGGAGCAGAGCGAGGCAACGGGAAAGACGCATGGGTGCGGATCCTGGGTGGAGAAGAAGCGAGCCGACGGGAGCGCCGGACGTCACTCGAGGTCGACGATCGATCCGTCCTTGGGGAGGAGGCTCTGGCTCCAGGGAATCGTGTCGACCGTGGCCGACACCGTCCGGGTGCTACCGTCCCCCATCCCGCAGAGGAGCACGCCGGGAGAGTGGCCGATCGCCCGGTATTCCTGCCACACGCACTGCGCCGGCTTCGGCGTCGACATCGGCGGGAAGAACGTCTTGTAGGCCGGGTTGTTGGGGTCGCTCGTGTAGGCGGTGTTGGTGCGGCCAAAGACCGGCCAGTAGCGGTCGTCGGCTGGATGACCCCAAGCGTTGCCGAAGGTGTCGCTGTTGTTCGGAGCGGAATCGGGCCCGCAGGCCATCCTCCGCTCGGCGAGGAAGATCGTCTTGGAGGCGCCGTCGGTGATGTCGGCGAACCGGCGCTGGCCGTGGGTGTTGTGCCAAGTCCAGAGGTCGCTCTTGTTGTTTTCGGGGCGGCCGAAGACCTGGAAATTACAGCCGTAGCTGCAAAGGGCGACGTCAACGGGGTTCTTCCACATCCAGTCGGCACGGAAGCCGTCTCTGAAGATCGGCGAGCCGGCGCTGGCGTCATTGGGGGCGACGAGCGTCGAGACGGGGACGCTCATCGCGGCCCGGTTGGCGTCGATCTGTCCCAGGCCGCTCCCCTTCCAGTTGGTGATGTTCTTGGGGAGGGCCCCCTGCTCGAAGAAGGGGAGGAGGCAAAAGAAGAAGGTGCCGTCGCTGTTGGTGTAGCCGCCGGTGTACTGGGGGCTGCTCCACCAGAAGGCGACGGCCGGGGGGAGACAGCCGAGGGTGTCGTGGCCGTTATGCGTCGCCAAGCCGATCTGCTTGAGGTTGTTGGAGCTCTGCGACCGGCGGGCGGCTTCGCGGGCCGACTGCACGGCGGGAAGGAGGAGGCCGACGAGCGTCCCGATGATCGCGATGACGACAAGGAGCTCGACGAGCGTGAAGGCCCGGCGGGGCCGATGCAACGCGGGAGTGATGCGGATCATGGTGGGCTCCTGAAAAAATGGGGATCAGGGATGGAACGGAGCTGAAAAGATTTTTGAATGCCGGCTGTGCCCTGTCAAACCGAACCCGGCCCCGCCCGGATCACCACGGCCATCGTCAGCCACGATCACCAGTAGACATACTGGAGGAACTTCTCCCGGTCGGTCTTGGGAAGGTCGTCGACCGAGCGGACGACATAGCGATTCTCCTCGGTGTCGATGAGCATCTTGCCGTCGGTGCCGAAGTCGATCGCCTGGCTCTGCGTCCAGCGGGCGGTGAACTTCTGCCGGCCGACATCGGTCTCGACGTCGAAGTCGAGGTAGCCGTGCGCCAGCTTGACATCATGGACCCGGCCAATGGCGCGGACGAGCGACCGGCGCTTCAGACCGGTCCGGACCACCGTCTGGTCGACCTCCGGCCAGTCTGCCAGCCGGCGGATCATCCCCACCTCGATCTCGTCGCCAGATTCGTTCCAGCCGCGCACCGAGAGGTAATCCTCGGGGCATGAGGCGGGAAAAGTGCGAACGATGAACAGCCCCGCCGCGAGCCGCGTGCCATGCTCCTCGAGCTCGATCCGGTCGTGCGGGCCGATGAGGAAATGGTGCGTGCCCGGCTCGAGCCAGCGGATCGCTCCACTGGAGGGCATCGTGGCGGGAGGAGCTTCCACCGCGGCGGCAACCGGTTCGGCAACCGGTTCGGCAGGCTTCGCGGCAGCGGGGGCGGCCGACTCCTCGGCGAGGAGCGTGTCGACCGTCGGCTGCTTCGTGACCTGGGTCTGGATCCGCACCAGGCGCGCGTAGATCCCGTCGGCGGCGAGAAGCTCGGCGTGGGTCCCCTGTTCTGCGAGGCGCCCGCGGTCGAAGGCGAGGATCCGATCGGCGTTGCGGAGCGTGGAGAGGCGGTGGGCGATGGCGATCGTCGTCCGCCCGCGAACGAGCACCGCCAGCGCCTCCTGGATCGCCTTCTCGGCCTCGGCGTCGATGTTGCTCGTCGCCTCGTCGAGGACGAGGATCCGCGGATCGTAGAGGAGCGTCCGGGCGATCGAGAGCCGCTGCTTCTCGCCACCGGAGAGACCCGCGCCATGCTCCCCCAGGAGGGTCTCGTAGGCGAGCGGCTGGCGGCAGAGAAAGTCGTGCGCGCCGGCGGCCTTCGCCGCCTCGAGCCCCTGCTCGAGCGTCGCCTGGGGCCGGCCGTAGGAGAGATTTTTCCAGATCGTTCCACGGAACAGAAACGAATCCTGGAACACGATCCCGAGACGTTCGCGGAGCTGCTTCGTGGAGAGGTGGCGGATGTCGATCCCGTCGATCTCGATCGAGCCCTCCTGGGCCTCATAGAAGCGGCCGAGGAGATTGACCAGCGTCGTCTTGCCCGACCCCGACCGGCCGACGATGCCGATCATCTCCCCTGGCGCGACCTCAAACGACACGTCCCGCAGCACCGGCTGGTTGCGGTCGTAGCCGAAGGTGACATTCCGGAAGCGGATCGCCCCGCGGGGGTCGTCCCAGGCCTGCGGCCTGTTCGTTTCGGGAATCGATACCGGCGTGTCGAGGAGCTCGAGGACGCGCTGGCTCCCCGAAAGGAAGCTCGTCAGCCAGGTGGTGAAGTTCGAGAGGGCGCCGAGCGGGGCGTAGAACATCGCCAGGTAGGCGAGGAAGGCGATCAATTGGCCGAGCGACATCTCTCCGGCGATCACGTCGCGGCCGCCGACATACCAGACGATCAGGCCGCCGAGCCCGAAGACGATCTGCATCGCCGCGGCGTAGGTGGAATTGGTGTGCTCGACCCACAGCCGCCAGTTGGAGAGGTGGTCGCTGGCCGTGGCGAACTTCTCCCGCTCCCGCGGCTCCTGGGCGAAAGCCTTGACGACGCGGATCCCCGAGAGCATTCCGGAGAGCGCGGCCATCTGCTTGCTCGAGGCATCCCACAGCCGATAGTGGCGCGGGTAGACATGCCGCCAGAAGATCCACGAGCCGAGGATCACCAGCGGCACCGGGATGAGGGTGAAGAGGGCGAGCTTGGGGTTGATCCAGACGAGCATCGCCCCCACCCCCACCAGCTGCACGATCTGGAGGAGAAAGCCCCCGGTGATCTGGTGCATGAGGCCGTGGAGGACCTCGCTGTCGTGGGCGACCCGGCTGATCATCGACCCAACCTGATGCCGGTCGTAGTAGGCGATGGAGAGATCCTGGAGCTTGTTGACCATCTCCTGGCGGAGCGTGCCGGTGAGCCCGGTGCCGATCGCGTTGGCGAGCCGCCCCTTCAA
>CALQRA010000146.1 GCA_943332855.1 Candidatus Kuenenia stuttgartensis
CACCGCCACCGCCTGCGCCCGCTTCGGCCTCGACTGCGTTGTTTACATGGGCTCGGAGGACATCCGTCGGCAGGAGCCGAATGTCCGCAGCATGCGGATGATGGGGGCGGAGGTCCGGCCGGTGGAGAGCGGCTCCCGCACGCTCCGCGACGCGATCAACGAGGCGATGCGCGACTGGATGGGCTCGGTGGAGACGACCCACTACATCATCGGTTCGGTCGTCGGTCCCCACCCCTTCCCGCGGATCGTCCGCGATTTCCAGTCGGTGATCGGCAAGGAAACTCTTCGTTTTTGCCAGCAGGAGCTCGGCCGCGATCCCGACTGCGTCGTCGCCTGCGTCGGAGGGGGGAGCAACGCCGCCGGAATGTTCTATCCCCTGGTCGAGCACAAGGGGATCCGCCTCGTTGGCGTCGAGGCCGGCGGAAAGTCACCCAAGCCTGGCGACCATGCCGCCAGCCTCTCCTACGGCAATGCCGGCATCCTTCATGGGAGCCTCTCCTACGTGCTCCAGGATCCCGACGGCCAGACGGCCGACGTCCATTCGGTGTCGGCGGGGCTCGACTATCCCGGCGTCGGCCCGGAGCATGCCTGGTGGCACGACACGAAGCGCGTCGACTACACGAGCGTCACCGATGCCGAGGCCCTCGACGCCTTCGACCTGGTGGCCCGACGTGAGGGGATCCTCCCCGCGCTCGAGACTTCGCATGCCCTCGCCTGGGCGGTGAAGGAGGCGGCCCGCCGGCCGAAGGAGGAGGTGATCGTCGTCTGCATGTCTGGCCGCGGTGACAAGGACGCGGCGGAGATCGCCCGGCTGCGATCCATCGAGAATGGAGGGGCCCACGCATGACCAGCCACCACGCCCCAAAAAGCCAGGTCTCGAAGCCATTGGCCGAGACGTTCGCGGCCCTCGCCAAGGACGGCCGCAAGGCCCTCGCCCCGTTCGTAACCGCCGGCGACCCCGATCTCGACACGACGCTCGCTGTTCTCGAAGCGCTCGACCGGGCGGGGGCGGCCATCTGCGAACTGGGGGTTCCCTACAGCGATCCGATCGCCGATGGGCCGGTCATCCAGGACTCCTACACGCGGGCCCTCGCCGCGGGATTCACGCTCGAGAAGTTTTTTGCGATGGTGCGGAAGGCGACGGGCCGGGTGAAGATGCCGATCTTGGCGATGGTGAGCTATTCGATCATTTACCGGCGCGGGATCGATCGCTTCGTCGACGACGCCGCGGCAGCGGGGCTGGCGGGGCTTGTCGTCCCCGATCTTCCCCTCGAGGAGTCGGACGTTCTCGATGCCACCTGCAAGGGGGCGAATCTGGCGCTGGTGCGCCTGGTGACGCCGACGACGCCGCCGGAGCGCGCCGCCGAGATCGCCAAACGTTCGACCGGCTTCCTTTACTGCGTGAGTGTCGCCGGCGTAACGGGGGCCCGCACCGATCTCCCCGCGGGGCTTGTCGAACGGGTGACGTGGCTGCGGACGAAGACCGACGTGCCGGTGCTCGTCGGCTTTGGCGTCAGCACGCCAGAGCAGGTCAAGCTCCTCTCGAGCGTGGCCGACGGCGCGATCGTTGGCTCGGCGCTCGTCCGCCGTGTTGGGGAGCTGTCCTCCCAGGGCACCGCGGCGATCTCTGCGGGGGTGGAAAGCTACGTGGCCGAGCTGGTGAAGGCGGCGCGATAACGGCCGCGGGGCTTCTGCGCTGTGGAGGGCGTTCGGCGCCATCGACGCCCGGGCCAGCCCGCTGCGTCACGGCGCGAGATAGCGATTGGGGACGTTCGCCAGGGGCGGAACGGCCCGCCCCGAGGCCTCGAGGAGCACCCGCACGTTGGCGTAGGAATCCTCCTCGGTGCGCTGCATCTGCGGGAGGAGGCCGAGCTGGGCGTACGAGATCGGCGTGACGTCGAAGCAGGTCGTCTCCCACGCGAAGCCCCGGCCCCAGACGATGCCCGGAAGGAGGATGTCGGTGCGGGCTCCGGCATCGAGAAGGAGCTTCATGAGGGGCGCTGAGCGGTTGGCGTTGGAGTTGACCGTGTGGAAGAGGGGCGTGTGGCCGTTCATGCCATGCTCATCGACCGCGGCTCTGGCGTTCACATCGGCACCGAGCTCGATGAGCTTCCTGGCCGCGGCCAGATGGCCGTATTCGGCGGCGACGTGGAGGAGTGTCGCCCCGGAGAGCGGCGTGAAGGTGGATGCCAGCGACGTCCGGTACTCAAGCAGCGTCGGATCGGCCCTAACGGCGGCCTCGAGGGCTTCCGGATCATTGAGGAGCACCGGCGCGAGCTTCGGTTCGTCGAAAACGGCCCCGCGGTCGAGGAGAAGGCGCAGGCACTCCGGGAAGCGGTCGGAGCGGAAGTACATCTCGATCAGAGCATTGATCGGCAGTTGTCCATTCACTGGCTGTGTGACATCGAAGCCCGCCTGCAACACATCCCGGATCCGCCCAGGCGCGTGGATCTCGAAGGCCACGAGAAGTGCTTCGATAGGGGTGGTCATGGCGGTGAACGCATCAGGAGCGTGCCGGCATACCCGAAACTTCCGCTTCAGGTGCCATGATGGGCGGCGGTGTGCGAGGTATCGGTAAATCCGCTGGAGCGGTGTTCTGCCGACGACCGCCCGAAGCATCCTTCTCAGGCATCTCCCGTTGATCGGCTCCGGTCTCCCGTCCCAGGGTAGACGGTGGGCAGGTGTGGGGCAGGCGAGAAATCCTCGTGAATCGAGGCGCAACGGAGCCTCAGGCGGGAATGGGGGGCGGCTGGATGACGCGGACGACCTTCGAGCCGGCGATGTAATCATGCAGGCAGCGGCGTTGCTTCCCGAAGATGAACAGCGCGTCGACGAGCGACACGAGGTTGATGAGGATGTCGTCGGCCTGGCCGGGAATGAGGGACGCGATCACGACCAGTGGGATCAGCCACATTGATCGATAGACAAACACCCTGACGAACGGGAGGCGGGCGCCGGTTTGGGCGTCGACAATGCGGATCTTATTGAGCATCTTGCCGACGGTCTGGCCGCGATTGGCCAGCAGATATCCGTTCACCGCCAGCATCGCAACGGCTCCGAGCGCCGACATGGCCACCTGCTCCGCGAACCCGGCTTGCTGGGCCGCGGCCCGGGTGTAGAACCCGGTGGCAATGCCGATCGGCAAGACGATCGCCATGACGAGGAGCCCGTCCACAAACGACGCGACAAAGCGCGTGCCACGGTCCGCCAGGACATCGCCTCCGGAATCCGCCATGCCTGGGTTGTCATCGTTCGACAAGGGCGCCGCGTAGGGGTTTTGCGACATGGCGAAATCCAGCGTTTTGGGGAGTAGGAAATCGGCTGGTGAGCGCGTCCAGGGCGCCATCGCTCCAGCGGGGTGGGGGCCAGTGCAGAGCCGAGCAGAGTATAGGGCCCCGGAACGTGTCAATGACTTTGAGACACCTGCGTGAAGAAATCAGTGCCGCCAACGCCACTCGTCGGCATGATCGGCGAGGCAGCAGGCCCCGCCGCACTCGAGACAGGCCACGCGAGGCCCCGTTGCGATTCCGCGGAAAAAGGGGGCCAATCGGTTGTTCGGCACGCCGCTGCGGCCCTTCGGTCGGTGCCGGGGACAGGCCGCGGGGTTATCGGTGGACTGGGTGATCGGCGGACTGGGTTATCGGTGGACTGGGTTATCGTCGGCCAAGGCGCTGCCGTTGGGGCGCCGACAATGGCACCCGGACGATCCGGTTGCGATCCCACGACCCGCTCGAGGCGGCGCCGGCGAAGAGCGTGACGCTCTCGGGCTCGACAAGGAGAAATGGCGTGACGTGGCCGAAGCGGTCGATGTCGGTGCCGGAGCGATCCACGAGGAGCCCCTGGGATTGCCAGGTGAGGCCGTCGGGGCTCGTGGCGAGCCGCGTTCCCTCGCGCGATTCGAAGGTCATCACGAGCGTGGCGCCGACCCGGACAACGTGGACGCCTCCGGCATCTTCCCCGAAGACAGGCTCGGTCTGCGGGCGGGTCCAGGTCAGGCCGTCGCCCGATTCGGCGTAGCCGACCGCGCGGACCGATCGGTCGGACTTCGGCACGCCTTCCGCCGGAGCCCCGATCGGCAAGTCGCGCCGGCCGTCGTACCACATCCGGAAGCGGCCATCCTCATGAAGCACACTCGGCCGGCCGACGAGGAGTGAATCCCACGTGCCGTCGGCGCCGGGGCCCAACACCGTCCCCTCCTCCTGCCACGTGACCCCGTCGGTAGAGGTCGCCAGGGCGATTTCGTCGCGGACGTCGACCGGGGCTCGGGTGTAATAGAGGAAGAAAGTGTTGCCCACCTTCACGACCGATGGATCGTTGACATGGTTGGCGCTGCCATGGTCGAGGACCACCCCCTTCGGCTCCCACACCAGGCCGTCTGACGACTCGGCCAGATGAATGCGGTCGTGGCCGTCGCGTGCCTGCGCCCCGTACCACATCCGGTAGACGCCGTCGTACAAAAGGATCTCCGGGGCGTACGCATTCCCCGCCCCGTGCGGCGCGGCCTGAAGGTCACCGGTCGGATCGAGAACGACCTCCGGTGCCGCACCGGCCGCGTGGGCGGCGGCGGTCAGGCAGGCGAGGCCGGCGAGAAGGAAGACGACTCGAAAGAGCATCATGGCCTGCCCGGAAAGTGTTCGTGAGAGACTCTTGACGCTGGCAGGCCGGAGTCGCCGTGGAGGCGATCGACGACGCGCAGCAATCGCAAATCGGAATCAAAGTCTTGATTGTCGGAGTGTCGGCGCCGCAACTGCAGGCAGCAGTGGGCTCGTGTACGGTTCGCTGCACTCAGCATTCATTTGAGGGCAGCGAGGAGGGAAACTTGGGAGTGCGGCACGGAGTCCACGAACAGCGTCGGGATGAACTCCGGCGTCAACGCGATGTTGAAGACCGTCTTGTGATAGCCCCATTCGTGCCCTGCCGTTGATTCAGCTCCAAACCTGCCGTTGACGATAAAGCGACCCCATTCTCCAAGCGTCAAGCGAAACAAGTCTTGGGATTTTCGCTCAGGTGCGCCGCAGTGGTGCCAGGACCAGACAAACCTCGCCTTGATCGTGTCCGCGGCGATCGAGAGCACGAGCGGTTCGATCCGGAGTTGCTGCTGAAGTGTCGACTCGGCGAGGTCGGCGTCATGGCGAAAACGATTCCGTTCGAGAAATCGATTGTCGTGATAAAGGTAATTCGCACT
This sequence comes from Candidatus Kuenenia stuttgartensis, assembly GCA_943332855.1. Lineage (GTDB taxonomy): Bacteria > Planctomycetota > Planctomycetia > Pirellulales > UBA1268 > QWOP01. The sequence continues at coordinate 5,186 of CALQRA010000146.1, forward strand.
CGCGTCTCGGACCGGGGGAAGGAGAAGTGCGTCCGTCGTCGCATTCCGCCGACCGGCGTCGTCGCCGCCACGGCTCGCTTTCGACCACTTCGTGATGATACGTTGGACAACGAGCATCAGGCTTCAATTCTGCTGGATGTCGCAGCGGCATTAGGGCGCGGAGCTACTCGCAGAAATTATGCTGTGCTCGGGGCCCGGCGCGGCAGGCATGACGACTTCCCGCCCCATCTATCCGAGTCGCTGCCGGATCCACTGCGGATCACGGCGGGCGTCGACGATGGCGACGACAACCAGCATGTCCCCCGTCAGCGAGTAGTAAACACAGAATGGGAATCGCTTGGTCAGGGCCCGATGGTAGCCGAAGGCCAATTCGTGAATGCCTCCGTAATAGGTGAGCGATTCGATATCGGCGATCAAGCAACTTCGGAAGTAGTCGCCCAGGCCGGGCGACTGTCGTTCATAGAACCAGTAGCCCTCGGCGAGGTCGGATTCCGCGTCGGAGGAGATGCTGATGATCATTGGCCGAGCTTCATGAGGCGGGCCTTGGCGTCGGCCCACGTTGCCACGGTGGCACGCCCGTCCTCGAGCCTTCGCGTCCGTTCCTCGAGGATGTCGCGATGCCACTCGGGGGATCGTACGTCCCCGGGATGAGCGCACAGGCTCTGCCAGACGCTCTCCAGAAGCCGTACCTTCTCGGCAACGGACATTGATTCAATCGCCAACTCGACCGTCATGGTTGCCTCCGTGTGATCTTCCTACTGTAGCCGGTCGCTTTCCCCAGCACCTGCCCGTCGTTCTTCCAACGGTTCCGCGCGACGCTCGCGGTCGGCCGCAGGTGGCCCCATCACGCCAGGACTTCCCTCACGACATGGCCGTGAACGTCGGTGAGGCGGCGATCGACGCCGGCGGTGCGGAAGGTGAGCCGGGTGTGGTCGATGCCGAGGAGGTGAAGGACCGTCGCCTGGAGATCGTGGACGGTCGTCGTGCCGGAGGCGGTTTGGTAGCCGAGCTCGTCGCTCTCGCCGTGGCTGGCGCCGGCCTTCACGCCGGCGCCGACCAGCCAGGTGACAAACGTGCCGCCGTTGTGGTCGCGCCCGTCGCCCCCTTGCGCGAAGGGCGTGCGGCCGAACTCGGTCGTCCAGATCACGAGCGTGTCGGAGAGGAGGCCGCGGTCGCGGAGATCGTCGAGGAGAGCGCCGATCGGCTGGTCGACACTCTTGGCCATCGGCGGAAGTTCGCGGGAGATGCTGCCGTGATTGTCCCAGTTGTCGACTGCCCCCTGGGGGCCGCTCCACACCTGCACGAAGCGCGTGCCACGCTCGATCAGCCTGCGGGCCAGCAGGCAGCGCTTGCCGAAGTCGGCCGTCTCCTTCTGCTCGAGGCCATAGGCGGCGATCGTCGCCGCGGTTTCTCCACGCATGTCGAAGGTGGCCGGCGCTGAGAGCTGCATCCGGGCGGCGAGCTCGCCCGAGGCGATCCGGGCTTCGAGTTGCGTATCGAGGGGGCGGGCGGCGGCATGGCGGCGATTGAGCCGGCTGATCGTGGCGAGCGTGTCGCGATCGGCATCGCCCCGCGCGAACGCAAATGACTCCGAAGCGAAAATGTCGGGGATCGGCTCGGGGCGGCCGAGATCGACGACGGTGCCCTGATGGCGGGCGGGCAAAAAGCCCGCTGAAAAATTCCCCTTCTGGTTGTAAGGGAGGCCACGCGGGTCGGGGAGAACGACGAACTCGGGAAGGTCGTCGACGATCCGCCCTAGGCCATACGACACCCAGGCGCCGAGGCAGGGAAACCCGGGGATCATGAACCCGGTGTTCATCATGTAGCTGGCCGGGCCATGGACGTTCGTCGTCGTCTTCATCGCCATCAGGAACGCCATCCGATCGACAGAGTCGGCCTGACAGGGAAACATGCTGCTCACCCATCGCCCCGATTCACCATGCTGGGCGAACGGAAACGGGCTCTTCAAAACGTTGCCGGCCGGGCCTGTGAAACCCTCCGGTTTTTCTTTCGGCCCGAGCGCCTCGCCGTGGTGTTTCTCGAGCGCCGGCTTGTAATCGAACGTGTCCATCGGGCTCGCGCCGCCATTCATGAACAGCTGGATGACACGGCGGACCTTGGCCGGATGATGGAGCCCGCCGAGCGGCCAGGAAGGATCGGCGACCGCTGCACCGTCGGCCCCTCCTCTCCCCTCCCCCGCGAGGAGATGCGCAAGCGCCACCGACCCGAAGCCGCCGCCGGCAGCGGCGAGGAGATCACGGCGTGAAGGAAGCAGGAGCGACATGGCAGGAACCCCAGTCCGTCTTTGGTCCTTCAATCGACAAACAAAAAATCATCGCCATTGAACAGCGCCCGGGCCACCGCTTCGAGGCCGTGTCGATGGGCGAGCTCCACGAGCTCTGCCGACTCTTGCGAGGTCGGCTCGCGCTGCCATGTCCAGTGCACCATCCGTTTGATCCTGGCGTCGAGCGCGTCGGGCGAGTCGAGCGCGTCGGTGGCGGGGTCGGCGGGGTCGGCGGGGTCGGCGGCTGTTGCTGCGGCGCGGCGGGCGAGATGCTGGGCGTGGTGGAGCACGAAGCGGTTGTTGGCGAGAACGAGCGCCTGGAGCGGGGAGGCTGAAAAGCCGCGCGTCGGGGCGAGGAGTCCGAGATCGGGGAAGTCGAGGGCGTCGAAGAGGGGATCGGGGATGCCGCGCCACACGATCCGATAGATGCTGCGGCGGGTAGCGCCGGGGGAATCCCAGTCGAAGGCGTCGTAGTCGAGGATCGGCGTCAGCTGGGCGCCGGGGCGCTGCGAGAAATGCGATATGGCCGGGCCGCCGCGCGTGTCGTCGAGGCGACCCGACGCCAGCAAGACACCGTCAAAAAAACTCTCGGCATCGAGCCGGTGCGGCGACATCCGGGCGAGGAGTCGATTGTCGGGATCGATCTGAAAGAGCTCCGGCGGGCAGGCGGAGGCGCGGCGGTAGGCGCGGCTGGTGCAGATCAGGCGGTGGATCGCTTTGAGCGAGCCTGAGCGGCGGATCTCGGCGGCGAGCCAGTCGAGGAGCTCGGGGTGGCTCGGTGTGCCCCCCATGCGGCCGAAGTCACCGGGGGTGTCGCAGAGGCCGCGGGCAAAGTGCCACTGCCAGACCCGATTGGCGATGCTCCGCCAGGTGAGTGGGTTGTGCTCGTGAACGAACCAGTCGGCGAGTGCCGCCCGGCGGGCCGATTCCGGAGTGCCGGGGGGAAACTCAAACCGGGCGGAGAGTCCGGGGATCGCCGCCAAGGCGCCAGGGCCGACGAGGGCTTGCGGTTGGTCGAGGTCGCCACGCTTGAGGACGTGGATCTCACGCGGCGCCGGGTAAACGATTGTGCCGCGCTCGTTGACGGCGGTCGTCGCGGCGGCGTAGAGCTTGTGGGGGGCGGGGAGCTTTTTGAGCTCGGCCTGGGCGAGACTTGCGAGGATCGCGGAAGCGATTGTGGCCTGCTGGGCCTTGGTGCGGGCGGCGGCGGGGATGGCGAGGGCGTCCTCGGCGGCCACGGGGAGGGCGATCGCGGCGTCGGGGTCGCCGGAGGTGATCGAAAGCCGACCGCGGCCGATGGTGTGCCTATCGCCATGCTCCTGCCGGAGGACGACGGCGAGGGAGTCGCCGGCGCCGAGCACGATTGGCGCCGCCGGAACGAAGATGGCGTGATGCGGCTTTCCTTCCTCGGGGTGGATCCCCCAGGCTGTGGCCGTGTTGCCGTCGAGGGCATGTTGGATCGTCCAGCTCTGCTGGTCGAAGTCGGCGGTGGCGCGGGCGATCGCGATCCGCTCGGGCTCGGCGACGCTGGCACGGAAGACGCGGAGCTCGAACTCCGAGAGATGGAGATTGCCGTTTTGCCCGCGCCCCGGCCCCTGCTTGGGGAGCGATTCGTGCGGGATGACATCGAGGCGGATCGCGGTGATCGCGGCCTGGGGACCGGCGGCGGTGAGCGTGACCACGTCGCGTTCGGAGCCCGTACTACCAGACAGGATCGAGCCGTCGTCGAGCCGCTTGAGCTCGGTGCCGAAAGCAGACGTGAACGTGGCCAGGGGGAGCGTCGTCCACACGGCCCGCGCCAGGCTCGTGGCCTCCCAGGCGGCGACCGTCGTCACGTTCTCCGGGTCGTCGAGAAGGGTTTCGGGGGCGGAGGCGGCTTGGGTCGCCACGCGCTGCCAGCGCTTGCGGGTGGCGGCGACGAGGCGGTCGGGATCCCAGTCGATCTCCCCCTTCCCGATCCCGGCAAAGACGGCCTGGAGGGAGTAATAGTCTTCCTGCGAGATCGGGTCGAACTTGTGGGCGTGGCAGCGGGCACAGTTGGCCGTCGTGCTTGCCAGGCTCGACATCACCTGCGTCACCATGTCGTCGCGGTCGAGATTCTCAAACGACTTCGGCGCGGTGGCGGCGGCGGAATGGTCGTAGGTGCCGGCGCCGAGGTAGCCGAGAGCGGGAAACGTGGTGGGATCGTCAGGGAAGAAGGCGTCGGCGGCGAGCTGGGCGCGGACGAAGGTCGGCCAGGGGAGGTCGTCGTTGAAGGCCTTGATGACCCAGTCGCGGTAGGGCCAGGCGCTCGGCCGGAAGACGTCGTGCTCGAAGCCATGGCTGTCGGCAAAATGGATCGAGTCGAACCAGTGCCGGGCCATCCGCTCGCCGAAGCGCGGCGCGGCGAGGAGCCGGTCGACGAGTCGCTCGTGGGCGTCGGGAGCGGCGTCGGCGCTGAACGCCGCCACCTCCTCCGGTGTTGGCGGGAGGCCGTGGAGATCGATCGACACCCGGCGGATGAAGGTCCGTCTGTCGGCTTCCGGCACCCCCACGAGCCCTGCCTTCGCCAGCCGCTCATCGAGGAAGGCATCGATCGGGCTTTTCGGATCGGGGCCGGTGTCACTCGGCAGAGGCGGGGCGATGAGGGGGCGGAGCGACCACCAGTCGCCGCTGGTGAGGGCCGTGGCCGGCTCGGCGACACGCGGATCGATGGCGCCTTCGCGCACCCAGGCCTCGAGGATCGCGATCTCCCCGTCAGGAAGCTTGTCGTCGGGCATCTTCAGATCGGCGTCGACATGCCGCACCGCCCGGATGAGGAGGCTCTCATCGGGGGAGCCGGGGAGAATCGCCGGCCCGCGGTCGCCGCCGGTCGCCCAACCGCTCTTCCAGTCGAGGGCGAGGTTTCCCTCGATCTGGCCGGCGGCATGGGAGTGGCAGGCTAGGCAGCGGCGGGCGAGGATTGGCTCGACCTGGTCGCGGAACGTCGCTGTCGGGTCCCCTGCCCCGTCGGCCCCGGGGCTGCCGGCGACGAGGAGCAGGGCGAAGGCGACAGCCGCGGGCAGCGGGTTGGGTCGTCGCACGATCGGTTCCCAGGAGGGGGGGAAGAAACCACCGGCGACCGGCGGCCCGATGCCGGCCGGCCTTCCCCACCGATTCTACCTCGGCTCCGGTCAGCCCCTGTCGATCAGGAGGCGTTGCGCACCAGTTGAACACTCCAGAAAGGGTGGAATCCGGCCGATTCGACACCGATCCCGGCCCGAACCAGGGCCGTCACGAGCCCGGCCGGCGGGGAGAGGGCCGGGTCGATCCGGCAGTCGACGGTGTGGTCGTCGACGAGATGGGCTTCGGGCACCCGGTCGGCGAGACACTCGCGGGCAGCGGCCGCGTCGCGCGGCACCGTCACGCGCCAGGTCCAGGTCCGCCCTGGCGCGAACGTGGCCGGGTGGGCTGGCCCGCGGGCGACGATCCGCCCCTCGTCGAGGAGGGCCACGTGGGTGAAGCACGCCGGCACGATCGCGTCGTCGAGCGCCGCGACGACCGTCCGCTCGACGAGCACCGCCGCCTCGATGAGCTTCTCGCACAGCTGCCGACCGCGCGGGTCGAGGGCGCGGAAGGGATCGTCGAGCGCGAGAATCGCCGGATCGTGGAGGACGGCGCGGCCGAGGAGGAGCCGCTTGGTGACCGCTTCGGGGAGCGTGTCGAGCCGTTCCGCGCCGCGGAGGCCCGCCAGATCGAGGGCCCGGGTCCGCGCCTCGGCGAGCTTCGCTCCCGAAAGGCCGGCGGCGGCGGCGAAGAGATCGAGAAACTCGTCGGCCCGGATCGCCGGCCAGCTCTCGAGCGCGGCGGGGACGTAGCCGCACATCCGCCGGGCCATGGCGGGCTCACGGCGGTGCGAGCAGCCGTTGACGACGATCTCCCCACCGGCGAGCGGCACGGCCCCGGCGATGGCCGCCACGAGCAGCCCCTTCCCGCATCCCCCGGCGCCGATCAGCGCCCACCCCTCGCCGGGCGCCGCGTCGAGGGAGCAATCGGCGATCGCCGCCACATCCCCCGCGCGGATCACAGCGCGTTCGATGTGGAGCATGGCAAGGTGGGGGGCACGCGCCCGGATGAGCAGGGGCGGATCAGAGGTGGGGCGAGGATCAGAGGTGGGGCGAGCGGCCGAGCCTCTCGGTGGTCATCTCCAGCGAGACGAGCAGCCCCTTCGCCTTGTTGAGCGTCTCCTGATACTCGCTCTCGGGGACGCTGTCGGCAACGATCCCCGCCCCCGACTGCACCGAGGCGATGCCGTGGGCAAGGACGACCGTCCGCAGCGCGATGCAGGTGTCCA
>CALQRA010000147.1 GCA_943332855.1 Candidatus Kuenenia stuttgartensis
CCGGTCGTCGAGGCGTAGACCGTGCCAGAGATCCCGGCGACGCTCGTCGACGATTCCGGCCCGGCCGTGTCGTCGGTGATGTCGAACTCGACGACCGACAGCAGCGTGGCCGATTGGAAATCGACGGGGACCCAGGTGTGGTCGACGGTGACGAGTTGGCCGGAGGTCGTCACGCCCGAGGCCGCAGTGACGGTGTAGGTCGGCAGGGCCTGATCGCTCCACGCCTTCTCGAGCCGGGCCCGGTAGGCCGCCGCGTCCTCGTAGACATACGTCTGCATGCCGCCGGGGGGGAGGTCGATCGGGGGGAGGATTGTCGTGACTCTTCCATCGGCATCGGTGAAGCTCACCGGATCGGCGGTGAACGGCGGGGTCGGATTGCCGTCGGTGCCCCCCACTGGCAGCAGCGCCGGCGTGGGGATGTCGAGGTTGTCCTGGGCGACGACGAAGACGCGGCCGTCGATCTCGCGGGCATCTTGGAGCCAGCCGTCGAGGGCCGTCTTTTCGAGGATCTTGGGCGCCGACGGGTCGGCGACGTCGACCACGGTGACGATCACTTGCGGCGTCCACTGCCCCCCGCCCCACCACCCGAAGCGACCGACCATCGGGTGCGCCGTCCCGTCGACCGCTGTCCAGCGGTTTTCCTGCGAGATCACCGTCAACCGGCTGCCGCGGAGGAAGAGTGACCGCTCGTCGCCGTCGACCGAGACGTGGCTCGACACGGCGAGCGCGTCGGCAGGCCAGGCGCTGAGGATGTCGACGCCGTCACCGGCGATCACGTAGAGCGACCGACCGTCGGTCTTGACGATGTCCCCTTCGTCGACGCCGGCGACCTGGTTGTTCGTGCTGGAGTAGTCGGCGTTGCCCGCGGCTGTACCTGAAGACGGAGCCAGCACCGCGACATCCCCGTCACGGACGGTGTAGGCGATCGGCCACCACGGCACCGTCTGCCCGAGCTGCGCGCCCCACTGCTTCATGGCCGTGTCGAGATACCAGCTCTTGAGTTGATCGGCGCTTGTCAAAGCGTGGAGCGGATTGGTGCTCTCGTTGCCGATCAGCTTCTCGCCGGCAGCGAGCCGCACCTGATCGACCCCCTGCACGCCAAAGAACTGGTCGATGCCGGGGCCACCGACGAGCGAGTTCTTCCCGGCGCCGCCGCGGAGCGTGTCGCGGCCGTCGTCGCCACGGAGCGCGTCGTTGCCGGTGCCGCCGACGATCGCGTCGTCGCCGCCCCCCCCCTCGATCCCATCGTCACCACTGCCGCCGTTGATCGTGTCGTTCCCCGGTCCACCCTGAATATGGTCGGCCGCGTTCCCCCCCTGGATCGTGTCGTTCCCCGCGCCCCCCACGAGCCAGGTGCGGATCTTCGTGTTGCCGGGGATGTCGATCGTGATCGTGTCGTCGCCGCGGCCCCCGAAGACATGGATCACGCGCACCGCCGCCTCGCGTCGCGTGCTGACAACAGTGCCGTTGACGGTGGCCCGCAGGAGCGCGGCATTGCCCGGGTCGCGGTCGACGACGATCGTGTCGTCGAACTGCCCCTTCACTCGGTCGCCGGTTATCCGCCACAGGGCGGTGCCGATGTCGGCCGCCATCGGGAGGCGTGCCTCGAGCGCTTCAAACATCGCAAGCAGCCCCGTTCCCGATCCCCGCGGTGAACGGCCGGCTCGCCCCCGGCGCGACATCGGCTTGGAGGGAAGTCGACGGGAGGGTGCCATGGCGGGCCTCAGCGAGGGAAAGAGACTGGGGGCTCGATCCCCCTCTATACGTTGAGCGTAGGGGGTCGGCCGGACCGCCGCAATAGACGCGGGTCGGTCGGCTGCCCCCCGTTCATGGGCTCGGGGTATTATCCTGCCATCCCCCCCGTTTGCCCCACATCCCCGTTCGGCTCCCTGCCGGGGGGGGGGCGGCGTCGGCGTCGGGGGTTGGGATGACCGCCTGCGGTCGTTGCGGCCCCCCGGAACGCCCCATCGAACCTGTCGCCCAAACTTGCTGGAAGCACCCATGACAAGCCTCACCTCCACGCCATCGCCCCGCGGATTCCTCGGCATCGACGCCGGCACCCAGGGGCTATCGGTGATCTTTACCGACGGCGACTTGAAGATCCTCGGAACCGGCGAAGCGGGCTACGAGATGCTGCGCGGCCTGGGGCCCGAGTGCTACGAGCAGTCGCCCGCCGACTGGGAGCGGGCTCTGGGGGTGGCGATGGCAGGGTTACGGAAAAACCTCGCCGCCAAGGGAATCGAGCCGGCCGTGGCGGCGATCGGCATCTCCGGTCAGATGCATGGCGAGGTGCTCGCCGATCGAGAAGGAGCGGCGCTTGCGCCAGCGCGGCTGTGGTGCGATGGCCGCAACGAGGCCGAGGCGGCCGAACTCACGAACCTTCTTGGGGTGAAGATGCCGAAGCGGATCACCTCCGCCCGTTTTCTCTGGACGGTCCGCCACCAACCCGATCGCGCCCGCCGCACCGCCCACATCACCACCCCCGCCGGCTGGATCGCCTTCCGGCTGACGGGCCAATGGCGCCTGGGGATCGGCGATGCCGCCGGGATGTTCCCGATCGATCAGGCCACGCTTGATTACGATCACAAACTCCTCGCCGAGTACGACGGCCTCGTCGCCGCCCAGCCCGGCGGCCCGTTTCCAAAGCTTGCCGCTCTCCTCCCGAAGGTGGCCAAAGCGGGCGAGGATGGCGGCTCACTCGATGCCCATGGCGCCTATCTCCTCGGGCTCCCTGTCGGCACGCCCCTTGCGCCGGCCGAAGGGGATCAGCCGGCGGCGCTCGCCGGATCGCTCATCGGCGCCGCGGGGCAGGTATCGATGAGCTTCGGCACGAGTGTCGTTGCCAACTCGGTCGGCGATCGGGCCTTCCAGGGGATCTCGCGCGCGGTCGATCACTTCTGCGCTCCCGACGGCAAGCCGATCAACATGGTCTGGATCCGCAACGGCACGACGCCGATGAACACGGTCGTGGGGATGTTCGGCCTCGCCGGCGCCGGCTCCGGCGGCAAGGCTTTTGAGACCCTCATGCCGCTCCTGCTCGCCGCGCCGGACGACTGCGGCGGCTTGCTCGCCCTCCCCTTCATCGACGATGAGCCGGGCGTCGGCGTGCAGCGCGGCGGCACGGCGCTCGTCATGGGTCTCAACGAGCGCAATGCCACGCCGGGGAACGTCGCCCGGGCGATGCTCTTGGCGACGATCTTCAACCTCCGCCACGGCAGCGACCTCCTCGCCGCGCAGGGCTATCCGCGGACGGAGATCATTCTCTCCGGCGGGCTGACGAAGACGCCGGCCCTCGGCCAGATCCTCGCCGACGCCTTCGACACGCCGGTAACGATCCTCGCGGGCGCCGCCGAAGGGAGCGCCTGGGGGGCGGCGCTGATGGCCGCCTACCGGGCCGCCGTCCTCGCCGGCGACAGGCGCGACTGGGCGACCTTCCTCACCGCCCATCACTCAGGCACTCCAACCCGCTTCCTCCCGCAGCCAGCGGCCGTGAAGACGCTCGAGGCCGTCCACGCCCGCTACCAAAAGCTCCTCGCCGCCCAGGCCGCGCTCGACGCCGCGGCGGGGTGAGTGCTTCGGGGCGGCCCTCACTGAAGAGGTGAAATCCCACGGTAAGATGAGAGTGCCGGAACCCTTTTTGTCCGAGTCTCGAAAGCACGCTCCATCATGAACCGAATTACGGTCGACCCGAAGCAGATGAACGGCGTGCCGTGCATTCGTGGGCTTCGTATTCCCGTTGCCACCGTTGTCGCGATGGTGGCGGAGGGGATGACACCCGACGAGATCCTCCGGAGCTTCCCCGACCTTGAAGCCGAGGATGTCCATGCGTCGCTGCTTTACGCAGCGGAGGCCGTGCGTGAGCGGGAACTTCCCCTCCGCCATGCGTCATGAGGTTTCTGATCGACAACGCGCTTTCGCCTGTCGTTGCAGAGGGATTGCGTCAGTCTGGTCACGATGCAACGCATGTCAGGGACCATGGCTTGGCAGCCGCGGAAGACGCGCTGATCTTCGAATACGCGTTCCGCGAGCACAGGGTGATCGTGTCGGCCGATACTGATTTCGGCACGCTGCTAGCGCTGCGCGAGGCACGGCTGCCATCGGTCATCCTGTTTCGCGGTGCAACGCCCAAAAAGCCCGACCTACAAACGCAACTCTTGCTGGCGAACCTGGACGAGATCGCGACGATGCTTGAACGGGGCACAATCGTGGTCATCGAGCCGCAACGAATGCGGGTCCGGATGCTGCCCATCAGCGGCCCGAGGGATTCGACTTCCGGCGATGGCACCTGAAGACGCTGCCCGTGAACCCGTCACGACGACAGCGGCCCGACCTCGTCTGAGGGTACCGTCCACCGCCGGCCCGATCGACGCCGGGTGGGGGAACTGGCACAAGATCACCCGCGGCGACGGGATGCGAGTGAAGATCGCCGTCTCCGGCGGCCCGTTCCGCCCCGGCCAAGAGCTGTGACCCTATCGCGAAGGGGGCGTGATAGGCTGAAGAAGAGAGCCGTTTGAAGCACCCTCCTTTGGTCATCGGCAGCCTGATCGAAGCCGAAGCCCGAAGAGAGCTTGGCTCTGAATTGGCCACAGGCTCTTCGGCGTGCTAACACGCCGAGTCGGCTGGATGTACAGACCGAATAAGTACAAGTTAGGCGGCACTCAATGCACTTCGGACCACGATTGATGCGCAGGGTTGAACCCTTCGGCGAGGCCGCAGAGGAAGTCAGCAGTTTGCGGGAGGTGCTTGCAAAGTGCCCCGGCGTGAAGGCGGTGAAGTCTATTGAGCCGCATAGCAAGGGTGGCTACTTAGCCGTTATGGATTTCTCGATGGATGATCTCGATCAATACATTGAGCATTTGGAGAAGGCCGGCTGGATGAACGTGTTGTGAGCCCATTTCGCAAAGCAATGCCTCGGCGAGAAGTGCCGCCTAACCGTCGCTCGAGCCGACTCGCGTCGGCAGGCCGCCGCTCGCGGCTCAGCTTCAACGTTCGTCATCACCACGACGAGACCTGGGCATCACCATGCAGTGGGGCGTGGGATCGGGCTCATTGCGTCGCCCGCAAGGCCCCCGCCCCGCCCTTCACTCCCCGCCGAGGGCCACTGGCCCGAGCTGGATGCCGCCGCCGGAATCCTTCGACTTCACCCGGCGGAACGGGTGGACCCAGCTGGCCAGCGACTGCGGGCTGCGGGAATTGATCCACACCCGCCCCCGGCCGGAGAAGGAGAGGAGGAGCTGGTCGGAAAACAGGAAGCTGCGGATCTTGCGGGCCTTCGTGAGCCGGTAGGTAAGGCTCGGCTCCCAGGCGACGACGTAGCCGTTGTCGATCGTGTAGGTGCTGCCGCCGTCGAGATCGATCGTGTCGATCGCCCCATAGCCACTGAAGAACATCGTCCCGGTGCCGGTGGCACGGAGCACAAACAGCCCTTGGGCAAAGAGACCTTTCAGCCCTTCCGACTTGCTCTCGCAGCGGATCCCCTCGGTCGACGCCAGATAGGCACCGCGCTGGAGAAGGAGATCCTCCCCCTGGAGCGGCCAGGGGACGATCTCGCCGGAGACGCCCGGCGCAAAGGCGATCCGGGCCGGGCCACCGTCGGCCTCGTAGGTGTTTTGGAAAAACGTCTCCCCGGAGAACACCGCCCGCTTCAGCCCGGCGAGGACGCCGCCGCGGGTCGTCGTCTCCGACTTTACGTTGCCATCCATCCAAGCCATCGCTCCCGCTTCGGAGACGATCCGCTCCCCCGCCGCGAGGGTCACCTCGAGGATGCTGAAGCTCGGTCCGCAGAGAATCTCGTGGTTCATGCCTGGCGCTCCGGAAGGAGGGGCCCGAGCATCTGGCCGAAGCGGGTGGGGTTGTGCGACTGAAGAATGATCCGCCCCTTTCCAGAGAAACGCATCACGAATCCCTCGCCAGAGAGCCAGGTGTTGATCCAGCCGCCGCCGACCTTATCGATCTTGTAGGAGAGCCCTTCGGTAAAGGCGACGACATGGCCGGTGTCGACGATCAGTTCACCGTCGACGTTCATCCCGGTAAGCATCCCGAGCGCCGAGACGAGGAGCGTTCCGGAGCCACTGACGCGGAGGAGCGAGAGCGATTCACCCCCGAGCAGCCCCCGCAGCCCCTGAAAGCGCGTGTCGAGGGTGAGCGTGCTTGCGGCGCCGAGAAAGCTTCCCCCCGCGCACAGCCAGGCTTCGTCAGGGGAGACATTCACCTCACGAACTTCTCCCATGTGCGTCGGCGCGAGGCCCACTTCGCCCGGCCGACCGTCGGTGACCTCGTAGGTGGAAAGGAAAAACGTGTCGCCCGTCAGCAGCCGGCCGATCCCGCCGAGGATCCCCCCCTTACCACGGCTGCCGGTCGTGACGTCGATGTCGATGTTCGACGACGCGCGGATCATCGCCCCGGCATCGGAGACAAACCTCTCTCCGGGCTCGAGATGGACAAGCGCCCGCGAGAACAGCCCTCCTCCTGAAAGATCGATGTGCATGGGCTGTGTTCTCGTTAGCCGTGGCAGAAGGGGGAGAGCCAACGGACGAAGCCCCCCAGCTGCCTGGTCTGAAGGAAGATCCGCCCCGAGCCGGTGAACGCCATCACGAGCCCTTCGCCGGAGAAGAGCGTTTTCTTGATGCTCCCCATGCCGCGGATCCGGTAGTCGAGGGTCGGCTCCCAGGCGACGAGGTGGCCGGTGTCGACCGTGAGCGAGCCTTTCACGTCGCGTTCGACAACCGCACCGTAGGTGTTGAAGAACACAGGGCCTGAGCCAGTGGCGCGGAGGATGAACGGGCCGGTGCCTGAAAACCACGACCGGCCGCCACCATATTCGGTCGCGAGGCTAACGCCCGGGCCGCAGGCGAGAAACGAGCCGGCCGCAAGGAGCAAGGCGTCCCCTGCTCCGCGCAACTCCTTGCAGAGGACCGTGCCGGGGAAGGCGGGGGCGATCGCGATCGCCCCGGCGGTGGCGGTTGAATACTCGCTCAAGAACAGCGATTCACCGCCGAGAAGCTTCCGTTTGACCGCCGTGAGCAGGCCGCCGATGAGCCGCGGCTTCACCTCCATACCAGCGGTCATGAAGCTCATCGAGCCAGCCTCGACGACGACCGATTCGCCGGCGGCGAGCGTGAAGCTGACATTCCCCCGGTCGGGATTGCCGATGATCTGGTGTTCCATGCCCCACTGCCTCCGGAGGTGAGCCTACTCCCCGCCCGCTCCGAGCGGCTATGGCTGCTGGCCGGGGGCCATCGATTCCGGGAAGCGGCCCCGCATGCCCGTAAGCCCCCGGCACCTGACCGCCCTGCATGGAACGGCGACGGCGGCTCCCGGCCGCCATTTCAGCCCGGTATGATCGGGGGATGGATGCCGCCCCCCTCCTTGTCCGTCTATTGCAAGCCTTCGATGCCGCCAGGCTCGAGACTGTCCTGATCGGCAATGCCGCCGCGGCGATCCACGGGGCACCGGTGACGACGCTCGACTTCGACTTCATGTTCCGGGCCACCCCCACGAATCTCCGCAAGCTCAAAGCGGTGGCCGCGGCACTCGGGGCAGTGATCCTCCGCCCCTACTATCCCGTCTCGAATCTCTATCGGATGGTCGACGATGCCACCGGCCTGCAGGCAGACTTCATGCCGGCGATCCACGGCGTCCGGTCGTTCGAGGGGCTGCGGGCACGCCACCCGCTCCCAAGAAACGTTTCTCACCCCGTCGGCGCGGATCCTGACATGCCTGCTCCCCAAAAAAAGATATCCGCAAACCGGCGTCAGGCCCTGGCAGCCCTCGCCCGCGAGAGCGACCGGCAGCTCGACGATCTCATCCGTCGCCGGCTCGCCATGCCGCTCGAACAACGAATGCACTTCCTCCGCCGCCGGCTCCCTGGCGGCGGGAGCTCGCTGTAGCAGGCGATCGTGGAAGCTCGCTTCCCGTCGATCAGCTTTGGCGTGGACGCCCCCCGATAAAAAGGGCCCGAACTTGGCAGCCAACGTCGGCGGGCAGGATCGACGGGCGGAATTGCTGGTGCCGATACCCCGTCGATAGAATGGACGAAAGGGAGATCTGCCGCTGCATGCGTCGCGGCGTTGGCTGCCCGGGGGTTCACTGTTCAATTTCCGAGGAGCGCCACGATGTTGCGCGTTGAGACCGGTCAGTCGTGGGGCGGATGTCGAGGGGGCTCGCGCCGCGATTTCCTCCGCGTCGGCATGGCGGGGATGGGGTCGGTCGGGCTGCCGGCGATCCTCGCTAGCAAAGCGGCGGCGGCTGCCGCCGGCCGACCGGCGAAGGACACAGCGGTGATCCTCCTCTGGCTCGACGGTGGTCCGAGCCACATGGATCTCTACGATCTCAAGCCCGATGCACCAGCCGAATACCGCGGCATCTGGCGGCCGATCCGGACGAACGTCCCCGGCATGGAGATCGGTGAGCTCCTCCCCAAGCAGGCCGCCGTGGCCGACAAGTTCTCGATCCTCCGCTCGCTCCACCACGACAACGGCGACCACTTCACTGCCGCGCACTATGTCCTCACCGGCCGCGGCGGGCCCAACGGCTCGAACACCGCCGGCAAGAATCCCGGCGTCGGCGCCATCGCCGGCGCCTTGTGCGGCCCGCGGAAGCCGGGCATCCCTCCATACATCGCCGTCCCCCACGCCTCGAGCGTCGGCCTCCGCCCCGGGTATTTCGGCGGCAGTTATCTGGGCGCGCGGACCAATCCCTTCGAGGTCGAAGGGGATCCGAGCGCGCGCGACTTCCGGGTCCGCGATCTCCATCTCACCGACGGCGTTTCCCTCGGTCGTCTCGGGGCCCGGCACGCTCTCCGCTCCGGGCTGGATCGGCTCCGTCGCGACGTCGATGCCAGTGGCATCCTCGATTCGATGGATTCCTTCCAGCGCGATGCCTACTCGCTTGTGACGAGTGAAGCCGCCCGCCGCGCCTTCGACGTCGCCGCAGAAGACGAGCCGACGCGCGAGCTCTACGGCCGGACGAACTTCGGCCAGAGCACGCTCCTGGCCCGGCGCCTCGTGGAGGCGGGGAGCACGTTCGTCACGGTCCACTCCGGCGGCTGGGACCACCACTGGGATCTCGAGAAGGGGCTCACGAGCCGGATGCCGGAGATCGACACCGCCGTGGCGGCGCTGCTGAGCGACCTCGACCGGACCGGCCTCCTCGAGACGACGATGGTCATCCTCTGTGGCGAGTTCAGCCGGACGCCGCGGATGAACGACGGCGGCAACGGCGGCGCACCGCGCTCGATGGGGACGCCCGGCCGCGACCACTGGGGCAACGCGATGTTCGCCCTCGTCGCCGGCGGCGGCATCAAGGGGGGCCGGATCATAGGGAGCACCGATGCCCGCGGCGAGCGCGTCAAGGACCGCCCCATCACCCCCTTCGACCTCCACGCCACGATCTATCACGTCCTCGGCATCGACCCGACGACCCACTTCCTCGACCACTCCGGCCGACCGGTTCCGGCGATCGACCGGGGCGAGGTGATCAGCGAACTGTTTTGAGCCCGCGCTGGCAATCCCAGGCCAGCGGCCGCGGTCGCGAAACGATTCCCAGGAGCCCGACCCGATGCGACATCCGATCCCTTTCATGTTCGTCCTGGCCACGCTGCTCGCGCCGTTCGCCGGCACGGTGGCGCAGGAGACCGACCGGACGCCCGTTCAATCGCGTCGGCCCGCACCGGCCAAAGGGGACGAGCGGCGAGCCCCGACGGCACCAGCCGACCAAAGTCCACGCGACCGCGCTCCCCTGCCCCCCAACCCCGCTGCATCGCTCCCCGACGTCTTGCCGACGGACCCGCTGGGCCCTCCACCGCCCCCGACAATACCGGCGCCGTCGTTGCAGCCACCGCAGCCATCGCTTCCTCTCACGACCCCGCCGATGGGACTCCCGGTGCCCCCCGCCTGGCAACCGACGCCCCCCGTTCGCGCCCCCCAGCCGATGATGCCCCCCGGCCCGGGGCCCCAGCAGCCCGGCCGCTACACGCTCGTCGACCGGGAAGTCTCGGTCCTCAACGGCGACGGCGCGCCGACGAGCCTCGGCCCCCTCACGCTCCTCTTCGACAGCGCCACCGGCGAAGTGAGCTACCTCACGCGCGAGGGAAGTGCGCTCGCCTGGCGCGTCATCCCCCGGCCGCCGCCTCATCATCAGCCAGGGCCTCCCACGACCCCCTGGACGCAGCCGCACCTGGCGCCGCCGGGATCCGCGCCGTACCTCCCCAGCGGTCCGCCGACGCCGGTGCCCTCAAGCGCGCCAGCCGCACCCCTGCCTCCGCTGCCGATGCCCCCGGCTGCACTCGACCCGTTCACGCAGGGCCCTGGTGCCGGGCCGCCGGCGCCGATCGCCAATCCGCTCGTCGACACCGCCGGCTTCCGCGACAGCGTCGCCGAGGCCGATCGAGTCCGGGCCGAGCGGCGGGTCGGCGAAGCGGCATTCCTGGGCCTAGCCACGCCGGAGAGTGTGATCCTCGACTGCCGCAGCCGGGAGTCGTTCGCCCGGCTCCATGTCCGTGGCGCCGTCAACCTCCCCTTCCCCGACATCACCGCCGGGGAACTGGCCCGGCTGATCCCGTCTCCCGACACCCGTGTGCTCATCTATTGCAACAACAACTTCGCCGCGGCCCCGGCGGCCTTCCCGGAGAAGGTGGCGAGGGCAGCGCTCAATCACCACTCCTTTGCGACGCTCGTGGCCTACGGCTACCGCAACGTCTTCGAGCTCGCCCCCCTGGTCGACGTCGCATCGACGGAGATTCCGCTCGAGGGGGACGACGCGCCATGATCGGACATGATGCGACATGATCCACCATGCCCCAAATAACCCGATCCGGCTAAACTGCTGACGCCGCGACCGAGGCTCCCTTCACTCCCACCGGAACCGCCCCCCATGGCCGACAAGCCGATCCTCTTCCTCCTCCGCGCCGGTTTCCCCGATCCCAAGCATGGCCCCGGCGGCTCCTACTGCCCCGAGTGCACCGCCGTGACCGGGATCCTCTGGTATTACCCCGAGGTGGCGGCGAAGTTGGACATCCGCCAGGTCGACGTCCCGCGCCCGCGGCCGGAGGTCATCGCGATGGTCGGCGAGGAAAACCAGTCGTGCCCGGTGCTCGTGCTCCCCGCCGGAGAGACGCCGGCCGGTGTGCCGGTGGCCCATGGCAGAGCGTTCGTCTCCGGGCCGGACGCGATCATCAAATACCTCGCCGATCACTACGGCACCGCCCAGTAGCCCTGACGCGCGACGGGCGTCAGCGGGAATCGGCCAAAGCGTAGCTCGTGCTCCGGCCGCGGCCCGGGTTCTTCACGAGGATGCTTCGGGCCTCGAGATCCTGGATGTCGCGGAGAGCTGTGTCGGACGAGCACTTGGCGATCCGGGCGTATTTCGACGTCGTCATTCCCCCTTGAAAGCCGTCGAGCAGCCGGTTGATGACGAGACGCTGCCGGTCGTTGACCGGGCTGCCAGCGCTGATTGCCTGCCACTGCGTCGCTTTGTGAAGCACCGACTCGACGAGCGTGCCGGCGTTCACGAGAGCGCGATTGAGACAGCCGAGAAACCAGAGCATCCACGGGGTGATGTCGAGGTCGCCACGCTGCGTGCGCTCGAGGATCCGGTAGTAGTCCTTCCGCTCGGCTTCGATCTGAGTCGACATGCTGGAGAAGCGTTCCGGGCAGCCGTCGGCACGGGCCAGCATGAGGTCGGCAAGGGCACGGGCCAGGCGGCCGTTGCCATCCTCGAAGGGATGGATCGTGACAAACCAGAAGTGCGCGATCGCGGCCCGGACGACCGGATC
>CALQRA010000148.1 GCA_943332855.1 Candidatus Kuenenia stuttgartensis
AACATGTTCGTGGTGACGATCACGTCGTAGGCGTCGGGGTTCTTCACCATCCACATGCAGCAGGCGTCGACGTGGTTGTAGTCGGTTTTCACGTCGGGGTAGTCCTTTGCCACCTCCTGGAACGTCCGCCACCACAGGTCGTGGCCGTAGGTGAGGACGTTCGTCTTGGCGACGAGCGTGAGGGTCTTCTTGGGGCTGTTGCGCTGGCGGGTGTAGTCAAAGGCCCAGCGGATGCAGCGCTCGCAGCCCTTCCGCGTGTAGACGGCCGACTGCGTCGCCACCTCGTCGGGCGTGCCTTTCTTCAGATACCCACCGACACCGCAGTAGAGATCCTCCGTGTTCTCGCGGACGACAACGAAGTCGATGTCCGCCGGCCCGCGCCCCGCCAGCGGCGTTTCCACGCCGGGGAGAAGCTTTACCGGTCGGAGATTGATGTACTGGTCGAGCTTGAAACGGAGCTCGAGGAGGAGCCCTTTCTCGAGGATGCCGGGGCTGACGCCCGGGTGTCCGATGGCGCCGAGGAAAATCGCGTCCTTACCGCGGAGGAGATCGAGGCCCCCGTCGGGGATGATTTCGCCGGTTCGGAGGTAGCGATCCCCACCCCAGTCGAGCATCTCGATGTCGTACGAGACCCCTTCCTGCGCAGCCACGGCGGCGAGCACCTTGATCGCCTCGGCGGTGACTTCAGGGCCGGTGCCGTCTCCGGGGATCGCTGCGATCGACAGGGTGCTGGAGGCCATGGAGGGGATCGACTCCGAAGTGGGGACGGGGCGGGGGAAAAACAAAAATCTTGAAACGAATTCGGTGTTGGCTGCGGCGCTTGGCACCGGCGGGGAGTCTGCCCGGGATCTCCGCCGGCTCCGTCGCGGGGCCTTGAGGAGCGGCGCCAGGGGGATCGGCGACACCGACCGGGGCGCGGGGGTGAGGGGCGTCGACGCGGGGGGGAAGGGTTAGTTGTTGCTGAAGTCGAAATGCTTGCCCGTCTTGAATCCGAGGGGGTTCTTCACGAACCGCTGCCGGCAGGCATCGCAGAGGTCGAAGCGCAACGACCGCGTGCCGTCGTCGAAGGGGAGATCGTCGTCCCCCATGCGCTCGAGGATCTCGTGCATCGCGTCGAGGTGATCGGCCTCATCGGTCAAGCCCGTGGGAGAAGACGGGAGATCCTCGACGGCCGGAAACACCTCGATCTTCACGACGTGCCGGACGTCGTTTTGGGGGTGGATGGGGCGTTTGCAGGCGTCGCAGGAGTAGTGGAGCATCGTGCGTTCTCGGGGTGAGCAGTCTTCCGGTGGCGCCCGGCGGCCGTAGAGAAGAGTCTGCCCGCAATCTCCCTCGAAGGCAAGGGACTTGCAGCCCGCCGACGGCGGTTCACCCGGGGCCGGTGCGGCCCGCCGCTGGCGGGCGATGCGACACTTTTTTTCCGCCCTGCTAGACTTTCGAGGTCTCGCAATCTTCCCACGATCCGTCAGGATTCCGATGTACGGGATGGCGAACACCGCGCAGCCGGTCTCGGGTGCCTCCTTCGGGGCGTCCGCGCTGACTTCGTCGTCGCTGTCCTTGAGCGTCCTCGTGCTCAACCGTTCGTTCGTGGCTGTCCATGTCACGAACGTTCGCCGGGCGATCACGCTCCTCTTCCGGCAACTCGCCGAGGTGGTCCATGTCGAGGAGGGGCGGTTTGCAGCCCATTCGCTCGAGTCGTGGCGGGAGTTGTCGCAACTCCGCTCGGCCTTCAAGAAAGCGGACGAGGATTGGGTGCGGGGGGTCGGTTTCGACCTCCAAGCGCCGCGGGTGATCCGCCTCACCGATTGTGACCGCGGTCCGCGCCAGGGCTTGCGGTTCAACCGCCGCAACGTCTTCGCCCGCGATGGCAACCAGTGCCAGTACTGTGGCCGGAGCTTTCCCACCAGCGAACTGTCGCTCGATCATGTCGTTCCGCGGAGCCGTGGCGGGATCACCAGTTGGGAGAACATCGTCTGCGCGTGCGTGGCCTGCAATGTGCGGAAGGGGGGGCGGACGCCCCACGAGGCGCGGATGCAACTGATCCGCCAGCCGGTGAAGCCGCGCCGCAGCCCCCTCCTCTCGATCAAGCTCGGCAATCCGAAGTACGAGAGTTGGCGGAGCTTCGTCGACAGTGCCTATTGGACGGTCGACCTGCGGTGAGGCGCGGGTGCTCGGGTGAGGCGCGGGTGCTCGCTGGCGGCCGCTTGTAGGCCTCGCCTATTTCTCGCGGCCTGCGGGGGGGTGCGGCGTCAGCCGCCGCCCCGCCCCCTGCGGACCGAATGGTCCGCGCGAACACAGCCTGCGGACCGGATGGTCCGCACTCAGCACAGCGGATCTTTCTTTTCCGTGATCACGGGGCACTGCGATGCCATCTCGGCATTCAGTTCCTTGAAATCCTTCCAGTCGGCCGGGAGGTTGTCCTCGTGGAAAATCGCCTCGACTGGGCACTCGGGCACGCAAGCCTCGCAGTCGATGCACTCGTCGGGGTGGATGTAGATCATCTTGTCCCCCTCGTAGAAGCACTCGACGGGGCACACCACGACGCAGTCGGTGTACTTGCAGGCGAAACAGGGCTCGGCGACGACGTGGGTCATGATCGAGTCATCTCCAGGAGATGGAAGTGCGGTGGGAAGGCAGGGCGACTGCGCGGAATGGTAGGTCGAACCCCAAACCCTGTCAACGAAACGAATCGGCTTTTTCCGGGCTGTTCCGTGAGTCGTGACGGACTGCGATTGGAGGGCGGAAACGGCCGCCGTATGATCGGAGGCGGGGTCGGGCCGGGGCAGGCAGGCCGCCTGGAGGCGTCACCGTGAGCGGGCAGGGTGCCAACCGAGCGACCAGCGGGCCGGGGAGCCCCGACGATGCTGCGCTTGTGGAGGACTGCCTGCGGGGGGCCCCGCACGCCTGGGATCGCTTCGTCGAGCGGTTCGCGGGGCTTTTTCATCATGTCGTCGACCGCACCTGCAGCCAGCGCCGACTGGCACTCTCCGCGGCCGACCGGGACGACGTGATCGCCGAGATCCTCGTCGAGGTCCTGAAAGAGAACGCGGCGGTGCTCCGCGGTTTCGCCGGCCGTTCGAGCCTTGCCACCTACCTTGCCGTCATCGCCCGACGGACGGCGGTGCGGATGCTCTCCCACGCCGATGCAAACGTCGTCCGGGTCGAGTTCCCGAAAACCGGCGAGCCGGCCGCCGACCGGCATGCCGAGCATCGCCGCGCCGATCGTGAGGAGATCGAGGGGCTGATGGGGTGCCTGGAAGCCGACGAGGCGCGGCTCATCCGCCTCCACCATCTCGAGGCCCGCAGCTACGGTGAAATCAGCCGGTTGACGGGGCTCCCGCTGGGATCGATTGGGCCGGCGCTGTCGCGGGCCCGTCAGAAGATGCGCGAGGCGGGGCATCCGCTCCCCCCCGGGCAGCCCGCGGCCCCACCTCCGGCCCCACCCCCGGCCACAGCGCTCGGCCCTCGGGCGGCCGGCTGAACCGCTCGGCCGCCATCAGCCGGCGAAGGGCCGGGGGGGCGAAGAGAGGCCCGCCGGCGGAGAGGGCGCTGGCGGCAGGAGAGGCGCCGGCGCGACTGGCGGCGCCGGCGCGGTTGCACCGGCGGCCGGACCACTGATCACCACCGCCGGGTCGGCCAGATCGATCGGCTGGAAGCCCTCGTAGGAGGGCATCTGCCAGAGCTGCCCCGGATCGGCGGGGGCCATGTTCGTGGTGATCGACGTCAGTTCGAGCTGGAACTCCACGCCCGACGCCGGCCAGGAGACCTCGACGAGCCGGGGGAGCGCGGCGCCGCTGGGGGGATCGACGCGGTGCCTCGAGGTCCGCACGCTCGCCAGCCGTTCGCCGGTCGGTGTGAAGAGGTGCTGCTCGAGCACGAGTCCGGTGGTGCCGTCGAGGATGGTCGACTTGCGCATCGCCCCGTCCGGCCCCGCCATCGTGGTGCGGATTTCGATTCGTCCGTCGGCCAAGGGCACGGGACCTTCGTGCTGGTCCTCGGGCCGGAAGGTGACCAGACCGAGCAGTTCTGGCATCCAGTCGGCGCGGAGCGGGATCAGCTTGCGGGCGGCCGATTTGGCGTAGTCGTCATGGCGGCAGTAGAGCGTCACGGGGGGTTCGTGGCGGCGGATCCACAGCCAGAACAGCTCGTCATTGCTGCCGATATCGAGCTCCCCGCCCGTGATCGCCGTCTGGGCACGGAGCCGGAATCGCCGCGGCGGCTCGCAGGCCACCTGCGCCGAGAGCCGCGGGACTCCGGGGACCGAGAGAACCGCCTGGGGGGCCATCAGGCTGCGGACGCGGCGCGTGTTGTCGTGGACCGTGCCGATCACTTGCTCGAGGGTCGGCTGCTCCGGCAGGGCCCGCGGCAGCGGCATGACCCCGACCTGATACCCGCGGAGGGCGTTCGGGCAGGTCGCGCCGGTGGAGGCGAGCGCGACGACAACGAGGGCCAACAGGCAGCCCCGCGATCCGGCCCGCCGCGGCGCCGTGGTCGATTGTCGACGGGAGGGGCTCATGCGGCGTCTCCCGACCAGAGGAGCGCCGCGAGCCTGGCTTCGACGGCGGCGGCGGTGGCAGGCTCCGGCGGGGCGACCTTCACGAGGTATTCGCAGTCGCGCTTCCGGCACGCCAGCCGGAGCGGCTCGGACTCGGTTGGGGAAGGCCCTTCGGAGGTGGCGGACGCGTGGGTGGGCTGATCGACGAAACGGAGGACGCGGCGACGGACGAGCTGGAGGGCGAGGAGATACCGCAGCGGGGCCTCGGGCTCCTGCCCCTGGAGTTGCTCGATGATGTCGAGGAGGACGTCGTTCGGCGCGAGCACAGCGCCGGTCGCGTCGGATTTGGGGTAGGTCGATCGCCACCGCGCCACCGACTTCTCCGCTGCGCCGGTCCACGCCGTGGCGAGGGTGTCGGTGCGCACGAGTCCCTCGGGGGAGCGCACGAGGGTCGAGATGATGGCATCCCCCGGCTGGAAGGGCTGGCCGGTGCGGCTGCACTGCGCCTGCGGGCGGTGGATTTTCGGTTCCATCGGAGACCGGGGGCGGGGTGTGGGAAGAGGATGCCGGGATGTCGGGAAAACGTCGGGTTGTAGGGACCGCCGCCGCCGGGGACAACCGCAGCCCGGCTGCAGCACGGCACGCGCCACCCCCCCACCCACGCCGCTTGCCTAGGCCACCCCCCCCTGCCGGCGCGGTGGCAGGGGGCACTGGCGCGCGGCTCCGCGGACGCCGTCAGGGCCTGTCGAGGAGCCGTGCGGCCACGTCGACGATCCCCCCCTCGTCGTGGCTCGAGACGATGAGATCGGCGGCGGCCTGGACTTCCGGCCTGGCGTTCCCCATCGCGATCCCCAGGCCGGCGGCCCGGATCATCGGCAGGTCGTTGACGTCGTCGCCGACGGCGCAGATCTGGGAGGCGGGGATGCCGGCTGCCGCGGCGATCGCCGCCACCCCGCTCCACTTCGTGACCGCCGCCGGGGCGATCTCGCACATCCAGTCGCGGTACCGCGGACTGCGGATGACATGGAGCGACAGCAGCCCCGGGCAGGCCGCGCTAAGCTCAGCCTCGAGGTCGAGCATCGTGTCGCGATCCCCCATCGTGAACCCGGCGAACACCCCCGCTGGCGGCCGCTGGTGGAGAGCGGGATCGATGCGGGCGAGGTGACGATTGCGGGCGAGGTATTCGGCGACGCCCCGTGGTGGCTCCGATTCCGCCGGGCCGGGGAGGCGCCGGCAGTGGAAGTCGAAGCCCTCGGCGTAGCTGTCGGTGGAGAGGATCGGCTCGAGCCCGCGGGCCTCGATCCGCGTGAGCACCGCGGCCAACGCCCCCGGATCGAACGTCGCCCGGAAGAGCGTGGCGTGATCGCCCGTCCGCTTCACCAGCGCCCCCGACGCAGTCACCAGCGCTCCCTCGACCCCCAGCCGGGCCGCCACCGGGAGAGCATCGCGGTAGCGCCGACCGGTGGCCAGGAGCACGGCGATGCCGGCTGCGCGAACGCGGGCGACGGCCGCGACCGTGGCCTCCTCGATCTCGTGGCGGCTGTTGCTCACCGTCCCGTCGATGTCGAGGACGAGGAGCCGGATCGGCCCGACGGCCTCCGCGCCCCGATCAGGGGTATCATCGGGGGTAGGCTCGTCCGCGGGAGTTGCCGGGGCGTGCATCACGGTGTTCCTTCCTGTCGCAAGGTCGAAGCATGTCCGAAGTTCCGTTCACGCCCGTCGCCAGGGTGGGCGACATCCCTGCCGGTGAAGGGCGCACCTACGAGGTCGGTGGACGCCTCGTGGCGGTGTTTTACGATGGTACGTCCTACCAGGCGATCGACGATCTTTGCCCCCACATGGGGGCCTCGCTCGGCAGCGGGCCACTCCGCGACGGGGAGGTCACCTGCCCCTGGCACGCCTGGCGATTCCGGTTGTGCGATGGGGCGTGGTGCGACAATCCGCGGCTCAAGGTCGACGTCTTCGAGGTCCGCGTCGTGGGCGACGCGATCGAGGTTCGGGTCACTCCGCCGCGGCCGCTGGCCACGTCGCGCTGATCGGCCGGTCAAGACAGCTTGTCAACGGGAGAGGGGTCGCCCAGTCGATCCTTCAGACCCCCTTGGGGTCGGCGACGACGTCGATGCGGATCCGTTCGCCGGGGCGGAGCACGCGGGCATCGGTGCCGGTGGTCTCACCGACGCGCCGGGCCCAGGCCTCCGCGTCCTGCCGGATCGGGGGCCAGGTGTCGTAGTGGGTCGGCAGCGCGACCTGCGGAGCAAGGAGCCTGATCGCCTCGAGGGCATCGTCGGGGCCCATCGTGAACAGGTCGCCGATCGGCACGACGGCAACATCGAGGCCGCGCCCCTGGCCATCCCGCCTCCCGATCCGCTCCATGTCGGTGAACAGGGCCGTGTCGCCGGCGAAGTACGCCCGCACCCCACCGACATCGAGGAGCCACCCGGCCGCCGTCCCCCCGTAGCTTCCATCCGGGAGGCTCGAGGAGTGATGGGCCAATTCCATCTTCGCCGTGCCGCCGGGGACGGTCGTCCGCCCGCCGAGATTCATCGGCCGGACATTCTCGATCCCCTGCCCCCCGAGCCACTGGGCGATCTCCCAGTTGCAGTAGACCGGGGCCCCGGTCCGCCGCGCGATCGGGATGAGATCGCCGACATGATCGGCGTGGCCGTGCGTCACGAGGATCGCATCGCAGGCGACCTCCGCCCCCTTCATGCAGGCCGTCGGGGATTCGTCGAAGAACGGGTCGATGAGGAGGACGCCGTGGCCGGTGTCAACGAGCCAGGTGGCATGTCCGATCCAAGTCAGCGTGATCGCCATCGTGTCCTGCTCCGGAGGGTGGCGGGATGATACCACCAGGCGCCGGCCAGCGGCGCCGGACTTCAGCCGAGGCACGCCTCGACCGCCGCGGCGAGGCGGAGCCCCTCGAGCAACTGACCGAGGGTGTGCTCGTCGCACCGCGGAAGAAGGAGCTGGTCGGCGGAGGTCGTCGCACTCGGCCGGCGGCGGGGAAGATCGGCCTGGCCGCCAGAGGAGATCGTCGCAAACGGGGCCCGGCGGCATGCCGCCACGCGGATCGGGGTGGTGAACCATGCCTCAACCACCGCCGGGGGGGCGTGGGGATGTGGCGGAGCCGACCGGGCCGACTGCCACTCGACGAGCCCCCGCCACCGGGGCGGAGGGAGGAGGCGGCGTCGCGGCGCCCCTCCGAGGGTGTTCGGGGCGGCGGCGAGCCAGCGCCCCACGAGCGCCAAGGAGACAACCGGATTGACTTCGGCGGGGGCTTCGCGGAACCGCCGGGCCATGGCAGCGGCCCCTTCGAGGAGCCGGACGACATCGATGCCGGCGATCGCCGCCGGGAGGAGCGAGGCCGCGGCGAACACCCCGGCGCATTCCTGCGCTGACGGCGGGCAGATCGGCGCGTCGCCCGACACGGCCGGGACGGAGACGGCGCTCGGAGGATCGACCGCCGCGGCCACCACCAGCGCCGGGCCCGCGCCTGGCCGCGCGGTCGAATCGGGCGCCGCCGCGAACAGCCCGATGCAGTTCTGGGTGAAGGCTTCGCGGCATGGCCCAGCCTGGACCACGCCCCACGCGTCGAGGAGCCTGTCGCCGGTCCGTGGCCCGAGGGCGTCGAGGATGCCCTGAACGGTGTCGTCATCGTCGTCGGGGCCGAGCGTCCAGATCCGCGGTCGTCCGCCACGCTCATGGCGGGGAAGATCGTCGTGGCGAGGGTGGCAGCAGGTGCTCACGAGCAGGTCGACCAAGGCCCGATCGGCCCGGTCGCCGATGACGATGACGCGATCGACCGACTCCCGGATCTGCTTGGCGGCAGCGAGGATCCCAAACAGGGCGCTGTCGCGCCGGTGGGCCTGGCTCCGGGTCGTGCCGTAGGCGTCGAGCATCCCTTCGGTCTCCGTCCCGCACGCGGAGGCCACGGCGCCGCGGACCTCCTCCGCCCGGTCGAGCCACGCCTGCCAGCGCGGAGCGGTGCGGCCACCGGCCGACAGCACCCCGGGGGGAGGATTGTGCTCGATCGGATCAGTCGGCGGCCGGGGACGGAGGACACTCATGGCGGGCGAGGGGCAGAGGCGGAAGGGCGCGGTGGCGGAGTAACCGGAAGAATACCGGGTCTGTGGGGGAGGCCGGTGGTGGAGCCGGCCGTTGCCGTCCGGTTTCGCCGCTGGCTTGGAAATGCCCTTGAAGTGACCGCCATCACGCCCGACAACAGGGGCTCCCGAACACCAGGAGGCTTCATGACGAGGCCCCCCTTCCCTGCCCCGCGAGGAGACCGCAGCGTGATCGAGCATGAATTGGTGCGTGAACTGGCGGAGAAGTCGTCATCCAAGATTGTCTTGGTGGTCGCCGACGGTCTCGGCGGGTTGCCGCTCGATCCAGGGGGGAAGACGGAGCTCGAGACGGCCATCACGCCCCATCTCGACGGGCTCGTCCGGCGCGGGACGAGCGGTTCGAGCGTGCCGGTGCTCCCCGGGATCACCCCGGGCTCCGGCCCCGGACACCTCGGCCTGTTCGGCTACGACCCGCTCGAGTTCCGGATCGGCCGTGGCGCCCTCGAGGCGACCGGCATCGGCTTCGAACTCGGCCCGGACGACGTGGCCGCCCGGGGGAACTTCTGCACCCTCGATGCGGCCGGTCTGATCAGCGACCGTCGGGCCGGACGGATCCCCTCGGAGGAGAGCTTCAAGGTGGTCGAGCGTCTCCAGGGGGTGAAGATCGCCGGTGTCGAGACGTTCGTGAAGCCGGTCAAGGAGCACCGCTTCGTCGTCGTCTTCCGCGGCAAGGGGCTCGACGGTGCCGTGGCCGACACCGATCCCCAGGCCACCGGCGTCGTCCCCCTCGATCCTCAAGCCCACACCCCCGCCGCCGCGCGGACGGCGGAGGTGGCCAGCGAGTTCGTCGCCCAAGCCCGGCGGATCCTCGCCGACGAGCCGAAGGCCAACGGCATGGTGCTGCGGGGCTTCGCGGCCAAGCCGAAGCTCCCCAGCTACGAGGAGCTCTACCGGCTCCGCGCCGCTGCGATCGCCGTCTATCCGATGTACAAGGGGCTCGCCCGGCTCGTGGGGATGACGCTCGTCGGCACGCCCCACACCCTCGACGAGCAGGTCGACACCCTCGCCGCCTGCTGGCAGGACTACGACTTCTTCTTCCTTCACTTCAAATACACCGACTCCACCGGTGAGGACGGGGCTTTCGCGCAGAAGGTGAAGCGGATCGAGGAGCTTGACCGAGTGATCCCGCGCATCGAGGCCCTCGGCCCCGATGTCCTCATCGTCACCGGCGACCACAGCACGCCGAGCCTCATGAAGAGCCACTCCTGGCATCCGGTGCCGACGGTCCTGGCCGCCGACACCTGCCGGCCCGACGGGCTGGAGAAGTTCTCGGAGCGGGAGTGCCTCCGCGGCGGCTTCGGGATCTTCCCCGCGAAGCATCTGATGCTCCTGGCGATGGCCCACGCCCAGCGCCTCGGCAAGTACGGGGCCTGACACCCAGCGGAAAATAAGGCTCCCGGGCATCTCGGCGGGATGTGAAGTAGATTCGTCGTATCGAACCCGCCCCCCCCGGTCGCACCCATGGCCCGCATCGACGACGAAGATCTGTTCCAGAACTCGACGATGACCTTCGGGGAGCACCTCGAGGAGCTCCGGTCGTGCCTCATCAGGGCCACGATGGGGCTCCTGGTCGCCGTGGTGATCGGCTTCGTCGTCGCCAAGCCCTTCGTCCATCTCCTCGAGCAGCCGCTCAAGCGGGCCCTGGCCAACTACTACTCCAATCGGGCCGTCGAGACGTTCGACACCTGGACGCCCCGGGTCGAAGGGGGCCCTGCCCTCCCCTATTCCCGGCGGGAGGTGATCGACGCCGTCGAGAACCATGGCATGTCGTTCGAACTCCGGGAGGTGCACGCCGACCGGCTGGCCCGCGTCCTCGGGACGACGCCTGCCGGCGCGGCCGGAAGCGTCGAGGATGAAAAGGCGGGGTTCGGCATGGACGACCTCGTGCCGGTCCTCCTCTGGCAGCCGATGGTCAAGGATGCACGCGTCAGCATCACCACCTTGAGCGCCCAGGAGGCGTTCGGGATGTACGTGAAGGCGGCGCTCCTGGTGGGGGTGGTCGTGGCGAGTCCGTGGATCTTTTATCAGCTCTGGACGTTCGTCGCCGCCGGCCTCTACCCGCACGAGAAGCGGTATATCCATATCTTTCTCCCGATGAGCATCGGGCTGTTCCTCGCCGGCGTGTTCCTCGCCTTCTTTTTTGTCTTCGACTTCGTCCTCGACTACCTCCTCCAGTTCAACGCCTGGCTCGGCCTCGACCCCGACCCGCGGATCAGCGAGTGGATGGGGTTCGTGTTGATCCTCCCAATCGGCTTCGGGATCGGCTTCCAGCTGCCGCTGGTGATGCTCTTCTTGGAGCGGATCGGGATTGTCGATGTCGCCACCTACGCCTCCCAGTGGCGGATGGCGATCGTGATCATCTTCGTCGTCTCGGCGATCCTCACGCCGGCCGATCCCTACAGCCTCCTGTTCCTCGCGATCCCGCTGTGCCTCCTCTACTTCGGCGGCCTAGCGATCTGTCGCTGGCTGCCGCCGGTGGGCGCTCGGCACGCCTGACCACCGGCTTGCCGTCAGCGGGCGACGAACGCGAGCCAGTAGAAGACCGTGCCGGTGATCGCCGTGAGGACGAGATCGCCCGCCGCCAGCCGGGCCATGAGGCGGTGCCGGGGGGAATGCGCGTTGGGCTGCGGCGGGCTGGGAAATCGCCTCCACGCCTCCCACACGACCCAGGTCCAGAGGACGGGGGTCGAGACCGCGAACACGAGATGGATGCCGAGGGCCGTCAGGACCCCGGCAGGCCAAAACGGGCTCGGCGCGGCCCGCAATTTCCAGTCGGAGATCAGCCGGATGTCGACTTCAAAGACGACGATCGCGACGGCGAGGGCGGCCGCGATCAGCAGCTGGAGCTTCCGATGGCTGGCGTAGTCGCGGCGCCGGGCGACGAGATAAATGCTCCAGGCGAGGATTGGGAGCGTGGCGAGCAGCCCCACGAGCACCACGTCCATCCCGAAACTCGCCCGCGTGCCGAGAAAGCCGTCGATCCCGCCGGGAACCGCGACATCGGCAAGCAAGGCAGTGGGGAAGAGACCGGGGGCGGTGGTGGGCTCCAAAGCAACCTCGAAGAGGGAGGACCGACTCGTCGGTCGG
>CALQRA010000149.1 GCA_943332855.1 Candidatus Kuenenia stuttgartensis
GGCCGGGGGCGGTGCCATCCGGGTGATTCCCTCCGGCATTGAGCGGCGAAGCGCCGATTCAGCGCCCTTCATCGGCCCGCTGGCGGGGCCGGGGGGTGGCGGGGCGGGGGGGAAACGGGGGACGATTCTCGGCGGCGATCGCCTCCCGCAGGCTCGTCCGGACGATTTCCACGAAACTTGCCAGGAGAAACCCGAACAGGGCCCCGATCACCCCCGACGAAATCCCGCCGAGGAGCGCCCCGGCCAGCGAGGCGTTCGTGAGCAGGGCGAGGGACACGCTCCCGGCCAGGCCACCGCAGGCCGCTCCGATCGTCGCCGACACCGGCACGAGGCGCCCGAGCGAGGTCGTGGTTTCGAGGAAGGTCGGCTTTGGGGGCGGCATCGGGGGCGGCTCCCCCTTCGCCCCCCGCCGCCGCGCCGCGAGGTCGCGGTCGGTCGCCTCGCGCAGGCGCGTTCCGAGGGCGTTGCCGGCGACGTGCGCGGCGAGGCTGGCAGCGACCACCACCGTCGCCAACCAGCCGGCGATCCCCAGCCAGCCGATGGCTGCGCAAGCCAAGGCCACAACCACGGCCAATGCGGTGTAGGTGACCAGGGGCATCGCACTCTCCGTCGTCCCGGACCGTATCCGCCCCGCACCGGCCACCGTTGGGCCGGGGGCAGATGCTTTTGCCCGATCAGTGTAGTCGTCCGGCGCGAGACGACCTCACGGTGCGTCCGTCACGGCTTCCTGCCGGTAGATCGGGAGGAGCCGGTAATAGACCTCGAGCGTCAACACCGCCAGCGCCGTGTGGGCGAGGCGCCCGCCGGAGGCCGTCTCCCGGTCGGCAAAGAACCAACTTCCCGTCTCGTGCCCGACCCGGGATTGGAGGGCCACGATCTGGTCGCGGTTGCGGCTATTCCAGCGCGGCCAGACCGGGTGGTCGGTCTGGATGAGAGCCTGAGCGAGGTAGAAGTTTTGGTAGATCGCGTGCGGCTTCGGCCCCGGGCGGGCGAGGACCGTGATCCCGCGCTGGAGCGGCTCCCGGTCGGCGCTCCAGCCGGTGTAAAGGCGGCACAGAAGGCCGATCGCCGAGGTGCAGGGGGCGGCAGCCGGGGTCCGGTAGCCGTAGGCCGCCCCTTTCTGGGTCGCCACCGAATCGAGGAACCGGCGTGCCCCCTCGAAGGTCGGCGACGAGGTCTCGACGCCGGCCAGCCCGGCGCTCCGCAGGGCGGCGACCTGCCAGGTCGTCACCGTGATGTCGCCAGCCTGGCCGGGAAGGTAGCGCCAGCCACCGCCGTGGACATCCTGGGAGGTCTCGATGAAACGGACGGCGTCACGGCACGGTTTGCGGAGGAGGTCGTCGCCGGTCATCCCCAGAGCCTCGGCAAGGACGAGGGTGGAGATTCCATGCCCGTACATCGTTCCCTCGCAGAGGTCGCCGCCGCGGGGCGTCGACTGCATCCGGCTGAGGAGATAGTAGATGCCGCGCGAGACGGTCTCTTGATGACGCCCCTCGAGGTGGGTATTGCCCGCACCGAGAAAGGGAAGCAGCGCGATCGCCGTGCTCGCCGTGGTGCTCGAGAGCGTGCCGGGATCGCGGCACGCCCCCTCGCAGCGGCAGCCGTCGAGATCGAAGCGCCACGACCCGTCGTTGGCCTGATGGAGCGCGAGCCAGGCGAGGCCCCGCTCGACGGCCGCCTCGCTCGCCGGGCTCCCCCCCTTCCCGCGCACCGCCCGGCCGCGCTGCTCGCCGCGGCGCGAGGCGTACGGGACGCCGCTCTCCCCCCCTGCCGTCGCCTGAGCGGCCGGCAGCGCGGCACCGCCGGCTGCCGCGCCGATGGGGAGTTGGATCGACACGGTTGCGGCCCGCGGGCCGTCGGCCATCGGCAGGCCCGCGTCGACACTGGCCGGATCGGGGGCGTCGGCCATCGGCGCGGCGGCATCGATCGGCTCGAGGACCGGAACGTCGACAGGGATCCCGGCGCTGGCGATCTCGTCCGGCGCGATCTCCGGCTCGCCGCCGGCGGTCGCCAGGTCGTCGTTGGAGCCGATCTCGATCGTTTCGGCGTCGTCAGGACCGTCGGCCTCCGCCCGGCCGTCGTCGAGCGCGAGTACGAGCGGCCGGGAGGGGGGCTCCCGGTGGGCCGTCACCGTCGCCAGCGCCAGGAGGATGCCGAGGAGGACATGGACCACGACACTGGCATAGGCCGACCGCGACACCGGACTGGCCACGACGCGCTCGATCAGGGTCGGCACCGGCGACCCATCGACGCCGCCGTCGGGCGTGGTGGGGGGCTCGGGATTCCGCGACGTCTCGGGCGACACGTTCGGGCCCTGCTGGTGGGGGCGATGGTCCGCAGCAGAGGCCGCGGCATCCCCAGAGAGTATCGACCGCCGGAGGGAACGGGCTCGATCCTGTCGCCCGGGCCGGACCGACCGGGAGAGGTGGGGCAGTCCGGAGGGCAGGGGGGATTGTGCGGGGCGGGGCCGCGGCACCGGCAACGCCGCGGCCGGAATCGGCACAAGGCCCTACTCCTTGAACTCCTCCTCGACGCTCTGCTGGCCATAGATCGGCAAATGACGGTAGTAGACCTCAAGGATCATCGTCGAGAGCGACGTGCAGTAGAGACGCCCGACGGCGTCGGCACCGTGGCCACCGTTGACCCCTTCGAACCAGCTCCCCGTCTCGTGCCCCTTCTTCCCCTGGGTGCTCACGAGCATGTCGCGCATCGTGTTGTTCCACGACACCCACGTTTCGCCCTCCATGTGGTGGAGCACCTGGGTGGCGTAGTAGTCGTGGTAGAGGTCGTTCGACGGGCCGTCCTTGGCCAGATTCGCCACGCCGCGTTCCATCGCCGGATGGTTCTTCTTCCAGCCGAGATACATCCGGCAGAGGAGGCCGACGGCATTCCGGGCGCCTCCGGGGGTTTTCGCGTCGATGTATCCGTAGGCGGCGCCATCGTCGGATTGAACGGAGTCGAGGAAGGCGGATGCCTTCTTGACCGTCTGCGGGTTGACGTGGAGGTAGGCCATGTTGCCGCTCTTGAGCGCCATCAACTGCCAGCCGACCGCCGAGGTGTCACCGGGCTGCTTGGGGGAGTAGCGCCAGCCCCCACCGACCGGATCCTGGGCCTGCATGATGAAGTTGAGGGCCAGCTGCGCCGGGACCTGGAGGCGCTTGTCCTGCGACATCGCGTAGCCCTCGGAGAGGACGATCCCGGCGAGGCCCTGGGAGTACATATTGCCCCCCTTGTCGTTGTCGTAGGCCTTGCCATTCCCCTTGACCGTCATCCCGGCGAGGAACGTCAGCCCGGCTTCGAGCTGCCGCTTGTAGGGCCCCTCCTTGTGCGTGTAGCCGCGGCCGAGGAAGGGGAGGAGGGCCAGCGCCGTAGCCCCGCAACGATCCTCCGCCGCGCCCGCACTGCGCCCCTCGCTGCACTGTCCCTTGCAACTGGGGCATTCCTTGAGATTGAAGCTCCAGCCCCCGTCGGGCATTTGGTGCTGGATGAACCACTTCAGCCCAGCTTCGACGGCCGCCTCACTCTGCGAGCTCCCGCCGCCGGCCGCCACGAGTTGGTTGCGCATCGCGGCGCTGGCCCGGCCACCGAGTCCACCGGCGGTGCCGCCAATCGCGCCGACGGTGGCGAGCATGTCGGCCGGGGCGGCGGTCTCGGTGCCGAAGTCGGAGAGTTCGACCGCGATCGGTGCCGCATCGACGTCTTCGGCCGTGCTCACCACCTGGACGTTGTCGACCGGCACGACATCGGTCATCACCACCTCGTCGGTGGTCGGTTCGACGACCGGCAGATCGTCAGGGAGCGAGGCGTCGAAGTCCTCGAAGGCGTCGAGGGTTTCCGGCGCCCCCGACACGATCACCCGGGCCTTCTCGGGCGGGGGAGGTTGGCTGACGATGAGCGCCATCGAGAGGAGCACGATGACATGGACGAGGAGACTGACGGCCCATGCCGGGGCGTTCTTCAGCAGCCCGCCGAGCAGGGCGGCAGCCGACTGAGCGGCCGGTGCGACCGTGAACGTCGAATCGTCCGGAGCCGCGTCGGTCGCCATGGAGTCCACCCGGTGTCGGTCGAGCCAGTTTTGTTGGGAGCGATCCGCCCCCGTCCCCGCCCCGACGTTTCATCATAGTGGCTGGTGCGGAGGCTGCAAAAGGGGCGGTGATGGCCTGTTGGGCGGGTTTGGATGGTTCGGCTGGCGGGGGGATGCCAGCACGGCTACGATAGATCGCTTTCCGGCCCCCTTTTCCAGTCGTCCCCAAGGGGGGCTGCCGGGATCGGTGCCGCGGGGTTTCCAACCCCCCGCTCGCTGCCGGTGAATCGGTCTGGGGTAACCTTCCGATTCGCCGGGGCCGGTCAAGCGTTGGGTCAACCGTCCAGGCAAGCCGTTCAGGAAAGCAGTCATGGCCAAGGGAAAGAAGCGACTCGAAGTGATTCACCTCGTCTGCCAAGAGACTGGTGACCAAAACTACACCCTGCGGCGCAAGTCGGGGGGGGAGAAGCTGAAGTTGAAGAAGTATTCGCCGCGGCTCCGCAGGCACACGGTCCACGTCGAGAAGAAGAAGTAGTTCGAGCCCCGCACGTCAGCCGACCTCCTCGAGCAGGGCGACCAGTCCGATCTCGTCGTCGGCCGCCAGCGTTTTGATCTGGTCGGCCCGTTGACGGAGCCTCGCCGGGCATCGTTCGCTCGCTCCCGCCTCGACCAGCAGGAGGCGGCACTCGGCCCGGCGGCGGAACTGGCCCCTCCCCGGCCAGACGACGACGTCGATCTCGCAGGGTTCGTCGCTCTCCGCCCTGGGGGCATCGGCCAGACATTCCGTGAGCAGGGCTGACAAGCCGCTGGCACCGTCGGCAGGGATACCCCAGCGGATGGCTCTGGGGCCGCGGGATTCAAGGCCCCGGCGGCAGCGTGTCAACCGGCCGCGGCGGAGAAAGTAGGGAACATTGACGCCGTCTCTCCACCGCGGAGTCGCCGACGGATCGCTCGGATGCCAGACGTGAAACGTGAACGTCCGGTCGAGGATCGATGCCAGCCGGACTCCCGCGCCCCGCAGCCGCAACCCGAGGTCGTCATCCTCCTGCCCCCAGCCGCGGAACCGCTCGTCGGATCCGTTGACGCGGAGGTAGTCGTGCCGCCAGACGGCGAAGTTGCCACCGGCCAGCCGCGGCTTCGAGGGATGGCGGAGGAGATTCTGGAAGGCGCTCTTGCGGTGCCGGCGTGACAGCCGCTGCAACTCCTCGCGCGGGGCGAGACGGCGCAGATCGACCGACGCCAGACCAGACGGGGCGAGATCGCGCGAGACGGCCTCGGGCAGCCGGACGACGTCCCCGATCCGGGCCCATCCAGGGCGCCGGGCGGCCAAGTGCGTGGCGACATGATCAGGGGGGAGAACCGAGTCGCCGTCGAGGAACAGGAGCGTGTCGCCTCCAGCGAGGGCGGCGCCCCGGTTGCGGACGCGCGCCAGACGGAAGCCGTCGTGGGGCTCGGTGGTGAACGCCACCGGGAAGGGGGCGCGGCGAGCGAACTCGGCCACGATCGTCCGGGTGTCGACGTTTGAACCATCGTCGGCCACCACGACTTCGAATCGACCGTCGACCCCGGTCTGGAGGGCGATCGACTCGAGGACGAGGGCCAGGTGTCGTGGCTTCTCGAAGGTGTTGACGATCAGCGAGATGTCGGGGGGCGTCATGCCAGGAATCCCTCCAGGACATCCTCGGGAGCGTGGGCCCGACGGAAGGCCCCGGCCGCCTCCGCGGCGGTGGCGCGGTAATGCCCGGCGTGGTCGACGAACTCCGCCAGCGCCGCCGCTCCCCCTTCGGCATCGGCCGTCACGATGCCGACCCGGGCGAGCGCGGCCGCTTGGCCACCATGCAGCCAGCGGAGGCGCACTTCGGCAAGCGCGGCAGACCGGCCTCCGCCGGGAAACGCCGGCCCGAACGAGATCGCGAGGGGACCGCCACCGTCGCTGGGGCGGCGGAGTCGGAACACCACTGGCACCGGCAGGCCGGTGGGGTCGGCTTGGAGGATCGCCGTGGCCGGCGTGGCGTCGGCGCCGAACGTCACGCTCACCGGCGCGGCGAGGAAGGCCGCGGCGCCGCGGGCGGCCCACGACACCTCGACGACGACCAGCCCGGCCCCGGCCGGCGGCAGGACCGGGAGGTGTCGCCCTGCACCGGCCGCAATGGCCCCGGGGCCAATCGTCTCCACGCCGGCCAGCGGATGCTCCCGTTCGAGCCGATCGACGTGGAACCGCAGCGCGGGGAGCAGGCAGCGGGCCATCCATCCGCCGCCGGTGACGATCGGCACCTTCCCGGAGGCGAGGGCCTCGAGCAGGATGGCCGAGCACCGTTGCCGGTAGCAGCGCTGGTCGTAGGGAAGCAGGAAGACGTCGGCGAGGTGGAGCTGGTGCCGGTAGGCGCCGACCGCGAGTGGTCCGGCGAGGCGCTCGACGAGGGCGTCATCGTAGTGTGCGAGGGCCCCGAGCGCCCCGGCAACGAGGATGTCGGCTGGACGGCGCGAACGGGGGTTGAAGCCGGGGTTGGTTTGGATGGCGAACCGCAGCCGGGTGGCACAGGCCGGGATCGCGGCGATCCGCTCGAGGAGCGCGGGAGTGAGGTGGGAGTTTTTCTCGCTGCGTGCGTCGCCGAGCAGGGCGACGCGGAAGCGATCGCCGGGCAGGGTTGGCCGGGGGGGATCGGGCGCCGTCTCGAGGACGCCGTCGACCGGATACGGGAGCATCGAGATCCCCTCAGCGCCGACCTGCGACCATTCCGCCGCCAGTTCCCCGGTCGGTGCGTGGAAGCGGAGCCGGTGGGGGGCCGCAAGGCGGATCGCCTCGTCGAGGCATCGGCCGACGCGGGCGATCCGGCTGGTGGCGATGTCGGGTTCGGCCGGGGGAGGGGGGAGGAGCGGCGAATGAAATTGGAGGTGCCAGCCGATCCCCGTCGGGGGGCGTGCGGCGTCGATCGCCTGCGCCAGCCCGAGGGCGTCGAGCTCGGAGGCGGTGGCGACGAGGAGCTGATCACCCGGGGCGAGGTCGGCAACGACCGGGGCGAGATCGGTGGCGAAGGCCGCCACGCGTTCCCGCCGTCGCTGCCGTCGCACCCAGGCCAACCACGGGGGCTGCCACCGTGGCCGCCCATCGGGCGCGAGCCGGTCGAGCTCGGCAAAGGCGGTGAGCTTCGAGGCCCCGGGAAAGCGGAGCACCGGCCACACCCGCCATCCGGCGCAGGCCTCGGCAGGAAGCTCGGCAGACGATCGACAGACGAGGTCGCACCTCCACCCGCGGCGTCGCGCGGCGCCGAGCATTGCGACGGCATACTGCCAGGGATGCGAACCGGGGCCGTCGAGACAGGGATCGACGAGGATCAATCGTGACGGCGCGGCGCTCATCGCGGGCTCGCCCCGGGGACTGTGAAGCTGACTCCTCCGGCGGCCGGGGGGCGGGCCATCGCGAGCCGATCGATGAGGGAGCCGAGTGCCGTCGCGCCGGTCTCCACCACCAGCGCGATCTCCAGCGCCATGATCGGCAGCTCCCCGGAGACTCTGGCGGGGATTTTGACCAGGTCTTTGAGCGTGGTGATGAGCCCCTCGGCCCCGTGGCCGCGGGCCCAGGCGGCCAGGTCGGCGCGATCCGCCGGGGTGTAGGCGTGGTGGTCGGCATAGGGGCGGAAGGCGACGACCTCGGCGCCGAGCGTGGTAAGAGTTTGGCGGAAGGCGGAAGGATTGCCGATCCCGGCGAACGCAGCGACCCGGCGGCCGGTAAGCCAGTCGGTCGTGTGCGTCACCCCCGCCGGGTCACGGATGGCGACGGGCGCATGGCTCGCCTCGGCCCACACCCCCGGGAGCGCTCCTCCACAGGCCTTGGTCAGACGGTCGCGGATCTCCGCCCGCCGCTCGGGCGCGACGCTCCCGGCCCGCGTCAGGATCGTGGCGTCGGCCCGGGCGAGCCCGGAGAGCCGTTCACGGAGCAGCCCCCGGGGGAAGACGTGGCCACATCCGAACGGATCGGTGGCATCGACGGCCACGAGATCGAGATCGCGGGCCAGACGGCGGTGCTGGAAGCCGTCGTCGAGCACGACGACGTCGGCGCCGGCCACAGCCGCCGCCGCGGCGGCCACGACCCGATCGCGGCAGGCAACGTGCAAGATTCCGGGGAGCAGCAGCGCCAGTTCGGCCGCTTCGTCGCTCCGTTGCCCGGCGGCGGCCGCGTATCCCCGGCTGACGATCGCCGGCTGGCGGTCGAGGGCCGCCAGACGGCGGACGACCCAGGCCACCAAGGGGGTCTTACCGGTGCCGCCAAGCGTGAGGTTGCCGACGCAAACAACCGGGAGGCCGGCCGGCGCCGCGGTCAGCCAGCCGCGGTCGTAGGCGGTGTTGCGCAGGGCCATCATCGTCGACCAGGCGGCGCCGAGCGGAGCGAGCGCGAAACGCGCGAGTGTCGCCCTGGCGCGGGTGTCGGTCCCATCGACGAGTTGCTTGAACGATTCTGCGTCAGGATGAGGCATGCGGTCGATCCGTCGGTCCGCCCGGGCCCCGCGGGCTTGCCATAGGAGCGGGAAGTGTAGTGCTTCCGGACCGATCGTGGCGGGCGGCGGTCGTTCCCGGCGGATTTGCCGCTGCCGATCGACGCTGGCCAGCCTCGGGCCGGAGGCTGCCGATATACTTGAGCAAGAGCCGGCGGGGGACCCTCCGGGCTCCAGTGACCGACGGGCGAAAAGCCGCGAGGAAACGGTGTCATGGCCAGCGTGTCCTCCAACAGCGCTGAGGCGCTCGTCGTCGGCGGCTGGACTGCCGACGAGGAACAGTCCAACTCCGATCGGTATCTGGCTCGTCGCCTCGAAGCGGCGGGGGCCGATTTCAAGGGGGTGGCGCTGACGAACTTCCTCCTCGCCGCGGCGGTGGCGGCGGCCATCTGGCTGGCGCTCGGGGTTCTGACCGAACATTGGATCGTCCCCGGTGGACTGCCCCGGGGGGTGCGGTGGGGATGGCTGGCGGCCGGAGGGCTAGCGCTGGCCGGCGCGGCTGTGCACTGGCTCCTGCCGTTGGTCCGTTACCGGGTGAATCTCGTCTACGCCGCCCGGGCGATCGAGCGGGAGCATCCCGAGCTCCACAACGATCTGGTCAACACGGTGCTCGTCAAGGCGCACCCCGAGGGGAGCACCGCCGTCGTCGTGCGATCGTTGGAGAAGCGCGCCGCGAAGCGCCTTGCCGACGTCCCCACCGACGGGGTCATCGACCGCACGCTCGCCGTCCGTCTGGCGATGCTGTTGGCGGCGTTGGTGGGGCTGGCCTGCCTGTATGAGCTGGTGGCCCCCAAGAGCCTCCTGATCAGCGCGGTGCGGTTGGTGGCGCCGTGGGCCGGGATCGCGGCTCCGTCGCGCGTCCGCGTTGATCCTCCGCGGCTCCATTGGCGGATGCCGGGGGCGGGGGTGGTCGATCCGCAATTCGTCGGCGCCGGTCCCGAGGCGCAGGAGGTGGTGGTTGACCGGGGATCGGCGACCCTCGTGCGCGGCAGGCAACTCGTCCTGGCCGCGGCGGTCCGCGGCCTCCGCGGCGGGGAGCAGCCGGTTGTCCATGTCGTGCCGGTGAAGGACGACGGCTCCCATGATCCCACCGGTGCCCCTTGGCGGATCGACATGGTCCGTGGGGCCGGGGAAGGGGAGGCCGCCAGGTCGTTCACGGCCTTCCTGCCCGATGCGGTGCGCGGCTTGGAGAACTCGATCGAGCTCACGATCGCCGCCGGTGACGCTCGCAGCGAGCCGGTGCGTCTGATCGTTGTCGATGCCCCGTCGCTCCTGGTGCGCGAGGCCCGCTACGACTTCCCCGCCTACATCGCCCGGGCTCCGGAGACGGTCGCCTGGCAGGGGGATCTGAAGGCGCCCGAAGAGACGCAGGTAACGCTCATCGCCGAATGCAACCAGCCGATCGACGCGGCTTGGATTGATTTTGCCTGTGACGGTCAGCGCGATCTGAAGATGAAGGTCGGGGCGAGCGATCTGACGCGGGCTTCGGTGACCTTCCAACTGCGGATGAATGCCGACCGAACGGCGCCGGAGCATGCGACCTATCGTCTCCTCTTCCAACCCCGGGGGGCGAACCAGGGAGAGCCTGAAACAATCGTCACCGAGCCGATGGAGCACCGCATCGAGGTCGTCGCCGACCTCGCCCCGGAAGTGACGATCGAATCGCCCACCGATTCCCCGCTCGCGGTGCCGCGCGACGCCCCCGTGCCGGTCCGGGTGCGGGCCCTCGACCCCGACCACGGGTTGTCGCGCGTGGTGATCGAGACCCGCATCGATGGCGGCCGGGCCGTGCCCCCGATGCCGCTCCTCGAGGTCGCGAAGCAGGGGCCCTTCAAGGGCACGGCCCGGCTCGTCCCCTTCAATCTCGGCGCCGAGGCGGGGTCGGTGCTGCAGTACCGCGCCGTCGCCACCGACAACCGCCCCCAGCAACCGAACGTCTCCGTGACGCCCTGGCAGGAATTGAGGATCGACGAGAAGGCGCCTCCGCAGCCCGACGAGCCCGAACCCGATCTGCCCAACGACTCGAAAAAGGGGCGGCCGGGCGAGGAACGTTCTGACGAGTCTGATCGCGCCGACGATGGGGGCGATGCCGAACAGGACGGGGGCGGGCAGCCGGAGGACGACCGGGATCAGGATCGTCAGCGAGACGGCGGCGACGGTGCGGAGGACGGGGCTGGCCAACGGCGACCTGACGACGGCGGCCGCGACGATGGTGCGTCTGGAGACCAAGACCAGCAAAACCAAGACCCTCAGCAGCGTGGCGCCCCCGCTGATCGGAAGCGACCCGACCGGCAGCGCAGTGACGACGGATCGAACCCTCCTCCACCAGGAGAACAAGGACAACCGGGGGCGTCAGGCGGTGGTGACGAGCAACAGGGGGATGGCAAGCAACAGCGCCCCGGCAACGACCAGAGCCCCAAGGGCTCCAAGCCGGGGAAGAACGGCAGTCCGCAGCAGGGAGCCGACGGCGGAGACTCCGGCGACCAGCAAGGGAGCGGGCAGAAGCCTGGCTCGCAGCAGAAGGGGAGCGAGGGGAAGGATCGCGCTCAGGCCGGTGACGACGAAGGGCAAGGGGAAGGACAGCAACGCGAGGGAGGGGAGAAGCCCCAGCCCGGCGCGAAGCCGTCACCTTCCGGTGGCGCGGGCAAGAAGCGCCAAAACGATGCCGTCGCGGCCGACGGTACGAATGACGGCGAGGCGATGGATCGGATCCTCGAACACCAGCGCCGTGAGTCGGAGCGCGGAGAAGCCGGCGAGACGGTGAAGCGTCAGCCGAAGGAAGGTAAGCAGGGTGAGGGCCAGCAGGGTGAGGGCCAAAAGGGTGAGGGCCAGAAGGGTGAGGGCCAGAAGGGTGAAGGCCAGCAGGGTGAAGGCCAGCAGGGTGAAGGCCAGCAGGGTGAAGGCCAGAAGGGTGAAGGCCAGCAGGGTGAAGGTCAGCAGGGTGAAGGTCAGCAGGGTGAAGGCCAGCAGGGTGAAGGTCAGCAGGGTGAAGGTCAGCAGGGTGAAGGTCA
>CALQRA010000150.1 GCA_943332855.1 Candidatus Kuenenia stuttgartensis
GACCCCTTCCTGCTCGGAGGCGAACATCGTGCCGGTGCGGCCGAAGCCGACGGCGACCTCGTCGAGAATCAGAAGCACGCCATGCTTCTTCGTCAGCTCGCGGACACCGCGC
The DNA here is from genome assembly GCA_943332855.1 of Candidatus Kuenenia stuttgartensis. Lineage (GTDB taxonomy): Bacteria > Planctomycetota > Planctomycetia > Pirellulales > UBA1268 > QWOP01. Next base: position 113 of record CALQRA010000150.1, read on the forward strand.
AGATACCCCGCGGGGTGGATCCAGATCCCCGCCGCCGCCTGCATCACCGGCTCCATCACCATCGCCGCGACTTTTCCGGCATGCTCGACGAGCACGCGCTCGAGGAGCTCAAGCGACTCACCGAGGGTCGGCGCCGGCCGGCCGGTCGACGGGCAGGCGCCCCCGGGGCTAGGGAGCCGAATCGGCTCAAACGTCAGCGGCGCGAAAACAGACGTGAAGCGGTCGACCCCGCCGACGGCGACGGCACCGAGGGTGTCGCCGTGATAGGCCTCGCCGATCGCGATGAACTTCGTCCGCCCCTCGCGCGGCGGATCGGCCTGGAGCCAGTACTGGAAGGCCATCTTCAGGGCCGCTTCGATGGCGCTCGAGCCGTCGCCGGTGAAAAACACCTTCTCGAGGCCCGTCGGCGCCACCTCCACCAGCCGCCTGGCAAACTCGATCGTGGTCGGATTGGAGAGGCCGAGGTTCGTTGTGTGGGCCACCCTGCCGGCCTGGGCGAGCAGCGCCGCATCGAGGCGCGGATGGCCGTGGCCGTGGACGTTGCACCACATGCTCGCCGAGCCGTCGAGATAGCGGCGGCCGTCAGTGTCGATGAGCGTGCAGCCCTCGCCCCGCTCGATGAGAAGCGGCTGGTACTCCTGCATCTGCGTGAACGCATGCCAGACATGCTCGCGGTCCCACGCGGCCAGGTCGGCAGCGCATGGCTCCGGCCCCGACGGACGGAGGTCTGTCGGGGCCGGAGGAGCACGGAAGCGGGGCGCGCCGCGCGAATCGTGACGCACTTCGTCGGGCATGGGAAGGCGTCAGGCCGGGGAGGCGGCCAGATCCGGTTCGTCGGCGGCTTCGGGTGCGGCGGCGGTCGCCATCGCCCCCACGAATCGGTCCTTGACGTCGTTGAAGTTGCGCATCGACGCGAGGTGGAGATAGACGAGCTCGAGCTCGTCGGTCTTCGCAAGCGACTCGAGCTTAACGCCATCGAGGGCCCGGAGCCGTTCACGCGAGACGCCCAAGAACCCGCGGAGCGGAACCTGCTCGCCGCCAGGGAGCGAGACGATCGCCTCCATTGGCTCGAGGAGCCCGAGCTCTTTCAGATGGCGCCCGAAGAGACGCGTCCGCTCGAACTGCGTTTGGTATTCCTTGAGAAACTCGAGCACCCTCCCAGCGTAGGCCGTCGGCTTGCCGTCGGCATCGAAGAGCCGCTCGCCGCGGCCGTCGGTATTGAAGCCGGGGTGGGTGTCGTCGATGCACAGCGTGAGCGTCTTCTGATCGGGGCTCGCGGAGAAGACGAACGGATAGCGGCGGACGAAGGCCGGGACATACTTCGCCTGCCATTGGGAATCGGCAGAGACGTAGAGATTTTGGTGCGTGCGGACGCCGAGCACCGCCACCGGCATGATGTCGTCGCCGGAGGCGGTGAACACGATCGCGTATTCCGAGGCCGCGGCGAGGATCTCAACCGCCGTCAGCGGCACGGCGTTGATGCCGGAGGCGAAGGCGTAATCGGGCACCGGCTCAAAGGAGAGATCGCGGTGGGCCGCGGAGCTCAAGGGAACGGCCGACTCGTAGATCAGCAATTGCTTCGCCATGACAAGGTTCCTCCAGGGAATGCCGGTGGGGACGCGCGGCACGGCGGCCGCGTCCGTCAGAGTCTACGTTGCCACCACCCCGGGGGGATGGGGGGAGATGGGCTCTGGTACGGCGGCGGGGCGGGATCGGTTCGGTCGGGGGCGTGGGGGCGGCTCCGGTCACATCTGGCGGATGAGCTCGAGGCACATCGCCCGCACCTTCCCCGGATTGACGTTCGGGTTTTTCTTCTTCGCCTGGCCGATGAGCCCGGCGGCGGCCTGCTCCTTCCCCCCCTGCACGTCGGCGACGACGCGCGGGTTGGCGGCGAGGAGCTCGCGGCACAGGCTGATGAGCTCGTCGTCGTCGACCGCGGCAATCCCCATCGAGGCGACGACGTCGTCGACCGTGCGGCCGCTGGCGAGGACCTCGGCGAAGATCTCCCGGGCCCGGCTGGTGTCGAAATCCCCCTTCGCCACCCGGCCGATGATGTCGGCCACGGCCGCAGGGCGGACGGGGAAGTCGTCGATCGAGCCGCCGCGCTCGTTGAGCGTTCGCAGGACGTCCTGCTGCATCCAGTTGCTCGCCACCTTCCCCTCGCCGACTCTTCCGGCGAGATCCTCGAAGTAGCTGACCAGCTCACGCCCCTGATTGACGAGAACGTCGGCGTCGTAGGGGGGAATCTTCCACGTCGCTGCGAGCGCCTCACGGAGCACCGACGGCGGATCCCCCATCGCCTCGCGCGTGGCCGCGAGCCACTCCTCCGACACCGTCACCGGCACGAGGTCGGGCTCGGGGAAGTAGCGGTAGTCGCTCGACTCCTCCTTGTGCCGCTGGGCCCGGGTGACGCCGGCCGGATCGTCCCAGCCGCGGGTCTGCTTCGGGGTCTTCCCCATCTCGGCCTTCGTCGCCTGCCACTCCTCGTACTGCCGGGCCGATTCGTAGACCAGCGCCCGCTCAACGGAGCGGAAGCTGTTCATGTTCTTGATTTCGACGATCGGCGTCTTGGCGATCCGGCCGCCGTCGCAGGGGATGTGGAGGTTGACATTGGCGTCGACCCGCAGGCTCCCCTCCTGCATGTTGCAGTCGCTGACGCCGAGGTAGACGAGGAGAAGCTTGAGCTCGTTGAGCCAGGCGCGGGCCTCCTGCGGCGACCGCAGATCGGGCTCGCTGACGATCTCACACAGCGGCGTGCCGGCCCGATTCAGATCGATCCGCGTGTCGCCGGTGCCGGCCGTCTCGTCATGCATGCTCTTTCCGGCATCCTCCTCGAGATGGACGCGGGTGATCCGGACGTTCCTCGTCAGGGCCCCCTTCGGATCGACCACCTCGAGGGCGCCTTGCGACGAGAAGGGGAGGTCGAACTGCGAGATCTGATAGCCCTTGGGGAGATCGGGGTAGAAGTAGTTCTTGCGATCCCACTTCGTGAACGGCGCGATCTTGCAGCCGAGGGCCAGCGCCGCCCGGACGGCGAGTTCGAAGGCCGTCCGATTCATCACCGGGAGCGACCCGGGGAGGCCGAGGCAGGTGGGGCAGACCTGCGTGTTTGGCGCGGCACCGAACGTGGTGGCGCAGCCGCAGAAGAGCTTCGTCCGCGTTTGCAGTTGGACGTGGACCTCGAGGCCGATGACCGTGGTGAAGGGCACGGCGGCGGTCAGTGTGGCGGTCACGGGAGGCGCTCGTGAGGGGCTTCGGTTGGAGGCTGGGCCGGCGTCGGGAACGCCGGGGGGAATCGGCGTGGCGGTGTGTCAGCGGGGCCGGGCGGCGATGGCGGGACGGCGGCGGTGCCAGTCGGTGAGGTGCTGGTAACGGTCGGTTGCCCGGAGGAGGAGGGGCTCGGCAAGGGCCGGGGCCTGGAGTTGGAAGCCGATCGGCAGGCCCCCCTTGGTGAAGCCGCAGGGGAAGGAGATTCCCCCGACGCCGGCGAGGTTTGTGCAGACCGTGTAGAGATCGACGAGGTACATGGCCAGCGGATCGCCGCTCTTTTCGCCGAGCTTGAAGGCCGCCGTTGCCGACACCGGCCCACCGATGAGATCGACCTTCTCAAAGGCGTCGAGATAATCCTGACGGATCAGGCGACGGACCTTCAGTGCCTTAGCGTAGTAGGCGTCGTAGTAGCCGGCGGAGAGGGCGTAGGTGCCGAGCATGATCCGGCGCTTGACCTCCGGCCCGAAACCCTCGGCCCGGCTGCGGCAGTACATCTCGACCAGCGCCGACTCGAATCCGCCGCCTGACGCACCAGAACCCTTGCCGGGCTCAGCCCGGTGCCCCCCCGGCTCGGCCGGGTGTAACCTGCCCGGTTCGGCCCGGTGTCCATAGTGAGCTCCGTCGTAGCGGGCCAGATTGCTCGACGCCTCACAGGGGGCAATGAGGTAGTAGGTGGCGACCCCGGCATCGGCGTGCGGCATGTCGATGTCGATGATCGTGGCCCCGGCGGCGCGGAAGGCGGCGAACGCTTCCTCGACGGCATGGGCTACCTCCGGGCAGAGACCGGCTCCGAAGTGGGCCGGCACCCGGCCGATCCGCACCCCCTCCAGCGGTCGATCGAGATCGGCGCCATACGGCGGCACCGGCGACTCCAGCGACGTTGCGTCGCCGGGGTCGTGGCCGGCGATCGTCTCGAGCAACAAGGCGCAGTCACCGGCGGAGCGGGCCATCGGGCCGATCTGATCGAGGCTCGAGGCGAAGGCCACCAGCCCGCGGCGGCTGACGCGGCCATAGGTCGGTTTCAGCCCCGTGATCCCGCACAGCCCTGCCGGCTGGCGGATCGAGCCACCGGTGTCGGAGCCGATCGCCACCGGCGCCATGTCGGCCGCCACGCACGCCGCCGAGCCGCCACTGGAGCCCCCCGGAGCGCGGGTCAGGTCCCAGGGATTGTGGACCGGGCCGAAGGCGGAGTTCTCGTTCGATCCCCCCATGGCAAACTCGTCCATGTTCGTCTTGCCGACGATGACGGCGTCGGCGGCCCGCAGCCGCGCCACCACCTCGGCGTCGTACGGGGGGCGAAAGCCGGCGAGCATCTTCGAGGCGCAGGTTGTCGGTTGGTCGAACGTGCACAGCGCGTCCTTGACGGCCACGGGAAGCCCGGCCAGCGGGCCGAGCGGCTGGCCCTTCTTCCGCTTCTCGTCGATCGCGGCGGCGGTGCGGAGGGCCCCTTCCCGGTCGACCGACAGGAAAGCATTGATCTGGCCGTCGAGCCGTTCGATCCGCTCAAGGAAGGCCTCGGTGGCCCGCAGGGCCGTCAGATCGCCGTGGCGGACGGCGGTGACGAGGTCGACGGCTGACATGTCGGAGGGTTGCATGGCGGGTGCGCGGGGGAGGCGGGGGAACCCTAGGCTCGGACAGAGCGGGGAAAGGCGGGCGTCGCGGAGGCGGGCGGAGCGGGGCGCCGGCCAAGAGCGGGCGCATCAGTTGGCGCCGGAATCTCCGAGAACGGCCGGAACGAGGAAAAACTCGCCGTCGTGCCGGGGGGCCGACTGGAGTGCCTGGGCGGTGGTCAGCGAAGGCTGGGGGACGTCGGCACGGAAGACGTTCTGGGTGTCGAGCGGATGGGCCAGCGGTGCGACATTCGTGGTGTCGATCTGCTCGAGTTGGCCCACGAAGCCGACAATCGTCGACAGTTCGCGGGTCATCGTGTCGAGGTCGGACTCGGAAAGGGCCAAGCGGGCGAGGAGCCCGACCTTGGCGACGTCGTTGCGGGAGAGGGACATCGTCGACCTCGCTGATGGGATGGCGGTCGCAAGCCGCCCGGATGACGGCACCACATTACCATGCCGCCCCGGCAGACCGCGCTCGTCGATCGCTGCCGCACTCCACGAAACCAGCTCCGATCGTTCGGGCTGCCGCGGGGAGCTGGGTGCGATCAAGGAGAGGTGCGATCAGGGACGGGCACGCGGGCCGGATGGCACCACTTCGGGCGTGGTCGGCTTGGCCTTCTCCACGCTCGGCAGCCGGAAGGGCTGCTGGCGGACGAGTTTCGTCACCTTGCCCCCCTTGATGCACTGCGTGCAGACCAGGAGTGTTTTGGCCGTGCCGCGGCCTACGGTTACCCGAAGACTCTGGAGATTCGGCTTGAACTTCCTCCGCGAGATGCCGGTCACCTTGGTGCCGACGCCGCCGAGGTACTTGGCCTTACCGCGCAGGGTGACGGTGTTGCCCATCGAGAAACCCTTGCCGCAGACCTGACAGGAACGTGCCACGGTACTTTTCTTTCATCGCGTGAACGGAATCGGAGGCCCGGTACTGAAAGGCGAGCCCCGGGGAAGCCCTTGAGAATAGCCATTCGGCGCGATCCCGCAAGACGAACGGGGCGGGCGCCACGCCCCGGAGGGAAAATCGTGCCGAAACCGGGAGGTCCCGCGGTGCGCGGCCGGTGCCGGAAGCCCCGCCACCCCCCTGTTCCCTCTCCCCCAGTCGGCTCACCCGGCCTGCTGACGGGCCCGCCGGAGGATCGCGAGAGCGGCAGCGTGAACAAGACCGTTGGTGGCGATTCCCTCTCCGGAGTCGATCCGCTCGCGTCCCTGCCAATCGGTGAACCGGCCGCCAGCCTCGCGGATCACCGTTTCCACGGCCGCGGCGTCCCAGGCGTTCATGAGCGGATCGACCATCAGATCGGCCCGGCCGGTGGCGACGAGCAGGTAGCCGTAGCCATCCCCCCAGGTGCGGCAGATCAGGCAGGCGTCCTCGAGGCCGTCGCGGGCCGCGCGGCCCCCTTCCGGGCCTCCCATCGACGGTGGACGGTCAGCAAACGACGTGAAGGCGCTCGAGCAGACGAGCGCCGCGTCGAGGGCATCGCGCCGTGAGACACTGGCTCGCGTCGGTGGAGCGCCGCCACGACGGTGCCAGGCCCCCGCGCCGGCCGACGCATAGACGAGCTCATCGAGGGCGGGGATCGCGATCACGCCCACCACCCCAGGGCCATCGAGGCCCTCGGTTCGGCAGCCGACGAGTGTGGCCCACAGCGGGACACCGCGGATGAACGATTTCGTACCGTCGATCGGATCGACGACCCACTCATAACCGCTCGTCCCGGCCGTCGCGCCGGTCTCCTCGCCGAGGAACCCGTCGTCGGGGAAGGCCCCGAGGAGCTCGCGCCGCAGGATCCCTTCGGCGGCGATGTCGGCCTGCGTCACCGGCGAAGCATCGGCCTTGCTGGTCACCTCGAGCCGGGCGTCGCCGTACCAGCGAAGCGTCTCGATCGACGCCAGGCGGACGGCTTCGAGGGCCGCCGAGAGGCGGGCGGCAACGGCGCCGTCATCGCCGGGGCGGGGGGCGGTCAGCGGGGCTACGGACATGGTGGTCTCCAATCACGGTGGTCTCCGGTCAATCCTGGCGGGCCGACTCCACCGGGACTGCTGCGGTGGGAGCGGTCCGCCAGGTGACCAGGAGCAGCAGCCCTGCGCCGATCACGAGCCAGGTGTCGGCAAGGTTGAAGATCGGCCAGTCGATGACGCCGTCGAGTTTGAAGTGGATCCAGTCGCGGACGGCGAGAACCGGCTGGCTGACGCGTTCCGCGGGGGCATTCCACACCAGACCGGGGATCCCGAGCCGGTCCCACAGATTGCCGATGATGCCACCGGTGATCAGGGCTAACGCCGTCAACAGAGCGCGGTCGGTGCGGGTTTCCTGCCGCGACACCATCCAGAGGATGCCGGCGATCGCCGCGCACGATACGGCTGCGAACACCATCCCCATCCCCTGCCCCATCCCGAACAGCGCCCCTTCGTTGAGATTAGTCTCGAGGGCGAGCATCCCCGGGACGAGGACGATCGGGGCCTGTTCCCCGGGCATGCCGAGGCGGGCGAAGAAAACGGACTTGGAGACCAGATCGACGACCGCCGCCGAGAGGGCGAGCGCCAGGTACCATCCCCATCCACGGCTCCCCCCGTCGGCACCGCCCCGGGCGGAGGAGGCTGGGGGAGGAATATCCATCGGGCATCCATTCCGGTGGCAAACGTGTCGGGAACCGGGCACCGAAACGACGGCGGTCTGGTGGCGACGGAGGGGGGCCAGGAGCCGTCGGGGGCTTTCGCGTCAGCGAGGATACCGCGGACGGCCACCGTTGCCATCCTCCATCTTCTCGGCACAGCGGATGCACATCGCGGCGAAGGGAATCGCCTCGAGGCGCTTCTTGGCGATCACCCCGTCACATTCCTCGCAGATCCCGTAGGTTTTGGAGCGGATCCGGCCGAGGGCCTCTTCGACCTGCTCGAGCGTTCCCTCCTCGCAGGCCATCAGCGAGAGGGTGAACTCCTGCTCGTAGGCATCGGTGCCGATGTCGGCCATGTGGATCGGCATGCTGGAAAGATCACCGTTGGCCTCGGAGCGCGTCTGCCGGAGGGCGGCATCGGCCATCGTCGACACGTCGCCACGCAATCGGGACCGCATCGCCTCGAGAGCGAGCTTGAAGGGCTTCATCTCGGCGACTTTCATGGTCGCTTTCATGCCGTAAGTCTCCCCGGGGTGTGCGCATCCCCCGACCTTCGAATCGAACCCGGACCCCCGACCCAGGAGAGCCCCACCGATGGAGCTCCCCCTAGGGCATTCCACGGCGGAAAAACTCTAGGCTGGCGGGGGACGGCTGTCAAACTGGCAGGCAAATTTCCCCGGGATTCCTTGCCGGCCCGTCGTTGGTGACCTAATGTGACGGAGAACCGGCTTGTCGATGAGCCGGAAAATCTTTCCACAGCAAAGGCCGATCCCCTGCCGACACTGGAGAGAAACCGGAGGAGAGTCCCTTGGCCACCGCCGCCCGCACCGATGTCGCGTTCCAGCAGTGCATCTCCCCTGCCTGTGGGGCGACGTACTCGGTCGACGAGGTCCACACTTCCTGTCCGGCGTGCGGCAACCTCCTCGACGTCGCCTACGACTGGAACCGTCTACGGCCCCCCACGTCTTTCGAGGTTTTCGAGCAGAAGTGGATGCGTCGCAGCGACCCGCTCGCCTTTTCTGGCGTGTGGCGGTTCCACGAGCTCCTCCCCTACGCCCCGCGGGAGTCGGTCGTCACGATCGGCGAGGGGCAGACGATGTGCCCGGTCTCCGACAGCGTCGGGGCCTTCGTGGGGGTCAATCCCGGTCGGCTCCACCTCCAATACGAGGGGCTCAATCCGTCGGGATCGTTCAAGGACAACGGGATGTGCGCTGCCTTTACGCACGCCCGGATGATCGGCGCCCGCCGGGCCGCGTGCGCCTCGACGGGCAACACCTCCGCGTCGCTGGCCGTGTACTGCGCCGTGACGCGGCTGATGCGCGGGATCATCTTCATCGGATCGGGCAAGATCTCCTCCGGCAAGCTCTCGCAGGCCCTCGACTACGGCGCCCTCACGATCCAGATCGCTGGCGACTTCGACGATGCGATGGCGCGGGTTAAGGAGGTGTCGGGGAAGCTCGGCATCTATCTGGTCAACAGCGTCAATCCCTTCCGGCTGGAAGGGCAAAAGACGATCATGTACCGGGTGCTCGAATCGCTCGGCTGGGAGGTGCCCGACTGGATCGTTGTTCCCGGTGGCAACCTCGGCAATTCCAGCGCCTTCGGCAAGGCGTTCGCCGAGCTGCGGGCCCTGGGGCTCATCGATCGGGTGCCGCGCCTCGCCGTCATCAACGCCGCCGGGGCCAACACCCTCTACGAGCTCTACCACCGTCGTGGCCTGCGCTGGAACGGTGGCCGGGCCGACCTCGCGCCCGCCTGCCACTATTACGACGAGCTCGACCGTGACCATCGCCGCGCCGACACGATCGCCAGCGCCATCGAGATCAACCGTCCTGTGAACCTCAACAAGTGCCTGCGGGCGCTCGAGGTCTGCGACGGGGTGGTCCGTGAGGTAAGCGAGCAGGAGATTCTCGACGCCAAGGCCCAGGTCGGGGCCGGTGGCCTGGGGTGCGAGCCGGCCAGTGCCGCCAGCGTGGCGGGGACGAAGCAGCTCGTCGCCGAGGGAGTGATCGGGAGAGACGACCGAGTCGTCTGCATCCTGACGGGCCACCAGCTCAAAGATCCGACTGCCACGGTAGCCTACCACACGACCGACCAGAAGCTCTTCAACGAGGTCCTGGGGAGCCGGGGCGTGAGCCGGGCGAGCTTCGCCAACCGGGCGGTGACCGTCGGCAACCGGCTCGACGAGATCGTCCAGGCGATCGATCTGTACGGCTGATGCCGAAGGCCGCGTCCCGGCGGCGTGGGGCGAACGAGACGACCCTGCCGTAGACGGGCGACGTTGAGGGCTGCGTTGGCTGCCGGTGGATCAAGCGATCCGCCATGGCGATCTCCGCCGCCACTGCGGCCGTGGCCGACGGGCGGTCTTCCACGCGCGAATCTGTCTCTCTCCTCCGCGCCGAATCCTTGACGGTGTTGCAAGGATTTCCCACACTCCGACAAGAGGGAGCGGCGCCGTCCTGGGGGGCGGTGGACGAAGCGTTGCGGGGCTCGAGCTTCGTGGCTCCCAAAAGGAAACGATTCCTCGGGGGGGAGACCAGCCGATGCGACCGACCGGCGGATTTCACATCACGGAATTGGGGGGGGGGTAGGCAAGCCCACTCGCGGCAACCAGCGACGGCAGCCTCGATCCGCCGTCGCCGCAATATCAAGCACCGCCGGGCCCGAAGCGCCGTCGGGCTCGACCATGAGCCGCTCGAGCCGCGGCAGTTGATGACCGGGAACGACCCGGCCGATTTCGGGGGGCGCTTTCAAGTCCTTGTCGACCAAGCCACGCAGGCGGACCTCGAGCGCACCGAGGCCCGCGCCGCAGCCGCGGCCATCTGGGAAACCGCGGTCACGAGCGCCGATGCGGGCGAAGCGGCCGCCAAGGCGACGGCTCTCGCCACGGCCGTGTCGAAGGTCACCGCGGCCGATGCCACCCTCGGCACGTCGCTGACCATTGCCGGCGCGACCTTCGACACAAAGGCAGTCAAGGCGAACGACACGGCCGCCGCTACGAAGGCCGCCGCCGTGGAGACCTTCGTCGGGGCGGCGACCGCCGCTGCCGATCAGGCTGCCGTAACGATCGACGCGGCCGCCGATGCGGCCGTCGCCAAGGCCGCCGCGGCGGGAGTGATCTACGTCGGTGATCTCAAAGACGCCGCAACGCACTTCGATGTCTCGATCAGTTCGGCCGGCGCGTCTCTCAACGCCAGCCTCGGCGCCGCCAGCGGCGCCCATGACGCCAAGCTCGGCGCCGCCGACGGAGCCCTCGACGCGGCCGCCACGACCGCCGACGCAAGCTTCACCGCCGCCACGGGCAGCATCACCGGCGGGCTCGACCAAAAGCTTGAAGACCTCAACAAGGCCTTCGATACAAGCATGGCGATCGCCAACCGGCTCGCCGACGCCGGCGTCGCTGGGGCCGACATGGGGCGAGCGACCTTCGTGGGAGGGGGACGCGCCGGCCACGACGCGACCGTGGCCGAAGCCGCGTCAAAGGTTGCAGCGGCGGGCCAGGATCGGGCCGCCGCCGAAGCGGCCGCGATTGCCGCCGCCCTGGCAACCCGGAAATCCTTTCCTGACGACGCATCGGCGACCGATCCGCTCGATCTCGAGGGGGATCCACGGATTCAGCAAGCGATCCAAGCCGCCGAAGCCTCCATGGCGGCTGGCGCCGCCGCGGCCGAAACCTCGTTCACGATCACCACTCAAAAACTCTCGGCAGCTTTCGATGCGGCGCTCGTGACGAATATCGATGTCTATGACCAGACCCTAGCTCAAGACTCGTTTGCTTATGAGGCGGCTGTCAAAGCCGCCGAGCTCGCCAAGGCGGGTGCCATCTGGCAAGCGCGGCTCGCCCGCGAGGAGACCGTCGCCGCAGCGAAGCATGCCCGTGATGAAACAGCAACGGCCGCCCAA
>CALQRA010000151.1 GCA_943332855.1 Candidatus Kuenenia stuttgartensis
CCTGCTCCGCAATCTCGCCTCGGCGCTGATGCTCACCGAGCGGGTGTGCGAGGCCGACGAGGTCGGGGCGCCGAAGGTCGCCGGTCGGATCATCACGACCGTTGCCAAGGCCAAGGAAGTCCGGCCGCTTGTCGAGCGCTGCGTCACGATCGCCAAGCGGGGTTTGGTATCGATCGATCAAGCCAAAGAATTCGGCACGACGGCCACTCGTGATTCGGCCGCCTGGAAGCAGTGGCGGGAGAGCGATCAGTGGCGCAAGTGGGCCCAGGCCATGTCGCCGGCCGTGACCGCCCGGCGACGCGTTGTTCGGCTCCTGGGGGACAAAAAGGCGGCGCGAATCGTGTTCGAGCGGATCGCCCCACGGTTCGTTGATCGTCCTGGTGGCTATACCCGGATCCTGAAGCTCTCCACCCCCCGGCTCGGCGATGCCGGTCCCCGGGCCGTGCTGGAGTTTGTCGGCAGCGGGCCGAAGGTCGACCGTGGTACGGCCCCGCAGGTTCAGGCCCGCCGCCCTAGCCGCCCCTCTAGGGGTGCCGGCGCGACCTGACAGGCCACGGGGCAAACGCCCGAGGCCCAAAGGGATTTCCGGTCCCGTGTCGGATGCCCCTTTCCCGCTCCCTCCCGCGTCGGCCGGTCTTCGGCCTTGGTTCGGGGGGGGCTGTTGGCCCCGCTCTCCGACGCGGCCCGAGGGCCGTCCTCGCGGGTGACGAATCGATTGTGTGGTCGCGAGGTGGATTGCGTCGATGAAAAAGGTTAGACTTTTTCTATCGTGATGCGTTTGGCCGTGCGTTGGCAGTGAGGGGGCAAGCTCTCTGTCTTCGGTCTGGTCGATGGGCACCGTCCGGATCGGGATCCGGACGATGGTCACCGCCGGCCGGATGCACCCTGCGCACCGGAGGGTTGTGCCCATGACGACGCATGTTTCCTCGTGCCGATCTGGCTTAACCGGCCCCCTCCGAGGCTCACGGCTGGCCGTCTTCGTTGCACTGGCCGCCGCGACCGCGGCCGTGGCTGTCGCCCGCGAAGGGGACGAGCACTTCGGCATCCCGCAGGTGAAGTTCATTAATGAGCAGGTGGCGGCCGGCTGGGCCGACGCCAAGCTCAAGCCTTCGGAAGCGGCGTCCGATCAGGAATGGTGTCGCCGGGTCCATCTCGATGTCATCGGCCGGATCCCGACGGTCCGGGAACTCGAAGACTTCGTGGCCGACAGTTCCCCGGTCAAGCGGGCCAACCTCGTCGGCCGGCTTCTCGGCGATGACTCCGTTGACGAGTATGCCCGCAATTGGGCCGATGTCTGGACGACCGTGCTCATCGGCCGGAGCCTGGAAAACGACAACGTCAACCGCAGTGGCATGCGGCAGTGGCTACGCCGTTCGTTCTCGAAGAATGTCCCCTACGATCGGTTCGTCGCCGATCTCGTCACCGCCTCCGGCGTCAACAAGGCGGGGGAGAAGGGGTTCAACGGCGCCACCAATTTCCTCTCGGGCAAGCTCGAGGAGAACGGTATCCAGGCCACCGCCAAGACCGCGCAGATCTTCCTCGGGCTCCAGGTGCAGTGCACGCAGTGCCACAACCACCCGTTCAACAAGGGGAAGCAGAATCAATTCTGGGAGTTCAACGCCTTCTTCCGACAGGCGAAGGCGCTGCGGCATTTCGAGGAGACCCGCGAGGTTCAGGCGATCGAGTTGGTTGACGAGGATTGGGCCGGCGAGGGGGGGAATGCCGCCCAGGCCGAACTCTATTACGAACTCCGCAACGGCCAGATCAAAGTCGCCTATCCGGTGTTTATCGACGGCACGACCGTCGACGCCAACGGTTACCTCCCGGCGAAGCTGGAGGATGGGACGGAGTACGGTGTGAACCGTCGCCAGGCCCTGGCGCAGCTGATGGTCGACAGCCCACTGATGCCGAAGGCCGCGGTGAACCGGATCTGGAGCCACTTCTTCGGCTACGGATTCACCCGTCCGATCGACGATCTCGGTGATCACAACGCGCCGTCGCACCCCGAATTGCTCGACGGCCTCGGCGAGCGGTTCCGCGAGCAGAGCTTCGACACGAAGGAGCTCATCCGCTGGATCACCCTCTCCCACGCCTACTCGCTCTCCAGTCGGATCGCCAAGGGGAATGCCACCGACGATCCCGCGGTCGGGGAGAAGCCGAAGTTCTCGCACTTCTACCTCCGGCAGATGCGCCCCGAGGAGCTCTATCAGTCGCTGCTCACCGCCACAGAGGCCGATCAGGCCGAGGAAAAGGGGGAGAAGGGAGCCCGGAAGAAGGATGAATGGCTGTCGCAATTCATCATCGCGTTCGGCACCGACGAGGGGGATGAGGCGACCACCTTCAACGGTTCGATCCCCCAGGTGCTGATGATGTTCAACGGCGATCTGGTCAAGACGGCGACGGAAACGGGCAAGGGGGGATTCCTCGACCGCGTCGCTACGTCCGGCATGTCTAATGCCCATCGCATCGACACCCTCTACGCCGCGGCCCTGGCCAGAAAGCCGACCCGCAAGGAGATCAAACTCGCCAACCAGTTGATGGTGGCCCGCAAGGGGGATGCGATCAGCGCCCTCCAAGACATCTGGTGGGCCGTCCTCAACTCCAACGAGTTCATCATCAACCACTGAAGCGGATTCTTCCCCCCGACGATCGGCTCTGCACCCCGGGACTCCGGGCCTTGATTCACTCCTCCCAACACCTTCCAGCCCCATCCATTCCCAGCCCTTTCCCGAGGAACCCCCCGCCATGTCCGCCACCAGCCGTTTCATCGACGGGATGAGCCGCCGACACTTCATGAGCCATGTGGCCGGCGCCGCGGCCCTCGCCGCCCCTGCGACGGCGTTCACCAACTCGATCCTTGCCAACGCCGCCGATCTGAAGCGGCGGCACAAGGCGGCCATCCTCCTCTGGATGGGGGGCGGCCCGAGCACCATGGATATCTGGGATCTGAAGCCGGGGGCGCCGACCGGCGGCCCCTTTAAGCCGATCTCCACCAGTGCCGATGGGATCCAGATCTGCGAGCACATGCCGCTGATGGCGCAGCAGATGCACCACATGTCGCTCGTCCGATCGATGAGCACGCGGGAAGCGGACCACATGCGCGGCCGCTACTACATGCACACCGGCTACGTGCCGAATCCCAATGTCGAGCACCCGAGCTACGGCGCCGTGATCGCCCACGAACTGGCCGATCAGGTCCCCGATCTGGAAATCCCCCCGTTCGTTTCGGTCGGCAGCGGGAGTGTCGGCCCGGGGTTCCTGGGGATGTCGTGGGCGCCGTTCGTTGTCGATGCCAATGGCAACGTCCGCAACCTCGACATGGGGATCGACCCGACCAGGCTGTCGCAGCGGTTGGAGATGCTTTCGGCGATCGAGGAGAAGTTTATCGGCGAGAAGCGCGGGAACTCGTCCGACGACCACGCCAAGGTTCTCTCCAAGACGATCAAACTCATGACGAGCGACCAGATGGAGTCCTTCAAGGTCATGAAGGAGCCCAAGGATGTTCAGGACCGCTACGGCAACACCGGATTCGGCCGCGGATGCCTGATGGCACGCCGGCTCGTCGAGCAGGGGGTGCCGTTCGTCGAGGTTGATCTCGGCGGCTGGGACAACCATGCCGACATCTTCAAGACGCTCTCCGACACGAAGCTCCCGGAGCTCGACAAGGCGATGGCGGCGCTGGTCTCCGATCTCGCCGAGCGGGGGCTGCTCGACGACACGGCGATCATTTGGATGGGGGAGTTCAGCCGAACTCCAAATATCAACGGCAACGGCGGGCGTGACCACTGGGCGAGGAGTTGGAGCGTTGCCGTCGGTGGAGCCGGATTCAAGCGCGGGGTGGTTGTCGGGGAGACGAGCTCCGATGGCAAAGAGGTGGTGACGGAGCCGTATTCGGCCCAGGACCTCATGGCCAGCGTGCTGAAATCGCTCGACATTTCCCTCGAGACGACGTTTACGGCCAAAAACGGCCGGCCGATGAAGATCGCCAATGCCGGCAAGGTGATCAAGGAGTTGTTCGCCTGACCCGTCGCGCGGATCGCTCACCGATCAAGCCCCTCCCGGATGACCGGAGGGGCGGGGACAGCGCTTTGTTCGGCGGTGAGGCGGCGGCCGGCGGCAGTGGCCAGCCAGCCGTCAGCCGCGATCTGGGAGAGGGCAGGGGCCTGTTCCGGAGGAGAATTGGTGGCGTCGCCTCCCTCCCGGGGACGGTTCGCCCAGTCCTCCTCCTCGTGCTGCCGGCACTCCTTGAGCAGGTGCTCGCGATCTCGGTCGGCTTCACGGACAAGTGGCTGGCGGGAAACCTCCTCGACGGTCCCGCCTACCTCGCGGCGGTCGGCCTGGTGGGCTACACGCTGATTTTTCTCCCCGGGCTCTTTGCCGTTCCGGCCGTGGCGGCCACGGCCCTGGTGGCTCGGTGTGTCGGCGGGGGCGATCTCGTTGGTGCCCGTCGGGCCGCCGGTCAGGCGTTCGTCGTCGGCGCCGTGCTGGTCGGGATCGTGGGGATGGCGGCCGCCGTGGGGGGAAGGCGGCTGGTGGCGCTCCTCGGATTACCTGCTGAGAGCTCCGCCCTGGCGATGGAGTACCTCGCGATCGTCATCCCGGCCCTCCCCGCGATGATGATCATCGGCGTCGGGGTAGCGATCCTCCGGGGCTCCGGCGACATGGTGGCGGGATTGGTGTCGATGACGGTCGTGAACCTCGTCAACGCTGGCGCCAGTTACGCCCTGGCGGCCGGCGTCGGCGGGCTGCCACGCCTCGGTTGGCACGGCTTGGCCTGGGGCACGCTGATCGGCTACGGCTGCGGGGCGATCTGCACGCTGTGGCTCCTCTTCCATCGCGATCGGCAACTGGGGCCCGCCCGCGGCGATTTTTTTCCCGACCGGCAGTGGCTCCGGCGGATCCTCTCGGTGGGGTTGCCGGCAGGGATGGACGCGATCGGCAACGCCGTCTGCCACCTGTGGTTTCTCTCGGTCGTCAACCGGCTCGGGGATGTCGACGCCGCCGCCCATGCGGTCGCGATCACGATCGAGTCGCTCGCCTTCCTCCCCGGAAGCGCCTTCGGAATGGCCGCGGCGACCCTCTCCGGCCAGTTCCTGGGTGCCCGGGACGAGCGCCGTGCCCGTCAGAGCGTGTGGTTGGCCGCGGCCGGGTGTGTTGGACTGATGTCGGCGATGGGGGGGGTGTTCCTGGTCGCCGCCGATCCGCTCGCGGGCTGGTTTGTGGGGGGCGCCGGCCGACAGCCGGAGGTGGCGGCCCTGACAGCCCGGCTCGTGAGGATCGTGGCCTTCGCCCAGCCCCCACTGGCGATGCTGATGGTCTTCTCCGGAGGCCTCCGCGGCGCCGGGGCGACCCGTCCGCCGCTCGTGGTGAACTTCCTCGGGCTGATCCTCATCCGCCTGCCGCTGGCGATGCTCCTAGCCTGGCCCGGCGTGCCCCTCCCGGGCGGCGCGACGATCGCGGGATGGGGCTTGGGGGCCGTGGGGGCGTGGTATGCGATGGCGATCGACCTCACCTTCCGCGGTGTGGCGATGGGGTTGATTTTTTCCGGGCGAAGATGGATGCGCACCGGCGCCTGACGGCGGCGGCGATCATCCCCGGGGGCGACATCGGGATTGGCATGGTTCTCAGGCGCGGCGACGATACACTTCAGGCGGTTTCGTCGCCCCCGGTCCGGTATTCCGGTGCCGGACGCCCCCACCCGTCGCTTTACGCACGAGCCCGCCCGCGGAGCCCATCGATGGCAGTGGATCTTGATGTCGAACAGTGGACGACCGCCGACGCCGCGGAACTCTACGAAGTGTCGCGGTGGGGGAACGGCTACTTCTCGGTCGGCCCCAACGGCAACCTGCTCGTCCATCCCGACAAGGATCCGACGAAGAGCATCGACCTGAAGTCGCTCGTCGACCGCCTCCAGGTGCGCGGGATCGATCTCCCCATCCTCCTCCGCTTCGCGGAGATCCTCCAGCACCGCCTCGGTGAGATCCACGGGGCTTTCGCTACCGCGATGAAGGAGGCCGGGTACCGGGGGGATTACTGCTGCGTCTACCCGGTGAAGGTCAACCAGCAGCGGCAGGTCGTCGAGGAGGTGCTCCAGTTCGGCCGCCCCTACCGCTTCGGCCTCGAGGCGGGCAGCAAACCCGAACTCCTCGCCGTCATCGCCCTGGCCGACAACGACACGCCGATCATCTGCAACGGATTCAAGGATCCGGAGTTCATCGAGACGGTGATGCTCGCGCAGAAGATCGGGCGCAACATCATGCCGGTGGTCGAACGGTTCTCCGAACTGCAGCTGATCCTCGAATACGCCGAGAAGCTCGGCGTCCGCCCGCGGATCGGCATGCGCGTCAAGCTTGCCGCCCGCGGGAGCGGTCGGTGGCAGGCGTCGGGGGGATTCCGCAGCAAGTTCGGGCTGACGGCCGGCGAGCTCCTCCGCGGGCTCGAAGTGCTCTCGGCCCGCGACATGCAGGACTGTTTCCAAATGCTCCACTTCCACCAGGGGAGCCAGATCACGAACATCCGCCACATCAAAGCGGCGCTCACCGAGGCTTCGCGGATGTACACGGAGCTGGTCAAGCGGGGCGCCGGGCTGCGCTTCCTCGACGTCGGCGGCGGTCTGGGCGTCGATTACGACGGCTCCCAGACGAACTTCGAATCGAGTGTCAACTACAGCCTCCAGGAGTATGCCAACGACGTCGTTTACCACGTTCAAAACGCCTGCGACGAGGCGGGCGTGCCCCATCCGACGATCATCTCCGAGAGTGGCCGCGCGGTCGTCGCCTACCACAGCATGCTGATCTTCGGCGTGCTCGGGATCTCGGAGCACGGCGGCAACGGCGAGGTGACGGAACCGGCCGCCGAGGCCGAGCAGCCGCTCCATGACCTCATGGAGACCTACCAGAACCTCAATATTCGCAACCTCCTCGAGAGCTACCACGATGCCCAGCAGGCGCTCGACACGGCGATGAGCCTGTTTGCCAGCGGCTACCTGCCGCTCGATCAGCGATCGGCAATCGAGAATCTCTACTGGTCGATCTGCCGGCGGATCAGCAAGCTCTCGAAGCAACTCGATTTCGTCCCCGAGGAGCTCGAGGGGCTGACTGCCGCGCTCTCTGACACCTACTTCTGCAACTTCTCCCTCTTCCAGTCGATCCCCGACAGCTGGGCGATCAAGCAGCTCTTCCCGGTGATGCCGATTCACCGTCTCAACGAGCGCCCGACCCGGGAGGCCGTGCTCGGTGACGTGACGTGCGATTCCGATGGGAAGATCGACCAGTTCATCGACCGCCGCGACGTCAAACGCACCCTCCCGCTTCACCCCTTGCAAAACGAGCCCTACTACCTCGGGGCGTTTCTCATCGGTGCCTACCAGGAGATCCTCGGCGATCTTCACAACCTGTTCGGCGACACCAACGCCGTTCATGTCAGCACCGACGCCCGGGGGGAGGTCGTCCTCGACGCGGTCATCAAAGGGGACACCGTCCGGGAGGTGCTCGATTACGTCGAGTTCGATTCCGATCAGCTCGTCCAGCGGCTCCGCGACTCGATCGAGCAGGCGGTGCGCGAAGGGCGGATCTGCGATCAGCAGGCGGGGCGATTCCTCCGCTTCTACGAAGAGGGCTTGGGGGGCTACACCTATCTTGAGGAGCCGACCCGCTCCTGAAGCCGCCGGGAAGGCGGCAGGATCCCGGCCAGGGATCTGGAAAACGGCCTCGCTGCGTTTCGGGGAGGTTGCTAGAGTCCGGTCCAAACACCGGAGTCACCGCAGTGTCACATTTCCGCCGTCGGTTCCCGTGGGTCAGCGCTCTGGCTGCTTTGGCCGCTCTCCTCGGGCTCCACCCGGTCGCCCCGGCCCGCGCCCAGGCCCCGCCCGGAGTGGCCCAGCAACCCCGCCCGGCGCCTCAGCAGCCCCGCCAGGCGGCCCAGCAGCCCGGCGTGGCCCAGGCTCCACAGGCCGGCAATCGACCCCCGGCGCAGAACGGCGCCCCCCAGCCACGCCCTCCGCAGCCGGCAGTGCCGCAACTCTCCCCGGAGGCCGCAGCGGCGCTCGAGCGGCTCCTGACGGCCTGGGAGGCGCGCAACTCCGCCGTGAAGACTTGGTCGTGCGATTTCTACAAGTGGGAATACAACGCCTTTGGGCCGGTCGGCCCCAGCGGCGACCGCCTCGCGTTCGCCGAGAGCACCGGCGAGATCAAGTATGCGATGCCCGACAAGGGGCTGTTCCGCGTCAAGGAATCGAAGCAGTGGAACGCCCAGACGTCGCGTTATGAACAGCGTCCGGGCGATTCGGGCGAGCACTGGGTGTGTAACGGCACGAGCATCTACGAATTCCGCCACGGCGACCGCCAGCTGCGCGAGACGAAACTCCCCCCCGAGATGCGTGGCAAGGCGATCAGCGACGGGCCGCTGCCATTCGTGTTCGGCGCCAAGGCCGACACACTCAAGAAACGCTACGTGATGCGGATCCTCCCGACGCCGGCCGGCGTGACTGACCAGGTCTGGCTCGAGGCCCTGCCGCGGGCGCAAGCCGATGCCGCCAACTTCTCGAAGGTCGAGCTGATCCTCGGCGCCCGTGATCTGATCCCGTTCGCGATCCGCATCTACAAGCCGGGTGGACAGGATCAGGACGTCTACCAGTTCATCCAGACCACGAGTCTCATCGACAAGGGGCTCGATCTGATCCGGGATTTCTCCAAGCCGGTCACGCCGCTGGGCTACACGTTCATCCTCGAGGATGGCAACGCAGCGGCCGCGGCGCAGCCGACATCCCTGCCGGCAGCTCCCCCACGGAATCGCTGACGCGACCGCCGCAGATCCACTTGCGCGCCGTTGGATCCCCTCCCGGTATACTCGAGGCCCCTGGATCGGCACGGCGGATCGGCACGGCCGGCCCGGGGTGCTTACCCGCCTGCCCAGGTGGACTCGTGCCCCGATCGGGTTTCGATCTGCCGTCGCCGGAGCGGAGGCAACGCAGCCCTCCCGAGGACGGTCGCCTCGGTCGCCTCGGTCGGGAGGTACGGGCCAAAACAGCTTTCGAGGGATCCCATGCCGCTGATTGATCCATCGCACCCGCTCGGGCATCTCCTCCAGCGCGACCGTCGCTACAAGCTGGATGCCTACATGTTCGTCCTCGAGGCGTTGTCTTATGCCCAGGAGACGCTCAACCTCGGCGAGGAGCCCCCCGAGGAGGATCTGGAGGCCCGGCCCGTGGAATCGGCGGTGCCGGCCCGCTCCCGGTCGGGAAAGCCGAAACGTCGCCCCGCCGAACGGCATCTGACGGGGCAACAGCTCTGTGAGGCGGCCCGCCGCTACGCGTTGCAGCAGTACGGATTCATGGCCCGGACGGTCCTCGGCACCTGGGGCATCCACAGCACGCGCGATCTCGGTGAGATCGTCTTCAACATGATCGACATCGGGCAGATGAGGAAGACGCGCAAGGACAAGCGGGAAGACTTCCACGACGTCTATGATTTCGACGAGGCGTTCACCCGCGACCTCTCCTTCAGCGTCCCCGACAATGCCTAGGTCGCGATCCCGCAAGGGGGCTCCCTGGTGCACCTTTTCCGGGGGACGTTGGGGCATTGCCCCTGCCCTCGATGACAGCCGGTGAGTTGGCCCGCTTGGAGCCATAATGTGGAGCCATGATTTGGAGCCGTGATGTGGCAGCTGCCCGCCCCGATCCCCGTCCCCAGGCTGGTGCCCCGTCCGCAGCGCCGTTGGTCCCCGCTGGCCTCGCCGTAGCGGCCCTCGTCGAATCGATCTGGTTGCTGTTCCTGGGATGGATGGCCGTCGGTGGTGGATGAGATCGCCGCGCGGGGAGAGAAGCCATGAACACGCTGTTTGACTCGCTGCCGCTCGGAGCCGCGTTCCTCCCGCTCGGGATCTATCTTCTCGTGCTGGGGTGGGTGCATCTGCGCCGCCGCCCGCTGGCCATCGCGGGGGTCTGGGACGGCATTCTCCTCGGGGCGAGCCTCCTCGGGCTCGTCACCGTCGGCCCGATCGCGCTGGTGCGTCCGGCCGCCGGTGGCTCGTCGTGGAGCTGGCCGATGCTGATTCTCGGGTTCTGTCTGGTCGTCGCCTTGTGTGTGCTCGTCTCCCGTCCCCGGTTGATCATCTACAACATCAGCGTCGAGCAGATCAGGCCCCTGGTGGCCGAGGTGGCGTCTGATCTCGATCCGCAGGCGCGATGGGCCGGCGAGACGGTGGCGCTGCCGACGCGGGGGTTGCAGGTTCACCTCGATGGCGACGGCAGCCTCCGCACCGTCAGCCTGATCGGGGTCGGCCGGCGCTCGGCCCACGAGGGGTGGAGCGAGTTCAGCCGCCGGGTCAGCCAGGCCTCGCGCCGGCTCCCGGTCCGCGCCAGCCCCTGGGGGGGCGTGTTCGCCGGGATCGGGGCGGTGCTCGTGCTCCTCGCCTCCTGGAGCATCGCGGCGGCCCTCTACGATCGCCGGGCGCCGCTCGAGCCGACCATCGCCCCCGCCCCCCAGGCGGTCCACTTCGGACAGCATCCCCCGTCCGTGCAACCCTGACTCCTTCCCCGCGGTAACACCATGACCACCCCGATCGACCTCTCCGCCCACGGCATCACCGCGCCAATTTCGATCCGCAACGCGCCGCCGGCCTTCCTCTACGAAGAGGCCGTGACGCGGGAGCGGGCTGGGATCGTCGCCAGTGGGGCGATCGCCATCCGTTCCGGGGCGAAGACGGGGAGGAGCCCGAAGGACAAACACGTCGTCCGCGACCCTGCCTCGGAGAAGGACGTCTGGTGGGGACCGGTCAATCATCCGATCGACAACCACACCTTCCTCCTCAACCGCCAGCGGGCCGTTGACTACCTCAACACGCGCGACCGGATCTACGTCTGCGACGGCTTCGCCGGCTGGGATCTCTCCTCCCGGGTGAAGGTCCGCGTGATCTGTGCCCGCGCCTACCACGCGCTCTACATGCGCAACATGCTCATCCGCCCCACGGCCGCAGAGTTGGAGTGCTTCGGTCATCCCGATTACGTGATCTACAACGCCGGCCAGTTCCCCGCCAACGTGCTCACCGAGCAGATCGCCAGCAAGACGAGCATCGATCTTTCGCTCGAGCGCCGCGAGCAGGTGATCCTCGGGAGCGAATACGCCGGTGAGATGAAGAAGGGGGTGTTCACCCTTATGCACTGGCTGCTGCCGGAGCGGGGTATCCTCTCGATGCATTGCTCGGCGAACGAGGGGCCGCAGGGGGATGTCTCGCTGTTCTTCGGCCTCTCCGGCACCGGCAAGACGACCCTCTCCGCCGATCCGGCCCGCCGTCTCATCGGTGACGACGAGCATGGCTGGGGGGATGACGGCGTGTTCAACATCGAGGGGGGCTGCTACGCCAAATGCATCGGTCTGTCGGCGGCGAAGGAGCCGGAGATCCACGCCGCGATCCGCTTCGGCACGGTGCTCGAGAACGTCGTCTACGACGACCTCACCCGGGAGGTCGATTTCGAGTCCGCGGCGATCACCGA
>CALQRA010000152.1 GCA_943332855.1 Candidatus Kuenenia stuttgartensis
CTCGGCTTTCCCGTCGTCGTCAAGCCACGCGACGGCAATCATGGGCGCGGCATCTCGTTCGGGGTCCGTGACGACGACGACATGCACGAGGCGTTCGAGATCGCCATCCGCGAAAATCACCGCCGCTCCGGCGGCGTGATTGTCGAGCAGTTCGCTCATGGCGTTGCCCATCGCCTCCTCGTCGTGGGTGAGCGGTGCGTGGCGGCGGCCCGTGGTCAGAACGACGTCGTCGTCGGCGATGGCGTGCGCACGATCCGTGAGCTCGTCGACGACGCCAACCGCGACCCGCTCCGCGGCCCGAACTTCACCGACATCCTCTCGGTCATGAAGCTCAACGATCTGGCGGTGGGGCTGCTGCGGCGGCAGTCGCTCGAGCCGGGGAGCATCCCCGCCGTGGGACGCCGTGTGACGATCAAGGTTAACGGCGACCTGACCACCGACGAGACCGACGAGATCCATCCCGACGTCGCCCGTCACGCCGTCCTTGCCGCCCGGGCCGTCGGGCTCGACATCGCCGGCATCGATCTGGTCGCCGAGGAGATCGGTCGCCCCCTGTGGGAGCAGCGCGGGATGGTGATCGAGGTCAACGCCGGACCGGGGATGTTCATGCACATCGCCCCGAAGCACGGCAAACCTCGGCCGGTGGGGGAGGCGATCGTCGACTTGATGTTTAAGGGGGAGGACGATGGTCGCGTGCCGGTGATCGCCGTTGCCAATGGCCCGGTGTCCGGGGAGGTGGCTGGGGCTGTGGCCGGTTTTCTCCGCGGAGGGGGCATCGTCGCCGGGATGGCGACCGGGACGCGGATCGATGTGCCGGGGCAGGCTCCGTATGAGTTCCCCGGTTCCGATCGCGACCGCGCGATCGCGCTGCTGGCCCATCCGCACGTCGAGGCGGTGATCCTCGTGAGCCGGCCGGCCGACGCGGCGATCGAGGGGCTCGCCACGCTCCACTGCGAAGTCGCCGTCCTCGCGCCGATCGTCGGTCCCAACGACGCCGCCTCGGGGCCGATCGATCCCGCCACCGCCACGTTCCTCCACGCGATCGAGCCGGACGGCGTGGCGATCCTCGACGCGGCGGCCCCCACGGCCGACGCGATCCTCGCCTCCGTCGGCTCGCGGGTGGTCCTCGTCGTCGACGGGCCGGTCGGGGGGGCGATCGCTGCCCGCGTCGGTGCCCATCGGATCTCCGGTGGACGTGTCGTCCACCGCACTGGCACGGTGGCCAGGCTCTGCGTTGGGCGGGCCGAGCACGATCTCTCCGCCGCTGATCTCGCTGCGGTCATCCCGGCACTTCCGGCCGGCATCAGCGGGGCTGTGGCGCTGGCGGCGGTGTGGGCGGCGGGGCTCCTCCCCGGGGACCGGCTCATCCCCCCCGGCCCGGTCGCGGCCCGACTGCGGTTCGCCGCGGGAGGTGGCGATGCGTGAGCGTTGTATCGACCGTCGACGGCCGCCGCCGATGTCGCGGCGCGGGTTCCTCGATCTGTCGGTCGGCGGGGCAGCCGGCGGTGGTCTCGGGCTCACGCTCGGCGGCCTCCTCCGGGCCCGCGTCGCCGGCGCCGAGTTGACGGTGGCCCGCCCCATCCGCGCCTGCATTCTCCTCTTCTGGTACGGCGGCCCGAGCCATCTCGACACGTTCGACATGAAGCCGTCGGCCCCCGCCGACATCCGCGGTGAGTTTGCGTCGATCTCCACCGCGGTACCCGGCGTGCAGATCTGCGAGCACCTGCCGGGGCTGGCCCGGGTGATGGACAAGATCGCGATCGTGAGGAGCATGCACCACGAGGCGAATCTCCACGATTCGGCTTCGATCCATGCCCTCACCGGCCGGCCCCTCGAAGGACCGGACCGGGAGCTGTTCGTGCCGACGCGGCAGTTTCATCCCTCCCATGGCAGCGTCGTCGCGGCGCTCAATCCGGCCCCGGTCGGCGAGGTCCCCTTCGCCTCGCTGCCGCATGTGTTCCGCAATGTCCATCCTGTCCCCTGTCAGGGGGCCGGCTTCCTTGGGGCCGCGCACGACCCGCTCCTGATCGACGTCGATCCGGTCGCGCGGAGCTATCCGGTCGATGCCCTCCTACCTCGCGCGGGCGCTGATGCCGGCCGTCGTGCCAGCCGCCTCGGCCTTCTCGAGGCGCTCGATAACGCCACCACGGCGGTGCCCGGGGCCAATCCCTTCTCTGCCTTCACCGCGCGGGCCTGTGGCCTCCTTGAATCGAAGGCGATCCGCGAGGCGCTCGACGTCTCGCGCGAGCCGGCGCGTGTCCGTGAGGCCTACGGCTTCACCGCCGATCCCCTTTCCGCCGGCGAGGTCAACGGCGGCGGCGGGGAGATGGGGGTGGCGCGGCAGATGCGGGGGCAAAATCTCCTCGTGGCCCGGCGGCTCGTCGAGGCGGGGGTGCCGTTTGTGAATGTCTACGACTACCGCCAGCAGGGGCAAAACTGGGACGCCCACGTCAAGTGCGCCAGCCAGCACAAGAACCATCTCCTCCCGATCGCCGATCGGTCGCTGGCCGCGCTGATCACCGATCTCGACGAGCGCGGCCTGCTCGAATCGACGCTCGTCGTGGCGATGGGGGAGTTCGGGCGGACGCCGAAGATCAATTCCGGGGCCGGCCGCGACCATTGGCCCCACTGCTATTCGGTGCTCTTGGCCGGCGGCGGGATCCAGGGGGGGGCGATCCACGGGGCGAGCGATCGCAGCGGCGCGTTTCCGGCGGCCGATCCGGTCGAGCCTGGGGATCTGGCCGCGACGATCTTCTGGCGATTCGGGATCGACCCGGCCCGGGAGATCCACGACCCGCTCGGCCGCCCCTGGCCCATCGCCACCGGCTCACCCATCCGGGCGATCTTCTGACAACGCAGGCAGGATATCGGTGGCGGCCGTCTCACCCCCGCGCCGGCGGGAGGCGAAACGGCGCCCGGTACTCCAGCCGCTCGAGATCGCGGGCCGGCCCCGCAACGAGCACCGGCCCGCTGTCGGCAGCGAGGGCCTGGGCGCTGGTCCCCTTTCCTGCCGCCGTCTCGACCCACTCTCCGCAGCGGATCGTACCTCCGGCCGGTTCGCAGCCATTGGCCACGAGCATCCGGCGGACGCGGTCGACAAGCTGGGCCGCGTCATCCTGCGGCTCCCGGGCGGCGATTCGCGCGACGATGCTCTCGAAGGGGAGGTCCGTGCCGAGCCGATAGGAGATGTTGCCGAGATGACACAGCGCCGTCGACTGCACCCCTTCGCCGATCTCGGCGGTGAGGCGCTGCGGATCACGGGCCCGGACCGCGGCGAGGAAGTTGGCAACATGATTGGAGAAGTGATTCCCCTCGCCAGAAAGTGTCTTCACCGGCATGCCGGCAGGGTCGAGAACGACCACCTCCGGGCTGTGCGCCTTCCAGACGACGCTCCCTTCGGTGCCGTGGATCTGGATCCCCATCCCCAGCCCGGCAACGTCGGCGACAGCTTTCAGATTGCGGATCTCGGTGACGAGCGTCACCTCGGGGAAGAGCGTCAGGCTGGTTTGCGTGTGGGGCGTCTCGGCGGCGTCGGCGTAGCCTGAGCGGGTGCCGAAGGAGAGTGTCGCCGAGCCAGGCCCCGAGAGGTCGAGCATGTTCCGGGCGGCGTCGAGAAAGTGGATCCCGTTGTTGCCGAGGTCGCCATCGCCGGTCGGCCAGAACCAGTGCCAGTCGTAGTGGAACTGCGGCCGCGTCACGGGAGCGAGGGATGCGGGGCCGCAGAACAGGTCGTAGTTGATCCCCGGCGGCGGCTGGAAGCCGCCCGGCCCCCCGATCGGCGCCCGGTGGCTCGTGTAGAGCATCCGGGCGAGGGTCGGCTGGCCGATCCCGCCGGCGGCAAGGAAGGCCCGCGCCTCGCGGAGGCAGGGGAGCGAGCGGGCCTGGGTTCCCCCCTGACAGACGCGCCCCAGCCGGCGGGCCGTGGCCGCCAGGCGCTGCCCCTCCTCGATCGAATGGCAGACCGGCTTTTCGACGTAGGCGTCCTTGCCGGCTTCCATCGCGAGGATCGCGGCGAGGGCATGCCAGTGGTTCGGCGTGG
This sequence comes from Candidatus Kuenenia stuttgartensis, assembly GCA_943332855.1. GTDB lineage: Bacteria > Planctomycetota > Planctomycetia > Pirellulales > UBA1268 > QWOP01. The sequence goes on from CALQRA010000152.1 coordinate 4,040, forward strand.
CGACGGTGACGATGTCGAGGGAGGCGTCGTCGAGGGGCGTCCGCAGATCGGAGGCGACGCGCGGCCGCTGCGCCTGTTTCATGGCGATCTGGTCGGCGAGTTTCTCGGCGCGGCCACGGTCGGGGTCGCAGACCCACGTGATGCGGGCCCCGTGCCGACCGGCGAGCTCTTCGGCATGGGCGGGGCCGCGGATGCCGCAGCCGAGGATCGCGACGGAAACCTCGTCAACCGGGGGAACTGCCGCGGCGTCGTCGGCCCAGGCCGAGCACCACCATCCCCCCTGCCCCACCAGCGCCGCCAGCGCCGCGCTGCCGGCGACGGCCCGGCGCCGCGTGATCCTTTTCCCTCGCATCGCCTCCCCCTTGCCAAAAAGACGAACGTCGGCGACCTCGTCGTCAGCCCATCAGCTCCTCGATCGGCTTGCCATGGTCGACGACCGGCGTCGGCCGGCCATTGAGATCGTCGATCATCACCCGCGGGGCATCGATGCCGAGGTGGTGGTAGATCGTCGCCAGGAAATCCCCCGCCGTGCAGCGGCGCTCGGTGACATCCTCCCCCTTGCGATCGGTGGCCCCGACCACGCGGCCGGTCTGGATGCCGCCGCCGGCCCAGATGTTGGAATAGGCCCGCGGCCAGTGGTCGCGGCCCGGCTGTTTTGTGCCGGCCGGGGCGCTGGCGGCCCCCTCCCCTGTGCTCGGCGAATACTCGATCCGTGGCGTGCGGCCAAACTCACCGGTGACGACGACGAGGACACGCTGATCGAGGCCCCGGTCGTAGATGTCCTCGATGAGCGCCGTCACCGATTGGTCGTAGGCATCGGCCCGGTAGCGGAGGGCGTCGAAGACATGGTGGTTGACGGCATGGTCGTCCCAGTTGCCGACCCGGCCACACAACGCTCCGGCGAGCTGCGTCGTGACGATGTCGACCCCCGCCTCGACGAGCCGGCGGCACATGAGGAGCTGCTGCCCCCAGGCGTTGCGGCCGTAGCGGTCGCGCGTCGAATCGTCCTCGCGCGAGAGGTCGAAGGCCTCCTTCGTGCGGGGGTTGGTGAGAAGCGTCATCGCTTGGGTTTCGAATTGGTCGAGGGCCTGGAAGTCGGCCTGCTTTTCAATCGCCCGCTCGAGCGCATCGAATTGCTGGCGGAGGGCGACGCGGCGGTCGAGTCTGGCGCCGTCACGCCCCGAAGCGGTGCCAATGTGGGGCACCGTGAAGCTCGGCTGGTTCGGGTCGCCGGAGACGACGAACGGCTGGTAGGCGTCGCCGAGATAGGCCGGCCCGTTGTATTCCAGCGGCGGGCTGACGCCGACGTAGCGCGGGAGCGGGTTGACGCGCGGCCCCTCCTTGGCGCGGAGGTAGTTGGCCACCGTCATCCAGTCGGGGTATTTCGGCTTCGGCTTGTCGCGCGTGTCGGGATCGCCCGAGAGCATCTGCATCGAACCGGCCGGATGACCACCGGCCGTTTGCTGCATTGACCGCAGCACGGTGAACTTGTCGGCGATCCGCGCCTGCCGGGGGAGGAGCTCCGTGAACTGCACCCCGGGGATCTTCGTCTGGATCGTCTGGAAGGGGCCACGGTACTCGTTCGAGATATCGGGCTTGGGATCGTAGGTGTCGATGTGGGAGGCGCCACCGGGGAGCCAGACCATGATCACGGCGGTCGGCTGCTTGCCGGCGGCTGGCGTCTCGGCCCGCGCCCGGAGGATGCCGGGGAGCGAGAGCCCACCGAGACCGGCCATGCCGACGCGGAGCAGCTCGCGACGCCCCATCGCTCCGGCGTGCAACATCGGCATCCGTCCGAATGGACCGGGGCAGCTGACGGGGAATTGGCTCATGGCGTGGCCTCCTTGGCTGCGGGGGACACCGGCAGCGCGGGGGTCACCCGCACATGGATCGGCGTCGAGACGAGGATTTCGGCGATGTCGGTGGGGGCGGGGGGCGTGGCCTGGCCGGCCACGACCGGGGCATACTTTGTCACGGCGCTGGTGACCAGCGCGAAGGCATGGTCGCCCGGCGGAATCTTCAGCTTGGCAAGATCGATGGCCAGCGCCTTGGGCGCCGCGACATCGAACTCGAAGCCGGGGATCTGATCGAAGCCGGGGCCGATGACGCGCATCTGGAGCGTGGCGCCCTGCACACCGGCGCGCTGAACGAGCTCCAAGGGCACGCTGACCGTCGACCCCTCGACCGCCTCCAGCGCCATAGCCGCCGTGGCCCCGGCCCCGGTCGTGCGGAGCGTGAGGGGCGACGGCTCGCTGCCACCGGCCGAAATGGTGGCGTCGGCAAGGAGCCGCGGGAAGGGAATCTCCGACCAGCCATCGCGGATCGGCCAGCACTGCCCGGCGAGCCGGCAGGGGCGTTCGAGCGCTTCTCCGTCGGCCGTCCCCCGTCCGGTGATCGAGACGCTGGCCAGGTTTCGCGGCGGGGATTCGGCTGCCGTGAGGAGGATTTGGCCGCGTGTCGCTCCGGCCGGGATCCGCAGGCCGGTGGCGCCGACGCCTTCCGGCAATCCGCTCACGGCCAGCTCGATCGGGCCGTCGAAGCCATCGCGGCGGATCGCCGCCACCTCGAGGCTCACCGTTCCGCCGCCACGCAGCGCCAGTGGCTTGGAGAGGGCTGCCCGGTCGCCGTTGCGCAGTTCCATGTGGAGCGGCCAGCAGACGAGGGCGAAGTCGGGCTGGGCCTTGCGGATCAGGAGCCGGTAGATCGCCTCCGGTTCATCGCGGGTGCCGCCGAAGAGATCGCGGATCTGGAGCCGGTGCGTGCCGGTCTCCTTGATCTCGAGCCGGCCGAGGCAATCGGCCGAGCCGGCCTCGTACGGAGGGCCGTCGTAGGCGTAGTGGTTCGTCGACGGCTTGATCGGAGCGGCGATATCGGACAGCTCGGCCACATCCTCAAACGTCGCGGGGGCTCCGCCGGAGGGCGCCGGCAGGCGGCGCTCGACGACGATGGCCGGGTTCGTGGGCGCTGCGAGCCGTTCGGAAGCGACCTCGATCCACCACACCTCCCCTGCGGTGGCCTCAAACTCGAAGCTGTCGACGTCGGCCGCCGGGAAGAACCGCCCGCCGAGATCGAGCGGCAGCGTCACCTGCTGGGCGGCTGACGGATCGGACCCCTCGATCTCCTCCACGGCGGCCTTCGCCGGCAGCCCGGGGGGAGGCCACGAGAAGGCGAGGACCGGCGCGACGGCTGCCTGCCGCTCCGGGAGCGGCGCACCGGCGGGGAGATCGTGGGCGAGGAGCCGGTAGTAGCACTCGGGCCCCCCCTGGAATGAGAGGTCGTGAAGCTTGACGAGATACGTGGCGGTGGCCGGGGCGGTGAAGTCGAGGAGGCCGCCGCGGCGTTCGGCAACGAGATCGGCGCCGGTGGCGTCGGCCAAGATCAGAACGGGGCGCAGCTTTGACTCGATCCCGCGCGCCGCACAGTCGACGACGACGCGCTGCCCTTGTTGGAGCTCGAGCCGATAGTAATCGGCGGCCTGCGCGGTCGCCTGGGCATTGCAGACCATCCCCAGGCCAAGCGGAAAAGCTGTTGCCGAGGTCGTGTTGGCTGCGGTGCGGAGTGTCTCGGGGTGGAGCCCGACGGTGAACACGCGCGGCGACGACACCCCCAGCCCGGTCATCATCCGGGCATCGTGGAGCCCCGGCGGCACGTCGGAGGCGATGCTGACGAGGAATCGATCCTTCTCCCCCTTTCCCTCGGCCGAGAGCACGGGCGTGGCGGTCAGGCCGGGATGGGAAAAGAGGAGCCGCGGGAGTACCGTCTCGCCCCCCGCGTCCCAGCCGTCGAGGGCCTCACCGGTGACCTTCACCTCGACCGTCGTCGTCCCTCCTTCCCTTGGCTTCTGGGCGCCGGCCGGCACGAGGGTGAGCAGGCGAGGCAGCGGCAGACAGACCGACTGGGCGCGGAGATCGGCCACGGAGACGGCCGCCAGCAACAGGGCGAACGACCAGACGCCGCACCAGCGGGAGGCGAACCGACGCACAGGATTTGAGTGGGACATCGAGAGGCTCCTCGATCGTGCGGATATTTTTTGCGGACGGCTAATGGTTGAAGAGGAACTCTTTGGCATTCAGAAGCGCCCAGAGGAGATCCTCGAGGTTTTCGCGCCGGGCCTGGGGCTCGGGGAGCGGTTGGCCGTCGGGGGAGGGACGCGGTTCGGCAATCACCCCCACGGCCTGCGCCATCTCGGCGTCGGTGGGGAGGCGCGCGAAGGTGGCGAGGAACACCTCGCGGATCCGCTCGGGATCGGTGGAATTGTCCTTGGAGAGCCGGTCGGCCCGGCCGCCGTCGGCGGAGAGCTTTCCTTTGATGTCGGCTGCCGAGAGGAGGTGGAGGCTCTGGGAGAGGCTCGACGATTGCACCCGCTCGCACTCGCAGACGCTCTGCCCGTCGGGGCGGCCGAACACCTGGAGAAAGGGGGAGGAGCGGTTGTAGCTCGTATCGGGGAGCGCGATCGCCCGCGTGCCCGCGGGGAGATTCGCGAAGGTCGTGCTCGATCCGGTGACGGCATCGATCGAATCGAGGAGCACCTCGGCGGGGAGCCGGCGAGGGAGGAAATGGGAGAAGTGCTGAAGATCGTCGGCATTCCCCTCCAGCGGCACGGCGCTGGTCTGATAGGTCCGCGAGAGAACGATCGTGCGGACGAGACGTTTCAGATCGTACTTCGACTGCCGGAAGCTCTCGGCCAGGCCGTCGAGGAGCGCCGGGTTCGTGGGGGGATTGGTGTCGCGCAGATCATCCTCCGGCTCGACGAGCCCGCGGCCGAGGAAGTGCTTCCAGTAGCGGTTGACCAGCGCCCGGGCGAAGAACGGGTTGTCGGGGCGGACGAGCCAGTCAGCCAGCCGGAGCCGGGGATCCTCGTCGGCGGGGATCGGTCCCTCCGGGGTGCCGAGCGCTGACGGCGAGATCTTGGCGCTCGTCTTCGGGTTCACCGCCGCGGCCACGCCGCGCTTGTGGAAGATGAGATCCTCGCCCCGGGTCGACGTCGAGCGCCTCCCAACCTGGCTGAAGTAGGCGGCGAGGCCGTGGTAGTCGTTCTGGCTCCAACGCTCGAAGGGATGGTGGTGGCACTGGGCGCACCCGATCCGCACCCCGAGAAAGAGCTGCGCCACATCCTCGATCTGATCCTTCGGCTCCTTGACGCGCTTGTACCAAGCGACGGGGGGATTCTCGACGATCGTGCCGGTGGCGGCGAGGAGCTCGCGGACGAAGCGATCGTACGGCTTGTTGGCCAGGAGACTGTCGCGCACCCAGGAGTGGAAGGCGAAGTTCGACACCGTGTCGCTGGCGTCGTCGCGCCGGTTCTTCAACAGCGCCGTCCACTTGTTGGCAAACCAGTCGGCATATCCGGGGCTCGCCAGGAGACGGTCGACGAGGCGCTCGCGCTTGTCGGGGGCGGAGTCGGCGAGGAACGCCTCCGCTTCCGCGGCGGTGGGGATCGAGCCGGTGACGTCAAGCGACACCCGGCGGAGGAACGTGGCGTCGTCGCATTCCGGCGACAGCGGCACGCCGACGGCCCGGCAGCGCTCGAAGACATGCTCGTCGATGAAGTTCCGTGGCGTCGGGAGCTCGGCCAGCGACGGGCCATGGGGGACGGTGCAGGTCGCCACGGCGACTTGCCCCTGAAAGCGGACCATGACCGCGGCCGTGCCGGGGATCGAACTCACGGTGACCAGCCCCGCGCCGTCGACCTCGGCCCGAGCCCGATCGTTTGACTCATAGAGCGCCAGCGCCGTCACGTCGCGCGTGCTGCCGTCGACATGGCGGGCGATCGCGCGCAGCGCTTGGCTCGCCCCTGGAGCGAGCGTCATCCCGGCCGGTTCGACGATCAGCTTGTCGAGCGCCGGCAGGTCCTCCGGCCCGAGCCCGGCCCCCTCGCCGATCCACCGCAGGAGCACTCGATGGGCGTCGGAGTCGGGGGCGATCCGCTGCCCCCCGCCGTGGGGCACGCTCGCGGTCGCCTTCAGAAGGAGCAGGCTCTGCTCGGGGGCGGCGGTCGACACTCGCCGACCGCGCGCCTCCTTGAGGAGGTGGTCGTAGTCTTCGTCGGGCTGGAAGCCGAGGAGCGACAGCTGAAAGCCGTTTTGCCCCCCCCCCGCCTTGGCATGGCAGGCTCCCATGTTGCAGCCGGCCTTGGTGAGGATCGGCACGACGTCGGCGGTGAAGCTCACCGCCCGCTCGGGCGGCACGATCGAGGCGGCGAGGGCCGGCGCAGCAAAGGGAGCGAGCGGAAGGATGGCCAGCATGACGGCGAGGAGCCATCTCCCGACCCGGGCGGCCGACGGGGGGATGCCGGCCAACGTCGACCCGAGGGGAAGGGATGGGGCCGAGTGTCGCGCGTCCCTTCGGTACGGTGCCATGGGGTGTTCCAGGGGGCCGGGCCTGCCGACCGGACAGGAAAAGCCCGGGGCGGTCGTTATTCCCCGAGGAAATCCTACCTTTTTCCGGGGGGAGGGTCCACCTGGCACGCACCCCCATCCATCCATCGACCATGGGGGTCAGGATTGTGGAGTTCCACATCCGGAAGGTACGATGCTTTTCAAGCGAGGTATCTCTCCTCCGCTCCGTGGCTCGGAACCAACCAGTTCGACACCAGGAAACGATCACCGGCAAACAGACGGCAAGGAAGCGCCTCTGACTTTGACAGTCTGGGCATGAAGCCCGGGGTTGTATGTTCTTTCCCACAAAAAGGGGGTGAACGATGCCGCTCTCCGTGACCTGCACCTGTGGACTTGTCTATTCGGTTTCCTCAACGCGGGCCGGCACTTTGATGGCCTGCCGCTGCGGGCGCGTTGTCGCCGTGCCAGAGACGAATCGGCCAACGCCGCCACCGGTGGCCGCGATCGGCCCGGATCAGCCGCGCGAGGCGAGCACCGCCGACGACACGATCCACGCCATCAAGCGAATGATCCGGACGCGCGAGCTTCCTCTCCCCGGCACGTGCCCCCACTCTGGCAAGCCCGGCAACGACGTCGTTGTTTTCCGGATTCACTTCGACCCCGTGGCCGAGGAGGCTCTGGCGGCCACCGAGCAGGCCTCGGCGGCGTCGAGCGGGTGGAGTCTGTTCGGCCTGTTTTCCGGCAAGCGGGGGACGGCCATGGTGAAGCAGCCCTCGGAGAGCCTCGGCCGCGATGTGTGGGTCGACCTGCCGGTGCGGGTGGCCCACGAAGCCCACGCCGAGATTCTCCTCTCGCGGAGCCAGCAGCACCTCCGCGACATGCTCCGCACCGTGCCGATCTACGCGCAGCTCCTCGCGGAGCATCGCACGGCCCGGATCGAGGCCTTGCCGCGGCACAGTGACGGCCAGCCGAATCATGCCCGTCACTGACGCGCTGCGGTGACTGCGACAGCGGGGCGACTTCGGC
>CALQRA010000153.1 GCA_943332855.1 Candidatus Kuenenia stuttgartensis
CGAGGGCTTCAACAGCGTCATCCAGGCACTGAAATACGCCGCTCGCGGCTTCAAGTCATTCAAGAACTACAGAACTCGGATCCTGTTCTTCTGCGGAAGGCTCAACCTCAGACCCCAGCTACCCTGCCACTAAAATGCCGGAAGAACCCGTGCAAGAGCGAGGCAAGGGCTGCCCGATGGCCGTTGATCTATTCATCGAGCCGGCACTGCGGCGGTGGCGGTCGTACGATCGGCGTCTGCGCCGACACACAGACAAGTCGCTTGAGCATCGAGCCCAGGATTTGGAGAGTGGACTACTCGACTGGTATACCGAGCATTACGGCCTCGGATACGATCCGGGATGTATTCACCATCTCGCACATTCCTTTGCCGAGATCCTGTTTCACGGTACGAAAACGATTCCGGAGGGAACCTCGGAGCGCGACCGGTAGCTTTCTTCCTGCCCGAGGCGTGGGCACGTTGGCATCGTCGTGGGTGATCGCTGTCGCGGGCCGCTGGCCATGAATCGTGGTCATTCTGCCATGGAGGAGAAGCCTTTGACATTGCCTTGCGTACGGTCTCTGGCAACCTGGTTTCTTGTTGTCGCTGCCGTGTCCGTTGGGATCGCTAGCTGTCCGTGGAAATAGTCATCCAAGACCGGACCGGCTGCGGGGCAGCCGGGAGAATCAGTCCCTCGAAGACGCGCTCTGGTTCGCGATGGTCTGCGCGTATCCAGCCGAGCCGTATGATCGAGAGTGGCATGCCACGTTGGCGATCTGCGTCAACGACCGTGCCTCATCGCAAACCGTTCGCAAAGCATTCGCGGACCCCGTCAAGTTCTCAGCACGGAATGGTCCTGCCATCGACGAAGCGACCTAGCCATCGGTTACAATCCGGCCGGGGGTCCGCGCTGGCGTTCGTCACATACGACAAGCAGCGGTTCGCCTTGAGCGACGACGGGGAGCGGATCCGCGCCAACCAGGGGCACTCTGTCGAGGTCGACCTCGACCTTTCGCCAGTCCAACCGCCGGCGGTGCTCGACCACGGCACGGCGTCGCGGTTTGTCGAGTCGATCCGCGCCGGTGGTCTCCATTCGGCCAACCGCCAGCACGTCCATCTGTCGGCCGATGTGGCTACCGCGACGAAGGTTGGTCAGCGGCACGGCCAGCCCGTCGTGTTGGTCGTCAGGGCGGAAGGGATGGCCGCAGCAAGACACGTGTTTTTTCTGTCGGCAAATGGCGTTTGGCTGACGGAGCGGGTATCGGTAAAGTTCACTGACTTTCCGGCGGAATAAAGCGATTCCAGCCGGACGCTACGAATGAACGGGACCGCAATGCCTACCCCGACGGATGATCCTTGAGGCAGTGCGAGGGTCTCTTTCTGCGTTGGACGACGGTGGGCCATGCTGCTGACGGAAAGACACGTGCATCTGCTCCTCCTCCCCGGGATGGACGGGACAAGCCGGCTGTTTGAGCCGCTCCTTGCCGCCCTGCCGGCGACGCTGCCGGCCACGGCTATCGCGTACCCGACGCACGCCCCCTTCGGCTACGACGAGCTGCTGCCGTTGATCTTGGCGGCCATTCCGCCCGGTCCGTTTGTGGTCGTCGGCGAATCTTTTTCCGGGCCACTCGCGGTCATGCTCGCCGCCCGGCGGCCCCCCGGATTGCGCGGCTTGGTCCTCTGTGCGTCATTTGTCCAGTTTCCACTGCAGGTGCCCGAGCGCTGGAGAACGATGGTGCGCCCCTGGGTGTTCCGCTGGCAGCCGCTGTGGATCCTCTCCTGCGTGATGCTCGGTCGGCATGGCTTCGGTCGGCTGGGGCGGATGTTCCGGGCAGCCGTCCGGACCGTGTCCCCGGTCGCCCTCGCCGCCCGCGCGCTCTCCGTCGCTGGTGTCGATGTGACAGACGAGCTCCGCGGGTGCCCGGTGCCGATCCTCTACCTGCAGGCGACCGGAGACATGGTGGTGCGGCCGAGTTGCTGGGAGGTGGTGCGGTCGGTGCGGACTGATGCCGAGGTGGCGGCTCTGCCCGGCCCGCACCTGATCCTCCAAGTGTCGCCGTGCCGAGCCGCCGAGGTGCTGGAGGCATTCTGTGACCGCGTCGCACCTCCGCCCCACGCGACGCTATAACGGGAGGTCGGACTCCCCGATCGGTGGGGCTGGAGACGGCGCGCTCTTCGGGGCAAAACCTGGCAGCCTCGACGTTTCTGTTGGCGAGCGTCGGCCTCTTGGGGCTGATCGACGGTGGCCGCCCGCAAGGTCAGATCCACCGTCAGGCCGCTGATCACGGGGAGCCGTTGGAGCGGGCCGAGCGGGTCCGCGGCTACTGTTCGGCGGCGGCGGGCGGTCTTGAATGGTGATGGAACAGCATCGGAGGTGTGGTCATGCGGCTGCCGGTTGTTCGCGGTGTCATCGACCGACGGATCCTCGTGAATTACCGGGTCGATCCGGATGTGGTCGCCCGCACGCTTCCCCCTCCTTTCCGTCCCAAACTCCATCGGGGCTACGGCTTCGTCGGCATCTGTCTGATCCGGCTCCGCGCGGCGCGGCCCCGGTTCCTCCCGGCATGGCTCGGCTTCACGTCGGAGAACGCCGCCCACCGCACCGCCGTCGAGTGGGACGAGGGGGATCAGGTCCGCGAAGGCGTCTATGTGCGCCGCCGAGACACCAGTTCGTGGCTGAACACGCTCGCAGGGGGGCGGGTGTTCCCCGGCCTCCAGTCGCACGCCCAGTTCACGGTTCGGGAGTCGGGCGGCCACTTCGAGGTGGCACTGAAGAGTGATGACGGGGTCACGAGTCTGGCGGTGATCGGGGATGTCGCCGCCGATCTGCCGGCCGGCTCGATGTTCGGATCGCTCGGCGAAGCGTCGGCGTTTTTCCGGGCCGGCGCAATCGGGTATTCAGCCATGCCCGACCCGCGGCGCTTTCAGGGAATGGAGCTGCGGTGCGACCGCTGGGCGGTCGAGCCGTTGACCGTGTCGGAGGTACGGTCGAGTTGCTTCGACGACGTGGCGGTATTTCCCGCCGGGTCGATCACGTTTGACTGTGCCCTGCTGATGCGGGGCATCGATCATGAGTGGCACGGTCGGGCGGACATCTGTTGTCAGGCGTAGCTCCACGACTGGACCGCGCGACGGTCGCGGTGCCGAAGCACGGCGCCGGGGCGAAAGAGGCTGACGCCCGAAGGATCCCCAGGGCCACACGATGCATGCCGAACCGGTCAACCAGGCCAGCGATACCGTCCGGCGGTCGATGCCTGCTCCCGTGCGCTGGTGGCAGGGGTGGGGGCCGCTGCTCCTGGCCCCTTGGCTCGTGCCGCTCCTCGCACCGGGCGACTGGCCGCGCTGGGCCATCATGTGGCTCCTGGCGTTCATGATCTTCTCGGGGTGCAAGTGGCTGACTTGGCGGCGGACGCCCGTTCGCGGCCAGCCCATGGGGAGGCATCTGGGGTATCTCTTCCTCTGGCCGGGGCTCGACGCCCGGCGTTTTCTCGAGCCCGATCGGCTGCCGTCGCCCCGCCCCCCGGGACGGGCCGAATGGCTTGCCGCAGTGGGGAAGCTGACGGCCGGACTGGTGATCCTCTTCGGGTTCGTCCGCCTGCTTCCCACGGCGTATCCCTCCCTGATCGGATGGGCCGGGATGCTCGGCATCGTCATGGTGCTTCATTTCGGTCTCTTCCATCTCCTCTCCTGCGCGTGGCGCAGCGCGGGGGTCGAGGCCAAGTCCCTGATGCACCGGCCGCTCGCGGCGACCAGTCTCGCCGACTTCTGGGGGCGCCGCTGGAACACCGCCTTCCGCGACATCACCCACCGCTTTCTGTTTCGTCCGCTCACCCCGCTGCTGGGCGCGGCGGGCGCCGTCCTCGCCGGGTTCACGTTCAGCGGGCTGGTGCATGATGCGGTCATCTCCTGGCCTGCTGGGGGAGGGTATGGCCGGCCGACCGCGTTCTTCATGCTCCAGGGGGTAGGCCTGCTTGCGGAGCGGAGCCGGGCCGGACGGGCCATGGGGCTCGGCGGCGGGGCGCGAGGGAGGCTGTTCACCATCGCTCTGGTGCTCGGCCCGGCCGGCCTGCTGTTTCACCGGCCGTTCGTTGTCGGCGTCGTGGTGCCGTTTCTTCAAGCGATTGGGGCTGTGGAATGTCGGAAGATTTCTTGACCACCCTGCTGTTCGCGGGGGGTGTGGGGCACTTCGGGGTCCTCGTGGCCTCGGCCCTGGTGCCCTTGCGGCTCGACTGGCGGAAGGAATTGGCATGCCTGTCGCGGCTGCACCGGCAGATGTACTGGGTATATGGCGGGTATGTCGTGTTGTCGATTGTGGCCTTCGGGCTGATCACCCTCTTCAATGCCCGCGCCCTGGCGGGGGGAAGTGATCTGGCCCGCGCAGTCTGCGGTTATGTGGCGGTGTTCTGGGGGATCCGCGTGGGACTTCAGGGGGTGTTTGACGTCGAGGAGCACCTCACGGCGTGGTGGCTCCGGCTGGGGTACCACGGGCTGACGGTGTTGTTTCTCTTCTTCACGGCCGTCTACGGGTGGGCGGCGGTGCGACCGGCCTGACCGCAGGGATACGGTTTGAGGTCGGTGGCAAGGCCCGCGTCGGCGCTGGGGAGACAGAATCGGGCGCTGCCATCGATGGCTTGGGTGGGTATGATGATTGCTCCTGATCGCTCCAGCCGTTGCGGTGAACGGTGCGACGGCGACACACCACGGGAAAGGAGGATTGCGTGATACGCGATGGAATACGTCTGATCTCGCTCTCCTCCCGTAGCTTCAGTGGTAGAGCGTCGGCCTTATAAGCCGCTGGTCGCAGGTTCGATTCCTGCCGGGAGGATTTTGCCGCAAGCGGCGGCCGCTGCCGTTGCTAGCGCCCGGTCAGTTGTGCCAGGGCTTCGCGGGCCTGTGTTTGATGCGAAGCGCCGCGGCGAGGTTCGTATCGGCGACGTGCGTGGTGGCGCGTTGCCAGAGGCTGTGCCAGTCGCCGAACACGAGGTCGCTCGTGGCCGGGGCAATTCTCCAATCACCGGCCGCCACCTCCGCTTCGAGTTGCCCGGCGCCCCAGCCGGAATAGCCGGCGAAGACGAGGAGCGGCGCATGGTTGTCGCGAACGAGCGTGACGACAAGATCCTTGCGCATGGCGAGAAAGACACCCGGCACGATGTCTCGTTCGGTCATGACGGAATTGGCATGGAGCGCGAGCAGGGGCCCCTCGAGCGGCCCGCCGTTCATCACCACGACATCAGCGGGGCACGGACCGTTTGCCGACTCGTCCCAGACCCGATCGAGGCTCTCGGCGCCGGGGCGATTGAGGACGAGGCCGAGGGCCCCGCCCTGATCGTGCTCGACGAGCAGGACGACCGTCCGGGAAAAGTTCGGGTCGTTCAGTTTTGCGGCAGCGACCAGCAGGTGTCCGGAGAGCGAACCCATCGAAGCCTCATTGACCACGGTTCCGGCGCGGCTCGATCGAGATGGCATGGGATCGCCCGATCGTCGCCGCGGCATTCTACCGGCCGTTCGGCCCAAGGTTGGCCCCCGAACGCCGGTGGCGTGGCGGGCGGGCTCGAACATCGCCATGGCCGGGATGCCGGAGGATGGAGATATCCGCGGGGTAGAACCTACACTCTTCCAGCCGTTCGCGGCGGCCGGGCCGACTCGGGGCCCCGCGACACCCCCGATCCGATCACCCTGACCTCAACGAGGACTGAGCCTTGGCAGCAGACGGCGTTCTCCCCACCACCGGCAGCGTGGCATCGAGGCTCGGCACACTCGAGCTCGATCATGGCTATCCCACCGCGGCCACCGTCGAGAAGCTCTTCGATGACCTCGACTTCCAGCGGGCCTGCCAGGCCTATCTCTGGGCCCTCCCGCTGATGGCAATGGTGCAGTGGCAGAGCGAGCATGCGACGAAGTTCGGGGCAGGAAAGCTCGACTATGTCGACTACCTCACGTTCCAGGACAAGCTCGGCCTCCTCACCGCCAACGCTACCACCCCCTACATCATGGCCTTCCCGAATCTGCGGGAATCGGGGCCGCTCGTCTTGGAGATCCCGGCCGGGCCAACGGCGGGGGGCTGCACCGATTTCTGGCAGCGGCCAATCACCGATTCCGGGCAGACCGGCCCCGACAAGGGAGCGGGGGGAAAGTATCTGATCCTCGGCCCCGACGACGCCGACATGAAGCCCGACGGTTACTTCGTCTTCCGCTCGCCGACAGCGAACATCTTCTCGGCCCACCGCGTTCTCGATCCTGATCCGGTCAGGGCCAGGGCACTCATCGAAGGGCTACGGATTTATCCCTATGCCCAACGCGAGAACCCGGGCCCCACGCGCCATCTTTCCCCTGCCGGCCGGCCGTGGAGCGGCGCGCAGCCCCGCGGGCTCGGCTATTGGGAAGAACTGGCGAGGATCATCGACGAAGAGCCAGTCCACGAGCGCGACCGGATCGTGATGGGGATGCTCCAGCCGCTGGGGATCGAGAAGGGGAAGCCGTTTGCGCCGAGCCCGAGGCAGAAGAAAATCCTCACCGACGCGGCCGCAGCGGGCGAGGCGATGGCCCGGGCGATCGCGTATCAGAAGCGATTTGCCGGCGCGAAGATCTGGCCGGAGCGGGCGTGGGAAAAATCCCTGATGCTCGCCGAGACTAATCAGGAGGCCCCCCACCATACCGAGCTCGACGAACGGACGAGCTGGTTCTACGAGGCGGTCGGGGTGTCGGTGGGGATGATGGGGCGCGCGGTCGGCGTCGGGCAGGTCTATCTCGAGGCGGCGCGGGATTCCGCCGGCAGGTGGCTCGATGGTGGCCAGACCTACCGCCTCACCGTGCCGAAGGATGTGCCTGTCGCGCAGTTCTGGTCGGTGACCGTCTACGACAACGAGACACGCTGCTTCGTCGACACCGGCGTCCAGCCCGACCGGTCGTCACGCGATCCGATCGCCACCAACCCGGACGGCTCGGTCGACCTCTTCTTCGGCCCAAGAGCCCCCGCCCGACAGCCGGCGGGCAATTGGATCCAGACGCTTCCCGGGAAAGGGTGGTTCAGCTACTTCCGGCTCTACGGCCCGACGGCCACCTTCTTCGACCGCTCCTGGGTCCTCGGCGATTTCGAACCGGTCGGATGAGAAGCAGAGTCTGGCGCGGCCCCGCGAGTAGTGTCAGCGAAGTCTGCGATCGGCGAGGGCGCGGAGCGCGGCTTCGTGGCGGAGCAGCCAGGCCTTCCGCTCCACGCCCGCTGCGAAGCCGGTGAGCGAGCCGTCGGCGCCGATGACGCGGTGGCAGGGGACGATGATCGGAAGTGGGTTGCGGCCATTGGCCGCCCCGACGGCGCGGGCCTTGTTCGCCCCGCCGAGCCGCCGGGCCTGCTCGCCGTAGGTCATCGTGTGGCCGAAGGGGATCGTGCGGAGGACCTCCCAGGCGGCGCGTTGGAACGGTGTGCCGCAGGGGGCGAGCGGAAGATCGAAGGTCGTCCGCCAGCCGCGGAAATACTCGTCGAGTTGGGTGACGGATGCCCGGAGGATCAACATGCCGGGGGACGCATCTGCGGCCGATTCGGATCCCGAGATGCGCGGTCCATCGTCGGAAACGACACCGACCGCGTCCCCCTCCCAGCCCACGCTCCGCAGGCCCGCCGGGGAAGCGGTGAGCGTGAGGGGCCCCAGAGGGGAGTCGACGATCGTGCTGGCGATGGGGGGCGAGGTGGACATCGAGCCCGAGCGTAGGGCATGGGGCCACTCCCGGGCTAGAATCTTCCGCCGGGCACCGGAGCCCGCACGACCCATGTCATTGAAATCACTCCGAAAACTTTCCTGGGGAAACTCATGCAGTCGCTCATCCGCCTTGGCGTCCGCAGCCAGACCCGCGCCGCTGCCACGAATCTCCAGAAGCTCCTCGAGGCGGCGGTCGTCGTCGGCGCGATCGCCTGCGGACTCGTCGCCAGTCTGCCCGCTCTGGCGGCCGACGAAGGAAACGTCCTCCTCGACGGCATCTGGCTGCCGGTGGCGATGGAGTTCGCCGGCCAGCCGTTTCCCGAGGAGGCCCGCCAGGGGATCGTCCTCGAGATCGCCGGCGAGGCCTACACCGTCACCGTCGGCAAGGAGGTCGACAAGGGGACGGTGAAGGTCGATGCGGCAGCCACCCCCGCGGCGATCGACATCGTTGGGGTGGTCGGTCCGAACAAGGGGAAGACGATCCTCGGCATCGTCGAGGTCGAGAAGGACACGCTCCGGGTCTGTTACGACTTCAGCGGCAAAGACCGGCCGACGGAGTTCAAGACCGCCGAGGGGACGCAGCAGTTCCTCGTCACCTACGAGCGGAAGAAGCCGTGACGGCGGAGTTCGCGGCGACGGCTCAGCCAGGCTGCGCCGCGGGGGCCATCCGAACGACGAGTTCGTCGTAGCCGAGCGTGCGGTCATAGGCGGCGGTCTTCTCCACCCGGTCGCGCTTCGAGACGAGGTCGATCCGCTCCACCCGCTGACAGAGGGCCCCGAGAAGCGATTTCATCACGGTCCGGGAGTGGGCCGCACCCAGGCAGAGGTGGGCTCCGAAGCCGAACGAGACGTGCGGATTGGGGCGTCGGTCGAGGCGGATGGAGAGCGGCTCGTCGAACACCGTGCCATCGAGATTGGCCGAGGCCCAGCCGAGGGAGATCCGCCCCCCCGGCTCGACGGTAATCCCGTCGACCTCGGTGGCGACCGGACAGACGCGGCCGATGTGCGTCAGCGGCATGAACACCCGGAAGAATTCTTCCGCGGCGTGGATGATCCGGTCGGGATCGGCCTGGAGGAAGGCCAAATCGGCTGGGGTGCCGGCAAGGTGACCGATCGCGCAGGCGATCGAGTGGATGATCGTGTCGCGGCCGCCAGCGAAGGCGAGATTGGCAAAGCCGAGGCGCTCCGCACGCGTCAGCGGCCGGCCGCGGAAGCTCGCCCGGGAGAGAAGGCTGAAGAAGTCGTTGCCGGGGGAGGCCTCGGCCCGATCGAAGCGGTCGTTGAGATAGTCCTCCAGTTGGCGGGCTTTCTTCAGGCCGTCGTTGCCGTGGAAGACATGGACGCCCCAGCCAATCCAGATGTCGGCTTCCGCCTCGGGCACGTCAAGGAGGACCGTCAGCGCCCGCGACTGGAGCGGCAGGGCGAATCCCTCGACGATCTCGATCGTGTCGCGTGCGAGCGCCTCGTCGAGGAGCCGGGCGACGAGGCTGTCGATGCGGGCAACGAAGGCCGGCTGCTTGGCTCGAAGGAAGAACGGCTCGACGAGTTGGCGGTAGTCGGTGTGGTCGGGGGGATCGAGCTCAATCGGCAACTGGCGGACGCTGCGGAGATGTTCCTCCGAGGGAATCGGCACGCGGAACGGCGCGTCGGAGCTGAAGGTCTGCCAGTCCTTCGCGGCCCGGCGAACCTCCTCATGCCGCAGCATCATCGGGATCTCATCCCCCTGAAACGGACAGCGAAGCACGCCGTCGGTCTCGCGGGCCCTGCGGAATGGATCGTCGATGGAGGTCATGAGGGGGCGTCAGCGGCGGCGCTGACGAAGGGGGGCGCGAGTTACCCGGCTAGGATTCGAACCTAGACAAAGGGAACCAAAATCCCTTGTGCTACCGTTACACCACCGGGTAGTGGACGCTGCGAATCATACCCCATCGCGGGAGCGGGAGGGATGGGCGTCAGGCAGATCTCGGCTCGGTCGGGGGGGCACTTCCGCCCCCCCCTTGGCGAGCTTGTTGGTGACCGCGAACGACAGTTGTTCCAACTCGATGGCCAGGTCGACCGCCACCGTCTCCACGTGGGGGGGGAGCGTGAGGGTAACGGGGGCGAAGTTGACGATCCCGTCGATCCCGGCTGCGACCATCCGCTCGGCCACCTCCTGGGCCCGCTCCGCCGGGACGACGATCATGCCCAGCCGGATCCCCTTCGCCCTCACGACCTGCGCCAAGTCGTCGATGTGGTGGACGACGAGCCCCCGCACCGTTCCTCCGACTTTCGCCGCATCGGCGTCGAAGGCGGCCTCGATCATGAAGTTTTGCCGCCCGAAGCCGCGGTAGCCGAGGAGCGCCTGCCCCAGATTCCCCACCCCCACCATGACCACCGGCCAGCGGTGGTTGGTGCCGAGGATGTCGCGCATGGCATGGATCAGCTCGTCGCAGCGGTAGCCGACGCCGGGATAGCCGAACTGCCCGAAGAAGCCCAGATCCTTCCGCACCTGGGCGTCGCTGAAGCCGAGCAGGGCGCCGAGCTGGCTCGACGAGATCGTCTGCTGCCCGGCCCCCTGAAGCCGCTGCAGTTCGCGCAGATAGAGGCTCAATCGGCTGACAACGACCTTCGGGACCGAATGATCGGACGGGAGGTCGCCGGACGTGACTCGCGAGTCGGGCATGGGGCGTCGACGCCGTGAAGTGGGACGGTCCGCGGGAAAACTCTACCCCCCGAACCAGTGCCCCCGCAACGCGGTCGACTTTTCTGGGCGCCGGAGAACCGGCTGCAAGTCGTTGCGGGCCTTCGTGAAACGAGGTCGTGGGCGGCGTGGTGGAGATTTCTGCCCGGAGCGATCCGAGCGGGCTACGACTGTGGATCTGTAGCGGATTTGACGGCGCTGGGGGGTTGGAAAAAGCCCAACGGATGCGGGGTTTGGTCAACCTGCGGGGGATTTGTGGTCGATGGTTGAAGAGCGTGGGAAACCCTGCCCCCACGCCCACCCAAGAGTTTCGTTCCCTTTTCAGGAGTCGCCCCGTGAGGGGCGGCATGCATGAAGACCACGTGGATGAGTTGTCTGCTGGCCCTCGCCTGGATCGTGTCGCCGGCGCTTCGCGCCGACGACGCGATCGCGCTGGCCGGTGAGGACTGTCCCGACACAGCGCACAGCGTCCTGGCCGGCGATGCCGGTCCGGTCCCTGATGTCGGCGATTCGGTCGGCGCTCTCGTCGAAGAGGGCTCGGCGCCCTGCGGCCCGACCCGGACGGTGCGCGAGACCGTCTGGGAGCGCCAGGAGATCACCTGCTACAAGACGATGTGCGAGCGCATTGTCGAGCCGAAGGAGATCGACTGCGTCCGCTACGAGACGGAGCGGTCTTTCAAGGAGGTCGAGTACACCGTCAGCAAGCCGGTGTGGGAGACCCGCTCGAAGATCGTCAACTACACCGTCTCCAAGCCGGTGTGGGAGACCGTCACAAAGGAGATCCCGTACACGGTCTGCAAGCCGGTGTACGAGACGCGCGAGCAGACCTACACCGTCTGCAAGCCGGTCTATGAAACGATGACCAAGGAGATCCCGTACACGGTCTGCAAGCCGGTCTACGAAACTCTTGTTAAGGAGATCCCGTACACGGTC
>CALQRA010000154.1 GCA_943332855.1 Candidatus Kuenenia stuttgartensis
AGGGCTTCAACAGCGTCATCCAGGCACTGAAATACGCCGCTCGCGGCTTCAAGTCATTCAAGAACTACAGAACTCGGATCCTGTTCTTCTGCGGAAGGCTCAACCTCAGACCCCAGCTACCCTGCCACTAAAATGCCGGAAGAACCTCGGTGTGAAGAACCACCAGTCGCGGGGGCCCGGGCGTGGCGGCGTTGTCGAAGCGCTCCCTGGGAAATCGCCCCGCTCACGCCAGGATCGGCGTGACGACGTTGCCGTGGACGTCGGTGAGGCGGTAATCGCGGCCGGAGTGGCGCCAGGTGAGGCGGGTGTGGTCGAGGCCGAGGAGGTGGAGGATCGTGGCATGGAAGTCGTGGACATGGACGACATCGCTGGCCACGTCGATCCCATGCTCGTCGGAGGCTCCGTACGTCATCCCCCCCTTTACGCCCCCGCCGGCCAGCCACGAGGAAAACACCCAGTGGTGATGCTCGCGACCGGCGGCTCCGGCCGCGGCATTGAAGGGGGTGCGGCCAAACTCGGTCGTCCAGACGACGAGGGTGTCGTCGAGCATCCCCCGGCGCTTGAGATCCTGAAGGAGCCCCGCGATCGGCTGGTCGACGTTCTTCGCCAGAGGGAGATGCGTCAGCATGTCGCCGTGCGCGTCCCAATTGGCCGATGAGCCGACGTCGATCAACTCGATGAACCGCACGCCGCGCTCGGCCAGCCGCCGGGCCACGAGACACTGCCAGGCGAAGCCCTGCGTGCTCCCCGGCTCGAGGCCGTAAAGGGCGTGCGTCTCGGTTGACTCTTGCGCCAGATCAAAGGCCTCCGGCATCTCCGACTGCATCCCGAAGGCCGTCTCAAACGACTTGATCCGGGCCGCCAGAAGGGGATCGACCCCGCGGCCGGCCAGATGCCGCTCGTTGCTGGCCTGCAGAGCGCCGAGCTCCATCGCCTGGAGCCGCTCCGACCGACTGCGACGACGAACATTGGCAATCGGCTCCGGCCCCGGCACGACGCGCGTCCCCTGATGGGCGCCGGGGAGAAAATCGCTCCCCCACACCTGGTTGCCGGCATAGGGGGATTGCGGGGCGATGACCACGAACGACGGAAGATTGCGGTTTTCCGTTCCCAGGCCATAGCTCACCCACGAGCCGATACTCGGCCGGGCGAAGGTGAACGAACCGGTGTGGATGCCGAGGGTCGCCTCGTAGTGGTTGGTGTGGTCGGTCTTCATCGAGCGGATCACGCACAGGTCGTCGACCTGGCGGGCCATGTGCGGAAACAGCTCACTGACTTCCGTCCCCGACTTCCCATGCGGGGCGAACTTCCACTGCGGGCCTTTGAGAAACATCTCGAAGGAGCCCTTCCGCCCCTGGAACTCCGGCACCGTGATCGTCTTCCCGGCATCGGCGACGAGCTTCGGCTTCGGATCCCACGACTCGACATGCGACACCCCGCCACTCATGTGGAGGAAGATCACCCGCTTCGCCCGCGCCGGGAAGTGGGGGGGCCGCGGGGCGAGCGGATCGGCCGAAGAGGCATTCGCCCCGCCCGGCGCGGCCTCAGCGGCGAGAAGCTCGCTCAACAGCCCCGGCATGAGGATCGATCCGGCCGCCATCGAATGGATCAGGCCACGGCGAGAAAGATCAGGGGAACGGTTCATGAGTCTCTCGGGCTCTCAGGCGTGTCGCTGGATCGGGTGAACAGGCGGTCGGGGCTGCGATCGATCCAGGCTTCCGTTCAGCGTGATCGCAATCGAAGGTGACTTCAATGTCTGCTGGCTTCAATCGACATGGAGAAACTCGTTCCCCGCCAGGAGCGTTCGCAGCCAGGCGGCGAGGGCTTCGTGGTCGGGATTGGCAATCCCTTCGGCCGCGAGTGCTTCGCGATAGCGGTCGAGGAAGGCATTCGCGGCAGCGAGCTCGTCGCTCTCCGGAGCCCGGGCGAGCGCCCCCTCCGTCGCTGCCACGATGCGTGCGTTTCGGTCGGGCGTCGACTGCGCAAGCTGACTGGCCCAGCTGTCGGCCGCGCCATGAACGAGGGGATCGTTCAAGAAGAAGAGCGCCTGCGTCGGCACGGTGGTGCCGAGCCGGTCGGCGGTCGAGGCATTCGGATCGGCGCCATCGAAGAGGGCGAGGAACGGATGCCGCTTGAGCCGGCCGGTCATGAGGTAGAGGCTGCGCCGGTCGTGATCGTAGACGGCGCCAAACGGCCCATGCTGCGAGTAGCCCCATTCGAAGGGGGGCGGGAAAGGATGCCCCTCGCCCCGCGAGCGGTCGAGCCGGTCACTGACAGCCAGGATCGCGTCGCGGATCTCCTCGGCCGAGAGCCGGCGACGCTCGAAGCCGGCATAGAGGCTCCGCGCATCGGCGGTCGTGGCAGCGGCGTCCACGTGGGCCGTGGCCTGCTGCCAGGTGGCGCTTGCGAGGATCTGGCGGTGGATCGCCTTGATCGACCAACCGCTGCGGACGAAGTCGGTGGCGAGCCGGTCGAGCAATTCCGGATGCGTCGGCCGCCGGCCGCGGACGCCGAAATCGTTGGGCGTGGCGACGAGGCCGCGGCCGAAGTGATGCTGCCAGATCCGGTTGACCATCACTCGCGCCGTGAGGGGATGATCGGGGCGCGTCAGCCACTCGGCCAATTCGAGCCGGCCGCTCCCGGCGAGCGCCGTCGGGGAGGCCCCCCCGAGCACGGCGATGAATCCCCGCGGCACCTCCTCGCCCGGCTCATCGGGCTCGCCACGCCGCTGGATCCTCGCATCGGCCGGCGTCCCCTCCGCCATCGCGTAGGCCATCGGCACTGGCCCATCGGCGAGAAGCCTGCGCAGCTCGGCGGCGAGCGCATCGCCCCGCGCTTCGAAGGTGGCAAGGGTGCTCTTCAGGGCCGCGATCTCCTCGTTGCGGCCGGCCGCCGCGACCGGCACCTCCGCCGGGCTGTCGAGCGAGCGATGGGGGGTGGAAGAGACGAGAAAATTATCGATGTCGAGCGCGGGGCGGAGGCCGCCGACATGGCCGTAGCTGTCGATGAAGGTGTAGTCGATCGTGCCGTCCCAGCTCGCCGCCAGCGGGCCGGAGAAGGGGGTCGACGATCCTTCGGAAAGGAGGAGCCCGGAGTACGTCCGCTTCGCGAGATCGAGGACGAGCTGCACCTGATGCCAGCGATCGGCAACGAGCGTGGCCACGGGGCTCGTCGTCGGCCCATCGCGCGTGAAGAACGCCGCGTCGTCGAAGAAGAGCTCGATCGCCGGCGAGGGGCCGGGCCCGTGGCCGATCGAATACCGCCAGGTGCCCTGAGAGTCGCCGCTACGCTTTCCCGGACGGATGTCAAAAGCGACGTGGAGCCGGCCGTCGGCAGCGGGAGGGATGGGGGGAAGCGAAAGTCCGAAGCCGTCGTACTCGACCCGGCTGGGGAGCGTGAGGCCGAGCCGACCGGGGGTGTAAAGATTCGTGAACGGGCTTTGGGCTTTGGCGTCGAGGCGGACGACGCTCGCCGGGCCGGGGTTCCAGGGGGCGGCTGGGGGCGCTCCGGCCGACTGCATTTCAAGATCGCCGTCGTAGCCCGACAGTTCGCGGAGGCGGGCCCGAAGCGCTTTCGCATCGGGGCCGGGAAGCTGCGCCGGGCGCTCGAGGCTCACCGCGGGGATCGGCGTCGATTGGAGCGCGAGGTTGTCGCAGTCGAGCGCCGTGGCGGCGTACGCGGTCGCCGGCTCGACAAGCGCCTCGAGTTTCACGCCGTCGATCGGGCCGCGGGCCTCGGCCGCGAGCGCAAACGGACCGAGCTCACGGACCGCCCCCGGGGTGCCGAGGCGCCCCGTCACCTCATGCTTCGCGGTGTCGATCGCCAGCTGGAGATTGATCCATTCCACTATCGGGATCGGCCCGAGGTCGTGCGTCTGCCCGGCGGCGACAATCAGAAGGTTTTCGGCCGACAGGACAAGCTCGATCGCAACGCCGTTTGAATCGGTGAGCGTGAAGCGATGACGCCCCGCCGCGGCGGCTGCCGGAGCGTGGAGCCGCAGATCGAGATTGAGAAACACCGGCCCGCTGTTTCCTGGCAGGGCGTGGACCGCCTGCGCGCAGCGGTAGGGGCCCGCCCCCGCGGCGATGCTCACGCCGCAGCGGCCGCCGGCAAAGAGCTGCTTGAAGGGGCTCTGCGCGGCGGCCGTCACGGCGATCGGCCCCTCATACCGCCATGGCGGCACGAGCACGCCGTAGCTCCCGCCGCCGGCCGGAGCCTGGAGCTCGAAGTCGCCATCGAGATCGGTGACCGAGCGGAGCGTTGCCGCCGGCACGGGCTTGTCGAGGGCGGCAAGCTCCGCCGACAGCCGACTGATGTCGGCTTCATACGTGCGCCACGCTTGAGCGTCGGGTCGCGCCTTCCCGAGCGGCGCCAGGCTCCGCACCCGCTGCTTCTGCTCCGAGCCGGGGAAGGGATAGCGGCTGCTCTCGAAGATTCCGTAGAGGGCGTAGTAGTCGCGGGCGCTGACCGGATCGAACTTGTGATCGTGGCAGCGGGCGCAGCCGAGGCTCAGGCCCATCACCGTTGCCCCGAGGGTGTCGATGGTGTCCTGGATCGTGAGGTGGTGGTATTTCTCCGAATCGAAGCCGAAGCGGCGGGAGATGGCAAGAAACCCGGTCGCCACGATGCGCTCGTCACGGGCCTGTGGGGGCCCCGCCGCGGCGCGGATGTCGCCGGCGATCTGGTCGCGGAGAAACTCGTCGTAGGGGAGATCGCGGTTGAAGGCGTCGACGCAGTAGTTGCGGTAGCGCCAGGCGACCGGGACGGGATAGTCGGCCGTTTCGCCGGCGGTGTCGGCGTAGCGGACGACGTCGAGCCAATGCCGGGCCCACTTCTCGCCGTAGGCCGTCGAAGCGAGGAGCCGCTCGACGACCGTATCGAAGGCGCGCGGCGACGGATCGGCGACGAAGGCCTCGACCTCCGCCGGCGTCGGCGGCAGACCGGTGAGATCGAACGTCGCCCGGCGGATGAGCGTGCGCCGATCGGCGCTGGGAAGGGGCACGACCGCTGCCTCCTCTTGGCGGGCGCGGATGAAGCGGTCGATCGTCGTCTGGCACCAGGCTTCGTCGGCCACTGGAGGGAGTTGCGGATCAGCCACCGGCGCAAAGGCCCAGTGCCCTTCGACCTCGAACGCCGCAGCCGCTGCGGGCCACAGTGCGTCGGCGCCGATCCAGCGCTCAAAGGCCGCTACCTGTTCGGGGCGGAGGGCCTTGTCGAGCTCGGGGGGCATCGCCGAGACGTCGTCGTGGCGGGCGATCGCCTGGACGAGGAGGCTTTTGGCCGGATCCCCCGGCACGATCGCCGGCCCGGAATCACCGCCGCCGACGAGGGCCGCGCGCGAATCGACGCGCAGCCCCCCCGAGACGCGCTCTCCTCCATGGCAGCGGAAGCAGGTGTCGACAAGCACCGGACGGATCGAAGATTCGAAGAGGGCGTCGTCGGCCGCCGCAGCTCGCACGGCGACGGTGAGGAGGGCCACGAGGCGCCAGGCCAGTGCCGAACGGTGAAGCCAAGCGCACCGCATCATGGCTCGACCCTTGGCATTGCGGGCCTGTGGTCTCCGAGCGCCGCCAGTGCTACCCCCACCGGAACGACATCCTCGCCGAGTGTGGCAAGCCGAACCGGCGGGCTTGGCCGCAGCGGGGTCATGAGGAAGCCCTCGAGCTGCCGCGCGACGCTCCCCCGCCATGGCTCGCCGATCGTGGCGACGCCACCGCCGAGGACGATCATGTCGGGATTGAGAAGATGGACGACATGCGAGAGCGCGTGGGCATACGGGCCCGCCGCGGCGTTGAGAATCCGCTCGGCCGTGGTGTCGCCGGCAGCGAGCGCCGCGGGGAGGAGCCGGGCCGAGGGGACGGCGCCGGTTGTCGCGGCCTCCCTGGCAAGTATGCCGGCGGGCTCGGCCGCCACCGCCTCGCGCACGCTACGGTCGATCGCCCAGCCGGCCGAGGAGTCTTCGAGGATCCCGCCGCCGGGGAGGAGCCGGAGATGGCCGAGCTCCATTTCGCCGCTGGGGCGGCCGCGGTAGAGCCGGCCGTCGATCACCA
Source organism: Candidatus Kuenenia stuttgartensis (assembly GCA_943332855.1). Lineage (GTDB taxonomy): Bacteria > Planctomycetota > Planctomycetia > Pirellulales > UBA1268 > QWOP01. The sequence continues at coordinate 6,051 of CALQRA010000154.1, forward strand.
GGCCGCTGCCGATGCCGCTGCCGGCATTGGAATAGACGACGACCCTGGCGCCCTGGCCGGCCCCGACGAGCGCCTCGCCGAGGGTGGCGGCATTGGAGTCGTTTTCGAGGACCACCGGCACGGGGCCAAGCGCCCCCTCCACCTGGCCTGCCACCCACGCCGCCAACGGGAAATCGCTCCAGCCCCCGACATGAAAACTCGTCGCCACCACCCCCTGCTCTCGATTCACCGGCCCGCCGAAACCGATGCCGATGGCGCGGATGGCGAGACCATTGCCAGCTGCGTCATCGACGATACCGGCAATCTGCGCAGCGAGCACGGTGCGGATCCCCTCGGCCCCGCCGGTCGGATCGACCCGGTCGCTGCGGCGCAGGAGGACACGGCCATCGGCGGCGACGACCGCTGATTGGAGCTTCGTCCCCCCGATCTCGATGCCGAGCGCCACCGGCACGAGTCCGTCGGCGCCGATCACGGATTCCTCCGACTCTGCCTCTTCAGGTCGCGCGAGTTGGGCAAGCGTCACGGGGTCACCAAAATCGGGGCCGCCCACTTCGCTGCGGCCTCGGCGAGGTCGGCCGCCGTGCCGCTGAACCGGGTCACCGACTTGCTGCCGCCGGTCGCCTTCGCGGCCGCGGAGAGCACCTCCGGCACCTCCGCCTCACCGGCGAGCCACAGCGGCCGCGGCGAAGCGGCCGCGAGGGCCCCGGGGACATCGAGGTATTTGCCGGCGCCGGGAAGGAAGTCGGGGGAGCGGTAGTCGAGCACTTTTCCGAAGCGGAAGCCCTGGGTGTCGATCGCGGTGGCGTCGATCTCGTCGCCGGCAACGGCCCGGGCGGCAGCCACGATCGCCCCGCGCGACCCCAGCCCCACCACCGCGACACGCTTCGGCGAAGGATGATCGCCGATCTTGGCGGTGCGGAGGAAGTGGACGATGGAAAGGACGTCGTGGGCCCGTTCGGCGAACAGCGTCGGGTTGTAGCCGAAACTGTAGCCGGCAAACTCGCGCGGGTTTTTCACGACGCGCTGCTTACCGTCGGCATCGGCCGGCGGCGTGAACAGATCGGCCGCGATCACCGTCGTTCCCTGGGAGAGGATCCCGGCCACAGCCTTGAACGACGGGCCGTCGGTCTCGATCGAGCCGCGGCCAGCGTCGTCGAGCCACACGACCACCTTGCCGTTCCACGGCTTCGGATAGAGCCAGAGAACCGGGATCTCCTCGTTGTGGGTGGCGTTGACGAGCTTCCCGGTCATCCGGACGATGCCGCTGGACTCGGTCTTCTCCGCCATCTCCCAGGAGACGTCGCCGGCCGTCGCTGCCGAGCGGCCGATGACCGTCTCCCACGCCGGCGCGAGCACCCCGCGGAGGCCGTCCTTGGTGGCGGCGGCCGCGGTGATCGTCGCCGTCGAATCGGCCGTGAGCTTCGCGAGCAGGTCGCGCTCGAAGTCGGGATCGGCGGCCTTCGGCGCCGGATGAGCGGCATCCCAGACGGCGAGCTTCGCCGGCTCCACCACCTCGTAGTCGCGCTCGATCACTGGCTCGTGTTGTCCGAGGCCGAAGTGCTTGTTGACGAAGGTGTAGAAAGCGGAGCGGGTGACGGCGTTGTAGTTGTGGGGGAAGTGCTCACCGCGCTTGAGCGCCACCGCGTCCTTGGCGCCGTAGAGGCCGTAGAGCGTCTGGAGATCGGGGAAACCCTTCGTGGCCAGTTCCTTCGTCCAGTCGTCGGCGGTGTTCATGATCTGCGGCTTCGGGGCAAACAGCGCCGCGAACTCGACATTCCCGGTGCCGACCCGCAGCAGTGAGGAGTTTTCACAGGTGCAGCCCCCCTGCATCGACGTGCTCACCATCACCATCGGGCCGGAGAGCGTGACGCGGTCGTCGACCGCTGCCACGAGCATCGTCTGCGTGCCGCCGCCACTGGCGCCGGTGATCGCGATTCTTTTTGGATCGACCTCGGGGAGCGAGAGGACGAAATCGACCCCGCGGATACCGTTCAACGTCTGCAGCCCCATGATGCTCTGGAGATGCGATTCGGCCTGCGGGCTGTAGAGCCCCCAGCGCTCGGTGGTGTTCATCTCCGGCCGCTGGCGGGCGAAGCCGTGGACGAGTTGGCGCGAGAACTGGACCGCGTCGGAGTCGGAGAGCATGTCCCACTGCCACACGACGCACCCCATCCGCGCCAGTTGCACGCAGAGGGATTGGAACCGGCTCCGGCCCCCCTCTTCGAAACGCTCCTCGCCGTTGGCGATCTCCTTGCGCGTGGCGGTGGCGTCCTGATCGGCATGGCGGGCGTTTTGCCAGTGGCCGTGGGCGAAGAGGACGGCTGGCACCTGCTGGCCTTCCTTCAGCCCCAGCGGCCGGTAGAGGTTGCCGGTGACAAACAGCCCCGGCGCGCTTTCAAAGGAAACGTTGGAGACGGTGTAGCCGCCGGTCCCTTCGTTTCCCTTGGCCTCGGGCCCCTTGTGGATCGTGCCGTGGATCGACGGATTGAGCGGCGTCTTCGCCGGCATCGGCCACAGCCCCTGCGAAACGAGGATCCGCTGCCGCACCTCCGCGGCTCGCGCCTGCCAGGCTTCGAGCGTGGCGGGAGGGGTGAAGGGGAAAGAACCATCGAGATCCTTGAGCGGAGCGAGGCGTGCCTCCTCGGCATGGGCTGCCGAGCAAAACAAGCCGGCGCGGGCAGCCGAGGGAAACACGACGGCGCGAACCGAGGTGGGAAGTGCGACGGCCAGAAGGATCAGGAGGAGGGCGCGGCGGCAGGCGGCGGATGGGCGGGGCATGGGGAGCGGACCTCTTGGGGAAACGGGGCGGCACGGAGCCCGCCGGGGAAATGATTCATGGCGGCGGGCCGATGACGCGGCCCTGCCGGAGATAGGCGAGGAGATCGGCAAACTCGCTGGCGGGGATCGCGCGGCCGAAGCCCTCCGGCATGAGCGAGCGGGCTGTGCCGCGGACCGACTCGATCCGGTCGCGCGGAAGCTGTGTCCGCTCCCCACCGGGGCGAATCAGGACGATCGACTCGGGCGTGTTGGCGGCGAGGATCCCCTCGAGAACGACGCCATCATCGGTGACGACGGCCGTCGCCTCGTAGCGGCTCTCGACCGCCCGGTTCGGCTCGACGATATCGAGCAGCAATCGCTCGATCGGCCGATCGGCCGCCTCGGCGAGATCCGGGCCGACGCTGTGGCCGAGGGGCTCGGCGCCGGGCGTGGCCGTGCGGTGGCAATTGGCACAGTGGCGGGCGAAGACCTCGCGGCCTCGCGGTTGGTCGCCCCCCTGGCGAACGGCCGTGGTCAGACGGGTCAGTTCCTCGGGGGAAAGCGCACCGGCGGCTTCCCCCCACAGCCGCAGCGCCGTCTCGCGAACGGCCATGTCGGGCGACTCCAGCAGCGGCTTGCGGCGTTCGAGTGGAATCGCGCCTGCGGGGATCGAGCCCGAATCGAGGGCGGCAAGGAGCGGAGGGATCGCGGCCGGGCGGTCGAGCATCGCCGCTACGGCGGCCGAGCGCACGCCCGGCTCGAGATCGGCCGCGAGCGTGAGCAGTTCGTCGAGCGCTCGAGGAGCGCCACAGGCGACGACCCCGCGCACCGCCTCGCGCTGCACGGCCTCCGGCTCACGCGATGCGGCAAGCGCCAAGAGCGACGATCGCGAGGCGATTCCGGGGCCCGAATCATCGACGGCGGCAAGCGCCAGGAGGCGGATGGCGAGGAGCCGGAGATCGGCGCTGGCGTGAGCGTCTGCAGCGAGGGTGTGGGCGCGGGCCACGGTTCTCTCGACCGTCCCGGCATCGCGTTCCCGCAAGCTGGCCAGGGGGCGACGCGCCGCGACGCCAAACAGCGCGGCAACATCGAACCACCCGACCTGCCCCGCGTCGGCCCGCGCGGCAAGAAGCGAGCGCACCGCGTCGAGATCGGCGCCCGTCGTATCGGCCGTGGCGGTCGTGGCCAGCTGCGTGACGAGCATCATCCGGGCCGGATCGGGGGGCAGTAATGAGGCATCCCCCGCAGCCGTCTGCCGGGCGATCGCAGCGAGGAGCGGCCCGGCCCGGCCCGGGGCGCCGGAGAGGATGGCCCGCGCGGTCCAGTCGTCGAGGTGCGGCGAGGCAGCGGCAACAGCAAGGGCCGACGTGGCCGGTTCGGCCGGCGATCCGGCCAGCGCCAGAAGCGCAGCAAGGCGGACGCTCCCGTCGGGATGATCGACCGACGGCACGGCGACGCGGTCACAAAGTTCCTGCCGGGCTGCAGGAGAATCGCTCGTCTGGGCGAACACGATTCCCTCCCCTTCGCGCGTCAGCCGCAGCCCCTCTTCCCGCAGCCCGGTGTCGTCACTGGCCGTGGCGCGGTCGAGATCGGGGATTGTCAGCCGTGACAGGCCGTCGAGGACGCGGAGGGCGTGAACGCGCGCGATCGGCGCTGTCGATGGGGCATCGAGCAGGGCCCTCACCGCATGCTCGGCATCCGCGGCGGGAAAGCGACCCTCGACGAGGAGCCGCTGCGCCGTGTCGCGGCGCCAGCCGTTTGGATCGGCGAGGAGCGCCACGGCCTCAGCAGCGGTCGCCGGCGGGGCCCAGACGCGGGGGAAAAGGTCGGCGCGACGGACGCGCCAGATTCGTCCGGCCCGATCGCCGGCCCGGTGATCGACCGTGGCGGCGACCCCGGGGGGCATGTAGTCGGGATGCTCGACGCTCGCTCGGCAGAAGTCGACGATCCACACGCTTCCGTCGGGCGCCGTGGCCGTGAACACCGGCCGGAACCAGGTCTCGGCCGAGGCGACAAACTCGCTCCCCTCGGGCTCCGGATGGCTGCTCCAGAAGCCGGCGCCCCGCGCCATCGGGCGGCGGCGGACAACCGTATGGGAGACCGGCTCGCAGGTGAAGGCGTCGCCATCGGCCTCGGGGCCGAGGAGATCGCCGCGGAAGATCGTCAGGCCACAGGCGGACGTGTGCGTGCCGGTGTGGGAGATGGCCGTCGCGTTCGTCGCCGCCACCGCCGCCACCCGACTGTCGGCGCCGCTGGGGGCGGCGTCGACGTAGCCCGGTCCGAGATCGACCAGCGCGTTGCGGACGAGCGCCTCCGGCGGCAGGAGGCTGACCATGAGCGGATTGCGATTGCTGGCCGTGAAGCGGTGGCCGCGCGAGTCGAAGGTGTTGCCAAACTGCCCGAAGCCGGTGACGGCGCG
>CALQRA010000155.1 GCA_943332855.1 Candidatus Kuenenia stuttgartensis
CTTCGGCACGGCGAGATCGGCAAGGGGCTCAACGACTACGACGCGATCTTCTCGGAGCTGAAGAGCAAGGGCTTCACGGGCTGGATCAGCATCGAGGATGGCGTCGACGGGATCGACCAGCTCCACCGCAGCGTCGCCTTCTTGAAAGGCAAGATCGCCGCGCACTGGGCTGGCTGATCGCACGCTGGCTGCGGTGGTCGATGACCAGCGACCGAGGCGGGCACGGCATCAGTCGAGCGCACCGGCGAGGATCCGGTCATTGTCGCTGTCCGCAACGACGAGGTTTCCCGCCGGGTCGATCCGGGCCGCATGCGGCCGGGAGAGGTGCGTCGTTCGCCAGTCGCCTCCCAGCGCGGTGCCCGGCCTGCCGGGGATGCCCGCCACCGTCACGATGATCCCGGTGGCAGGGTCATAGCGGCGGATGCAGTGGTTTTCGGTGTCGCAGACGAGCACCCGTCCCCTTCCATCCATCGCCACATACTTCGGCCCCGCCAACAGCGCCGCCGTGCCGGGCCCACCGTCGCCGGCAAAGCCTGCCTCTCCTTTGGCATTCACCGCCACGCTCACCCGCCCCTGACGGATCGCGACCAGCGCGTTCCCCTCGCGCAGCGCCAGCCAGATCGTGCCGTCGGCGGCGGCGCAAGCAGCGCGCGGGCCCGCCAACGGCGTGGCCGTCGCCAGCGCCCCGTCCTCGGGCGCCCCCTTCACACCATTGCCGGCAACGGTCGTGACGACTCCGGTGACCAGATCGATCGATCGGAGCCGGGCGTTGCCGATGTCGGCAACGAGGAGCGCGCCCCCTCCCGGCACGAGCGAGACACAATAGGGCTGATTGAAATGGGCCAGAGCCGCCGGGCCACCGTCACCGGCGTCCCCGGCGATCCCGGTGCCGGCGATCGTCCGGAGGAGGCGCGTGCGCGGGTCGAGGGCCCGGATCCGGTGGTTGAAGGTGTCGGCCAGGTAGATCGTGTCGTCAGGACCGATCGCCAGATCGTGGAGACCGTTGAAGCGGACCTCCCCGAGCGCGGTCGGTCCGGCAGGGGGCTCGGGCGCCTGCGGATCGGCAAGGTGAAACTGCCCCGCCACGAACGTCGGCAGCCCCGCGCCACCAGCCGCGGCGGGGTCGATGCGGAAGACCCGGTTGGCCCGGGTGAACTCGACGCCCCACAGCCGCCCCTCGAGATCGAAGGCGGTGGCAAAGGGCTCGTTGACGGCGGCCTCGGCCGGCTCGGCGCTCGTCCGCCCCTCACGCTTCCCGGCGATCACCGCGACCCCGTCGGCGTCGGCTCCAGTCGGAAGCCCCGTAGCGAAGAGGAGGAAAACAACGGCAAGAAAGCCCGATTTTTGCCCCACGACGATCTCCATTGTTTCCGGTTCATCCGGTCCCCGGCCACGCCTGGAAGAGTGTCGGGGGCGGAAGGGGGAGAGGTCAATTGCTCTCCCTCCTCGGTCGAGGCCACAATTGCGTTCCGAGCCCCGGATGGGGGAAGGGGGGATTCGTCATGCACTCCACGAGAGCCGTCGCGTTGTCACGCTCCGCCCCCTTTCGCGCCACGGTGCCGGTCGTCGCGTCGATCGCTGCCTGCTCCTTGTGGCTCTCGGCGATCACCTCCCACGCCAGCGCGCCCCTCGATCACTTCGAGACGACGATCCGCCCCCTCCTGGCCACTCACTGCCAGTCGTGCCATGGCAACGAGGCCGCGAAGGGGGGGCTGCGGCTCGACAGCCTCGTCGACGTGCTGCGTGGCGGGGATTCGGGACCGGCGGTTGTCCCTGGCGATCCTGCCGCGAGCCTGCTGGTTGCCGCGGTCCGCCACGAGTCAGTGGCGATGCCCCCGGACCGCGATCGGCTCTCCGACGGCGAGATCGCGGCCCTCGAAGCCTGGGTGGCCGACGGCCTCCCCTGGACCGGATCGGTGTCGGCCGCCGACCTCCTCGCCGCCGGGCTTCCCCCCCGCGATGCCGCCGCCCCCGTCGGCCCCAGACTCCGACCGCGGCCGATGGTGGTGACGGAGGAGGATCGGGGGTGGTGGGCCTATCGATCGCTCGTCAGACCGGCGGTGCCGGAGGGGGAGAGTCGCCATCCGATCGATCGCTTCGTCGACGCCCGGCTGGCGGCCGAGGGGCTTGTTGCCGTCCCCGAGGCCGATCGGGCCACGCTCATCCGCCGGCTCTTCTTCACGACCGTGGGAGTGCCACCGTCGGCCGAGGAGGTGCGGGCCTTCGTCGCCGACACCGACCCCGCCGCCTGGGAGCGACTCATCGACCGACTCCTCGCCGATCCCCGCCATGCCGAGCACCTCGCCCGCCATTGGCTCGATCTGGCCCGATATGCCGACAGCGATGGCTTTCGGCAGGACGCCTTCCGGCCCCATGCCTGGCGCTACCGCGACTGGGTCGTCGCCGCCTTCCAGGCCGACCTCCCCTTCGACCGCTTCGTGATCGCGCAGCTCGCCGGCGACGAGCTCAGCGACGACGCCAGGGGGGCGATCGCCACCGGATTCCTCCGCCAGACACCCTACGAATACAACCAGATCGACGTCCCGAAGCAGTGGACCGACATCCTCGACGACGCCACCGAGACGACCGCCGACGTGTTCCTCGCCATGGGCCTCGGCTGCGCCCGCTGCCACGATCACAAATACGATCCGATCCTGAAAGCAGACCACGAGCGCCTCCGGGCCTTCTTCACGGCGATCGAGTGGCGTGACGACGGCGTCCCTGAGCCACAGGTCCTTTCCCCCGGCCAACAGACGTGGGTCGACACCGTCGGGCGCATCCATCGCGAGCTGGCCACGCTCCGCGCCTCGGCCCGCGACGAGGGGGCCTGGGGGGGCCTGCAACGCTTCCCGCCGCCGATCAAGCGGCTCGTGATGCTGCCGGCGGCGGAGCGGACGGCGCTCGAGGAGCAGTGGGTGCGGCTCGCCGCCCGACAGCTGACCTTCCAGCCGGAAAAGCTCCCAGAAGCCGACCGGCTCGTCTACGAGCGACTCACGGCCGAACTGGCGGCCTTCGAGAAGGAGCACGCCGCCGATCGTCCGCCGTCGACCCCGGCGGCTGTCGTGGCGGAGGGGGGGGTGCCTGAGGGCATCGCCCCCGGCCTCCCGGAGGTTCTCGGCGGCGGCTGCCCGCCGATCGAGCCGGTGGCGGCGCACGGGCCGTCGAGCGGCCGACGCCTGGCCCTGGCCCGCTGGATCGCGGCGCCGGCCAATCCCCTCGCGCCGCGCGTCCTTGCCAACCGGCTCTGGCAGTGGCATTTCGGGGAGGGGCTCGCCACCGAGGCCAACGACTTCGGCCTTCTCGGCGCGCCGCCGAGCCATCCGCAGCTCCTCGATTGGCTGGCTGCCGATCTCGTCGAGGGGGGCTACACGGTGCGGAGGATCGAGCGGCTGATCCTCACCAGCAGCGCCTTCCGCCGGGCAACGCATGCCCCCGAGAGCCCGCCATTCACGCTGGCTGCGGCCCGCGATCCCCAGGCCCGGCTCCTGTGGCGCCGCCACGCGCGCCGGCTCGACGCCGAGCAGGTCCGCGATGCGGCGCTCGTCGCCAGCGGTGAGCTCGACGCCACCCCCGCCGGTCCGCCGGTGCCGGCGGCAAAGCCACGCCGGGCGCTCTACGTCTCCGTTTTGCGCAACACCCGCGATCCCCTCCTCGACGCCTTCGACTTCCCCGACGCCGCCGCGAGTTGCTCGCGCCGCAACACGACCACCACCCCGTCGCAGGCCCTCCTCCTCCTCAACGGTGAATGGCTCCTGGCCCGCGCCCGGGCCCTCGCCCTGCGGATCGACCGGCAAGGGCTCGGAGACGATCGCAGCCGGGCCGCCGAGGCGCTGCGGACGGTCATCGGCCGCGAGCCATCAGCGGAGACGATCGAGGCCTGCACGGATTTTCTCGGGCTCGAGCGGAGCCGGCTCGACGCCGACGCCTCCACCTTCTCCGTCGCGCTCTCCGAGCCGATGCCGCAACGCGCGGGGCTCGCCGCCACGATCGACCCTGCCCGCCCCGACGCCCTGTTGACGGTCCCCGGCAGCGCGTCGGGCGCTAAGCCGGAGGCGGGCCCCTTCCCGGCCGACGACTTCACCTTCGAAGCCTCTGTCGTGCTCCGGTCGTTTCCGGCCGAAGGGCGACCGCGGACGATCGCCTCGCAAGGCTTCGGCCGCGACGACGCCCCCGGCTGGAGCCTCGATGTCGATGCCGCGGGGCGCCTCGGTCTGAAGGTGCGCGGCGCGCGAAAGGATGGCGAAACAAAGATTCCCGTCCGGGCCGAGATCGATGCCGGCCTCCGCCTCGCCCTCGAGCGCCCCTACGCGATCGCGGTGGCCGTCCGTGTCGTCGATGCCGGCGACCGGCGCGTCGACTTTCAGATCCGCGATCTCTCCGACAACGACGCCGCCGCGAGGCTCGCCACCGTGGCCCACGGTTTCGACGGCAGCCATGCCACGTCGCAGCTCTTCGCGATCGGCGGCCGGAGCGGCTGCGAGGATTCCAGCTGGGACGGCCTGATCGACGAGGTGCGCCTGTCGCGGCGGGCGCTCCAGCGGGCGGAGCTGCTCCAAGAGCAAGGCTCGGCCGGCGACGCGGTCGTTGCCGCGTGGACCTTCGAGGAGACGCCGGGGTTCGCCGTCGACACAGCGGGCCGGGGGCGCGATCTCGTCCGCGGCGGGCTCCAGGTCGCCCCGGTTAAGGATCTCCGCGGCTACGAAGCCCTTGTCGATCTCTGTCATGTCCTCCTGAACTCGAGCGATTTCCTCTACGTCGACTGACGCCCCACCATGTCGAGCCTCGCCCGCCACCACCGCCTCCTGCACCATGCCCCCGCGACCTCGCGGCGGGACTGGCTCGCCCGTGCCGGCTCCGGCTTCGGAGCGCTGGCCTTGGCGGCGCTTGAGCATGAAGCGGCGCTCGCGGCCACCAGCGCCCCCCTCGCGCCCAAGTCCCCCCACGCCGCTGCGCGGGCGACGAGCGTGATTTTCCTCTTCATGGAAGGGGGGCCGAGCCATCTCGATACGTTCGATCCGAAGCCTCTCCTCCGCAGGCTCGCGGGGCAGCCCTTGCCCGAGAGCTTTGGGAGGGTGATCACGCCGATGGGAGAGGGGGAGAGTCCGCTGTTGGCCGATCGCCGGACCTGGGCCCGGCATGGCCGCTGCGGCGCGTGGGTCAGCGACTGGCTCCCCCACACTACCGGCATCGTCGACGATCTCGCCATCCTCCGGTCGTGCGTCTCCGACGGGCTCAACCACTCCGGCGGCGTCTGCCAGATGAACACCGGCTCGGTCCTGGGAGGGCGTCCCTCCCTCGGCGCCTGGACGACCTACGGCCTGGGGAGCGAGAGCCGGGACCTCCCCGCTTTTGTCGTCCTCCAGGATGGCGACGGGCAAGTGGTCAACGGGCCGCGGAACTGGGCGGCCGGATTCATGCCGGCGGTCTACCAGGGGACGCGGCTGGGCACCGGCACGCCGCCGATCGCGAATCTCACCGCGCCGAGGGGAGTCGGCCCCGCCCGACAGGCGGCGAAGCTCGCCTTCCTCACCGAGCTCAACCGGGCCCGCGCGGCGGCCACGCCTGAACAGACCGAGCTCGAGGCGCGAATCCAAAGCTACGAGCTCGCCTACCGGATGCAGGCGGCAGCCCCTCTGGCCGTCGACCTGGGCGCGGAGACCGCCGAGACCCATCGGCTCTACGGCCTCGACGAACCGGCGACGGCCGTCTGTGGCCGCAATTGTCTCCTCGCCCGTCGCCTCGTCGAACGGGGCGTCCGCTTCGTGCAGGTCTATCACGGTGCCGGCAGCAAATGGGACGCCCATGCCGGGATCGAGAAGAACCACGCCGAGCTCTGCCGGCAGGTCGACCAGCCGGTCGCGGCGCTCGTCCGCGACCTGAAGCGCCGCGGCCTTCTCGACTCAACGCTCGTCGTCTGGGGAGGGGAGTTCGGGCGGACGCCGATGAGCGAGAAGGGGGATGGCCGCGACCACAATCCCTACGGTTTCACGATGTGGATGGCCGGAGGGGGCGTGCCGGGGGGGATCGAAATCGGCGCCACCGACGATGTCGGGCTCCACCAGATCGCCGACCGCCTCCATGTCCACGACATCCACGCCACGATTCTCCGCGCGCTCGGCCTCGACCATCTCCGCCTCGAGTTTGCGTCGCAGGGGCGTCCGGAGCGGCCGACGCTCAACGAGGGACGTCCCCACCCCCGGCTCGTGGGACGCTGACCGCCATACGCCTCAGGCCACAATTGCTTGGAGCACCCGGCCATGGACATCGGTGAGCCGGCGCGGGATGCCGTTGTTGTAGATCGTGAGGCGCTCGTGATCGATGCCGAGGAGGTGGAGCGCCGTAGCATGGAGGTCGTGCCAGGTCGTCGGATCGACTTCGGCCTTGAAGCCGAGCTCGTCGCTGGCGCCGTGGGCCACGCCTCCCTTCACGCCCCCTCCGGCCATCCAGGCGGTGAAGGCACCGGGGTTGTGATCGCGCCCCTTCCCCTGCGCCGCGGGCTGCCGACCGAACTCGGTCGAGCCGATGACGAGCGTTGAGTCGAGGAGCCCGCGGCCCGCGAGATCCGTCAACAGCGCGCTGGCCCCGGCATCGAGGATCGGCCCCCAGTAGCCATGATCGCGGACGAGATCCTCGTGCGAATCCCAGTTGGGGCGGATCTTGAGTGCCGTCGTGTTCTCCGCGCCGCAGTAGATCTGCACGAAGCGAACGCCACGCTCGACGAGCCGGCGGGCGAGGAGGCACTGCCTGCCGAAGGGCCCCAGGTCGGGATCGTCGAGCCGGTAGCTGGCCAGCGTGAGCGCCGATTCCCCTGTCAGGTCGCCGACTTCCGGGGCCGAGAGCTGGAGGCGTGCCGCCAGTTCGAAGGCCTCGATCCGGGCATCGAGATCGGCATCCCCCCCGCGCGCATCGCGGTGGCGCCGGTTGATCGCGCCGAGGAAGCCGAGCCCGGCCGGCTCACCGGCCCGGACATCGGCCCGATCGGCAGGGGGGAAGAGATCGGCGATCGGCGGCTGGTTGGCGGCGGTCCGTAGCACCGTTCCCTGATGGACGGCCGGCAGGAACCCGGCACCCCAGTTGACCGTTCCCCCCGGCGGCAGGCCGCGCGGATCGGGGAGGACGACGAACGCCGGGAGATTGTCGGCCTCACTCCCCAGGCCGTAGGTCGCCCAGGCGCCAAACGACGGGAATCCGGGGAGGATGAAGCCGCTGTTGGCCATGAACATCGCCGGCCCATGGAGCGCCGACTTGGCATGCATCGAATGGAGGAAGGCGATCGAATCGACATGCCGGGCCAGGCCCGGGAACAGATCGCTCACCCAGCGGCCGCATTCCCCGTGCTGCCGGAACGGCCAAGCCGACGGCATGCACTCCCCCGGCCGCGAGGCGAAAAACTCGAGCTTCCCATCGGGATCAAACGGCATGCCGGCGCGACGGACGAGCTCCGGCTTGTAGTCAAACGTGTCGACGTGGCTCATGCCCCCCGGACAGAAGATCTGGATCACCGCCGTGGCCCGCGCCTCAAAACTCGGCGGCCGTGGCGCTAGCGCCCCCCGCGGAATGCTCCCGGAGGGGGGCGCGGCGGCCGCGAGGGCGACATCGAGCCCGAGGCACCCGAGCCCGCCGCCGAGGGCGCCGAGAAACGCCCGTCGGCCCGACGGATGGAAGCAGCGGCTCGGAGGGGAAGCGGAAAAAAGCATCGGGTTAATCCGTGGACTGGAAACCCCTGTCAGTCGATCGCTGAAAGCTCATTGGCCGCCAGCATCATCCGACAGAACTGCACAAGCCCCGCCTGCGCGACAAGCTCACTCGCCGCAGCGGCCTCCTCCCGGTCGGGCTCACGGCCGAAGGCGAGCTGGAAACCAAGGCGCACCTGATCGGCGGGAAGATTCCCCGCCTCGCGCCCGAGCCGCTCGGCCCAGGCTGCAGCATGGCGGAGGGTGAAGTCGTTGTTGAGCATCGCCAGCGACTGCAGCGCCGTTGTCGTCCGGGCCCGGACTGGCGCGAGGTTGGCGGGGTTGGGACAGTCGAGCGTTGTCAGGAAGACGTCGGGCGTGCCGCGGACGACGCAGCGGTAGATGCTGCGGCGGCGCAGGTCGGGGCGGTCGACGGGAATCGACTCGTAAATCGGGGCATAGGCCTCGGTGACCCGGAAATCGCGGAAGCCTGGCCCGCCGCGGGTTTGATCGAGCGTGCCGGAAACGGCCAGCACCGCGTCGCGGTACGACTCGGCGTCGAGGCGCCGCGGGCTCATCCGCCAGAGGAGACGGTTGCCTGAATCGACCGCCACGCCAGAGGCCGCTCCGGGCACGCCATGGCTCCGCTGCCGCCAGGTCTGGCTCGTGCAGATGAGCCGGTGGATGTGCTTGAGCGACCAACCATGATCGACCAACTCCGCGGCGAGCCAGTCGAGGAGCGCCGGATGCGACGGGCGACCCCCTCCGGAGCCAAAATCGCTCGGCGTGTCGACGAGGCCGGTGCCGAAGTGATGGTGCCAGAGCCGGTTCACGATCACGCGCGGCGTGAGTGGATTGGCCCGATCGGTGATCCAATCAGCGAGGGCCCGCCGGCGCACGGCATCGGTGGCATCGGCCGGCAGGACCGCCGCGGGCACGCCCACCAGCGCCGGCAGCCCCGGAGGAATCTCCCCCAACGGCTTCTCCGGATCGCCGCGCAACAGAAGCTGCACCGGCGGCGGCGGCTGCACCACCGGCCCGTAGACGATTCCCGTCGCCGGCAAGGCCGCGAGCTCCTGCCGCAGCGACTCGATCCGCCCGCGCGCGGCCGCAAGGGCCGGCTTGTCGACGGGGCGGGAGGGGGTCCCCTCGATCCGCGGGTCGCCGAACCAGATCTGATCATGACCGATGCCATCCCCGCCGTCGGTGGCGACGAGGGTGAGGTGGCGGGCCTCATCGGGCAGAAGGATATCGAGTGGTGCTCCGGGGCTCGCCTGATCGAGCCGGCCCTGAGCCATTCGTACGCCATCGAGATAGACGGCGAAATCCGCGCCTGCCGTCTCAGCCCGGCCGCCATAGGCGACCACCGCACGGAAGTGCCGGCTGGTGGCCGGATGCCTGGCTCGGATCGCGGCCAGATCGAAGGTGATCGCGGCATTGGCATGGAGACCGAGGATGGCGTGGCCGTCGGTGGCATGGTCGATGCCGGCGGTGGTTGTCGAGGCCTGGGCGTTGACCGGGCCGTTGCGGATCGCATCCCAGCCTTGCCGGGCCGTCGGCGGGAGGCCGTCGATCGGTGCACCATCGACGACGAAGCGGACCGGCCCGCTGCCATCGGGCACGAGGACCGCTGCCACCAGCGGCGAGGGCCCGGGAGCGGGCCGATTCGCTTCGATCCCTTCGAGGAACCCCAGCGGCGTGCGGTCGCGGGCCACACCAGAGCGCGGGTCGATCCCCGCCCCCTTCACGCCGTTCCCCGAGCCGTCGCCACCGCCGACGATGTCGGCCAGATCGACCGGCGCCCCGGCGAGGGCGTGGACATCGGCCGTCGCGGTGCGGAGCGCTTCCTCGAGCTCTCGTCGCCTCGCATCCCGGGCGGCGACCGCCGTCGGGCTAACAGGGCGATCGCCGCGCGTCACGCCGGCCAGGAGGGCCGCGAGCGCGGCGTGGTCACGTTGCGGGATCGGATCGAGCTTGTGGTCATGGCAGCGGGCACAGTTGATCGTCACGCCGCATGCGGCCGCCATCACCTGCGTGAGCATGTCATCGAGATCATCGGCCCGGGCCTGACGCCGCAGGACGGCGCTTTGCGTCTCCACCTGCCCGACGAAGTCCCAGGGACCGGCCACAAGAAACCCACTGGCCACGACCGCGGCGGGATCGTCCGGCGTGATCACGTCGCCAGCCACCTGCTCCCGCAGGAACGCATCGTAGGGCTTGTCGGCATTGAGGGCGTCGATCACCCAGTCGCGGTAGCGCCACGCATGGGGGCGGAGCTGATCGCGCTCGTAGCCATGGCTGTCGGCGTAGTGGGCGACATCGAGCCAGTGCCGGGCCCAGCGCTCCCCGTGGCCCGGCGCGGCCAGGAGCCGATCGACGAGGCGCTCGAAGGCGTCCGGGGCCGGGTCGGCCTCGAAAGCGGCCACCTCTTCGGGGGTTGGAGGGAGGCCGACGAGATCGAACGACGCCCGACGGATGAGCGTCCGCCGATCGGCTTCCGGGGCCGGGGCGAGGCTGCTCTCCGTGAGACGCGCGGCAACGAAGGCGTCGATCGCCGCACTACCGACGGCATCCCCGGGAACGTCGGGGCGGACGACCGGTTGCCAGGCCCAGTGGTCGAGCCGCGGATCGCGCCACGCCCCCGCGGGCCACTCCGCCCCGGCATCGATCCACGCCCCCACCAGCTCGATCTCCTCCTCCGAGAGGGCCTTCCCCCGCGGCGGCATCCGCCGATCGGGATCGGTCGAGGTCACCCGGTCATGGAGCGCGCTGGCCCCCCGGCTGCCGGCCACGACGACCGCGCCCGGCTCCCGGCCGCTTTGAGGATCGAGGTCGAGCCGCAGCCCCCCTTCCTGGAGATCGGGCCCGTGGCATTCGCGGCAGCGACTGGAGAAGAGAGCTCGGACCCGCTCCGCAATCCTACTGCCCCCCCCCTGCCCGGCTCCCCCCGGCTCCGCGGCATGGCTGCGGCCGATCGACATCCCCGCCGCGAAGACGGCGAAGAGCACGATCGGGACCGAGGCACGCGGGCGGGAGGAGCGAGGCATGGGACTCCACCGTTACTTCACCAGCGGCTTGATGCGGATGTTGCGGAAGTGGACTTCGTCCCCATGGCCGAGGAAGCCGATGTGGCCACTGGTCCGCTTCAATCCGGGATGGGCCTGACCGTCGAGGGTCTTCTTGCCGTCACGAAACTCGGCGATGTCGCCATCGACGATCGTCGTGCCATTGAGGATCACCTTGATCTTCGATCCCTCGGCAATCACCTCCTGGCTGTTCCACTCCCCTGTGGCTTTCAGGGCCCCGCGCTTGGCTGGGAGGACCCCATAGACCGAGCCGTGCGACTGATAGGGGGCGATCCCGGCATACTTCTCGTGGCCGTCGTCGAGGATCTGCAGCTCCATCCCGGCGAAGGCGGCGTCGCCATCGAGCGGCGCGCGGATCCCGAGGCCGTTGTTGGCGCCGGGGGTCAGCCGGAAGTCGAACTTCAGATCGAAGTTGGCGAACTCC
>CALQRA010000156.1 GCA_943332855.1 Candidatus Kuenenia stuttgartensis
AACATGCCCAACTACGCCTGGCCGAGCTACGCCGCTTCCCCGAACGCCGCGGCCGTTCAGTATCCCTCGCAGTATTCCCCGACCGCCTGGCCTTACATCGGGCCGTTTTATCCCTACCCGCAGGTGCCGCTCGGCTGGCGCCGGGTGTCGCTGGAGTGGGATGACGGCTGGTGGTGGCTCGACTTCGACGACCGGCACATCCACAGCCACCATCGTTAATCGAGCGACAAGCTCAGCCCTCGGGCTCCGAGATTCCGCCCACCGACCCATCCCCGCCACGCGGGGGTGGGTCGCGGCTTTTGGTGGGCATCGCTCGCGCTGCCCGGGGGCCCCGCCGCGGCCGCCGTGGCCTCCCGATCTTCCCCGCCGGCCTGGCCGGCACGGCCGGTTTTTCTCCCCCTGTCGGAGAAATCCGCAAGTTCGGCACCGGCATGGTCGATACAACCCGCAGGCCCTTCGCCACTCGACCGCCTTTCCAGACAGTTCGAGGAGTCTTTTATGATGGTTTCCGCCCGCTCCCTCCTGCTCGCCCTGCTGATTGCCGCGGGCACCATCACGCAGAGCGGCTGCTTCTGGCTCACCCAGCAAGGGCCCAATATCGGCCCCCTCGCCATCCCGATCCCCGTGCCTGTCGGGATCCAGAAGAACAAAGAAGATCAATTCTGGAACTACGAACGCTACGAGCGGACGCCGGTCCTCGGGGCGCTCCAGCCCGGCGGCCCGTGCGAGGCTCTCGACGAGCCGAGCGATGACGAAGTCATGCGCGGCCTGGAGAAGGCCCGTCCCGTCCAGGGCAACTGGCCGTTCCTTTACGAGATCCAGCGGAATCATGTCCGGATCTCGAAGTGCAAGATCGCCGACTACATCGATCCGCCGCGTCACCTCCCCCTCGTCGGCCCGACGCAACTCCACCATGCCCACTACAAGTGCACGGTCTACTACCAAGAGGTGAAGCGTGTCGGCTGGCCGGTGCCCCACACGCTCGTCGACGACGACACGCAGGAAGTGATCTACATCGACCATGACCACCTCCACATGGTCGGCGACGTCGATCCCGGCTGCGACGCGAACTTCTGATCGGAACGGGCTCGTGATCGGGACGGTCAAGTGATCCGGACGGTCAAGGTGGCCGGTCCTGGGGCAAACGGGCCCAGGACCGGCCACCGACCCCCGGTCTGAAACCGGGAGTGACTCTGATGCAACCTTTGCCGTAACAGCCGCTGGCCTCTGGCCGGCGGTTTTTTTGTTTCCCCCGGGTGTCCGGTATGTTCCCCTGGGTGTCCGGCAACGAACGCCGGACGCTGCCGATGGCGGATTTCGCCGCGGATCGTCGCCCCCTTGCGGTCCGGCAAGTTGACCCCCACCCCCCCGGGATTAGACTTCAAGGTGCAGGTTTCACCCCGGCTCCCACGGAAGGTTTGAGGTACCCGCCATGTTCGCGATGTTTGGCATCGGCCCGATTGAGATGATCGTTCTGGCCGCGGTGATCCTCCTCGTTTTCGGCAATCGTCTCCCCAAGGTGATGCGGTCGCTGGGGCAGGGAATCGTGGAGTTCAAGCGCGGGGTGCAGGGGATTGAGGACGACGGCACGGGCGGCCGTGGCGACGGCGCCACCTGATCCTTCTCGCTGGCCGCTCGGGCCGGAATGGCTCGAGCGGGCTTTGGCTTGGGAGTTGGGCCTCGGGCGGATGGGGGCTCTTTTCTGCCTGAAAACCTGCGGCTGATGCCGTGGCCGGTGTGATCTTCTCCGACGGAGCGATCGATGTTTGGCCTTGGCCCCCTTGAAATCGTCGTCATCGGCGCCATTGCGGTGATGCTCTACGGCAAGCGTTTGCCGGAGGTGGGGCGTTCGGTGGGGCAGAGCATCGGGGAGCTGCGGAAGCAGTTCACGACGCTGCAGCGCGAGATGGATATTTCCTCCCACCTCGATCCCAAGGCCAGTTCGTCGCGTCGGCCGGGGTCGCGCCGCCTCGACGACGCCGGAGTGGGCCCGACGACCCAGGCTCCCCGGTTTGATCCGCCTCCGGCCGCGGCTGATCAAGCCTGACGCCCTCTTCGGCCGATCATCCCCGCGGCGAGCCAGGCCTTCACGCCAAGAAACGCCGGGGCGATGGCCGTGCGACCGATCTACCGGGTGGCCCGTGACGAGCCACGGAGTGGATGCTAGGATTCCCTGTCGGTCCGGTACGCCGGGCCCGAGCCGGGCGGCTAGCTCAGTTGGTTAGAGCGCTACGTTCACACCGTAGAGGTCACAGGTTCGAATCCTGTGCCGCCCATTCTTGGCCGGGGTTTCTTTGGAAACCGACGCCATACGATGCACGCGAAAACCCGCGGCCACTCTTTCGGTGGGCCGCGGGTTTTCTGCTTTCTGGGGCGTTGCCGGCGCGGGCCCTGTCGAGGCCTTGCGGCACCCCTGCCGCCCGATCTGGCTGAGGCCGATCGGCGCGCGGATGCCGATCGACAAGGGGCGCCGCGCCGTCGGCTTGCTCGCCCCTCCTGCGATGGTCGCGAAGTTCCGCCGCGCGCGTCGGCATCGAGCGCTTGCGGAAAGGCCGAAAAAACCGGCGTAATCGGCTTCAGCGGCAGCCTTTTTCGGGGGCGTGTGCTGCGCCGGGAGCCCCGGAGGCAGCGGCCGAGAGCGGGCCGCCGACGCCTGATCCCTTCCGGAGCTGATGCGCGAACTGTCGTCGCCGCTGCGCAAAGTGTCGTCGATGGTGGGCATTTCGTACCGCCGGACGACCGATTCGTTCCCTTCAGATGAGAAGTGCTTGCGTGATTGCTACGCTCCACCCCTATGGAGTTTCGCTCCACCCGCCTCAGTTCTTGTTCCACGGATCTTCCGATGCGTCATCTGCGTTCTCGAGATTGCTTCCTGATCGCCGCCGCTGATCACCAGCAGGTGTCGTGCGGAGATTCCCAGTCGTTCCCATCGTTCTCCACCATCACCGTCTCGGCTTCAGATCCGAGCACGGGCTTCCAAAAGGTTTCACCCATGAAAACATCCAGATTCCAAAGGATTCGATCGGGCTTGGCCCGATTCGCGATCCTGCCGGCTCTCCTCGGAACGGCCGGGGCGATGCTGATCGCCTCGACCGCCAGTGCCCAGCTCTATACGACCACGGCAACGACCACCAACTGGGATTCGGCCCGCTGGTCGACCAACAACGCTGCCCCGTACACCACCGCTTGGACGTCGGGCTCGAACACGAGCTTTGGCGGTAGCGGCTATACGTTCGCCAAGCTCGGCACGGTTACCAACGGCACGACGACGATCGGCAACATCACCGTCGCGGATAGCGGAAGCATTTCATTCACCAGCACTGCTAGCCAAAAGTTGGCGACCAGCGGCACCGGATCGAACATCAACGTCGGCGCTGGCGGCTTGGTCAATTTTGGTGCCCTGGCCGTCATCAATCCCACGGCCGGCACGACGGCCTTTTTCAAGAACGGGCTTGGGGCCCTTGCCTTGTCTGGTGGTGCTTACACCGGCGGGTTCACCCTCAACAACGGCTTGGTCGTCACGGCCAACACCAATGCCCTCGGAACCGGTGCTCTCACGATCAACGGCGGGGTCATCGGCGCCACTGGCAACCGCACCCTTGGGGTCACCTCCGTGGCCGTCAACGGCGACTTCCAGGTTGGCTCCGAATCTGCGCTCGCAAGCAACAGCTCCACGGCCAATATCACCTTCGGCACCGGCGTCGCCCTCACTGGCGCTCGTACGATCACGCTCGGAAATAACGGTAATGCGGTCTTCAGTGGAGTCGTGAGCGGTGGGTCTGGGCTGACGTTTGCCCAAGCCAACAGCGCCCTGACCGGAAAGTTCTCGCTCACAGGTGCCAACACCTATAGCGGGGGCACGGTGATCGACGCAACAACGGTTCAGGTGAGCGGAAATGATGCTGCTCTCTCTGGCGGCACCGTGACGCTGACCGGAGCCAATGCCAGCGAGTTGAAGATCAATTCTGCTCTCACGGTGGCCAATGATTTCGTCATCGCCGCGTCGGCCGGATCGAAGCTGATCTCGAACGCAACCGCGGATGCTACGCTCACCGGGAACATCACCAACAACGACACCACGGCCGGGGACTTCGTTCTCGCCGCCGAATCGGGGCGTCTGTTCACCGTCGGCGGAGTGATCAGTGGAAATGGTGGTGTGCAGGTCGGTAACAGCACCTTGACCGGGGCCGTCTTGTTAAGCGGCGTGAACCTCTACAGCGGATCGACCGATATCGACTCCACCGCCAAGCTTGTTGTCGGCAACGATGGTGCGATTCGCAATGACCTCAATTTCAACGGGGCAGGGACCCTTGACTTGGCGGGCTTCGATTCGACCGTCAACAAGGTCACTGGCTCGGGCGGCACGATCACCTCGACCTCGGCTGGTTCCTCGCTGACGCTCGGTGGTGACGGTTCGGATTCTATCCTTGATGCCAACGTCGTCGATTTTGGTGACGACTCGACTCTCGGCGTGGCCCTCGTGAAGAATGGTGCCGGGACGTTGACCCTTTCAGGGGCCAACCTCCAGTATTCCGGCCTGACCACGGTCAACACGGGTACGGTGAATGTCCTTGCTTCGAATCAGTTCCTCGGCGGGGTCGTCGTCAATGCGAACGGCTCGTTGACCGGCTCGGGTGTTTTCACCGGCGATCTGAACGTCAACAACGGCCGTATCGCCGTCGATGCGATCGTGAACTCGGCTCCGGGGAATTTCACGGCGGCAAATATCACGATCAGCGGGACAAGTTCGAATACGGTCTTGGCGATCGATTCCGACACGAACTACTCGTCGCTGACGACGCTTGGCGATCTTACCTACGACGGCAACCTTGTGATCCGGTTCGACCAAGTGACGCCCTACGCGGACTTGACGACGTTTAATCTCTTTAACCTCGCCAACACGCCCACGGGCAATTTTGCCCATGTCACGACGACGGGGTCTGGCCCGTATTCTGGGTTGACGTTCACGTACGATGTGGCCCGGGGTAACTGGTACAACAACGGCACCCCGAATGACCTCCAGTACTTGGTGTTCAGCCCCAGCACTGGTTCGCTCGTGATCGTGCCGGAGCCCTCCACTTGGGCGATGACGCTTGCCAGCGTCGGCTTCGCCGGCTGGATGGCCCGCCGGAAGAAGCTTGCCAGCAAGAAGCAGAAGCAACTGGCGGCCTGATCGGGGGATGATCTTGGCTGGCGGCGGCCGGCCGACGATGGGAATCACTCGAGGGAGCGGGCTTCGGCCCGCTCCCTCCTGTGTTTGATGGGCGAAGTTTTCCGCCTGCCTCCCCGCCATCACTCTCTCCGGGGCGCCCCGCTCCGACCATTTTGCCCGGTTGGTCCCAGCCCCTGCCCGGTTGGTGCGCGCAGGAGCCCGCTTGGTGCGCGGAGGGGGCGGATAGCTTGCAAAGATGCAAGCAAGACCGCTTGAATGGGGGGGAATTATAAACAAAATAGGGGAATGTGTTGTTGCCCCATCATCAGCCGATTTCTTGCGTCGCGCTACCTGCCGATCGCCGTCTGGGTCTCTTTCCTCGGCATTGGGGGGATGCTTGGCGGCTGTAGCACTGCTGGGCCAAAAGGCTTTGTCGGCAGCTGGGAGGAGGGGCGATCGACGCTCGTCGTCCGCGCCAACGGCTTGGCCGAAGGGGAGCTTTTCGCGGCGAAGGCGCCGCAGGCTTTCACCTGGCGCGCCGATGGACCCGCGATTCTTCTCACGTGCGGTCGGATCGCCAGCGATGCCGTTGAGTATCGGGGCACCCTCGACGACCAAGGGCGGCTGGTCGTTGAGGGCGATCGGGGGCGATGCGTCCTTGTGCGCTCGAAATCCTTCGCCGGGCGGTAGCGGCCCCACGCGGCCTTGCTCGAGCCGGCTGCCCCCGCGCCGCCGACGAGGCCTAGCCTTGTCACGGCGCGGCCATCCCTGCCGGCCTCCTTCGCGCCCGTGGCTGGGAGCGGCTATCATCGGGGAAAACGCCCGGAGGATGCCATGCCCGCCATCATCGGCCACCTGCTCATTGTTGTCGCCACCCTGCAGCCTGCTGCCACCAGCTGGACCGGCAAGGCCGAAGCCCCCATCGACGGCGACACCCTCCGGGTGCGCGACGAGCAGGACAAGCTCCACAAGGTAAAGATCCAGGGGATCGATGCCCCGGAAGACGGGCAGCCGTTCTTCAAGGCCGCCCGCGACCATCTCGCCAAGGTGACGCAGGAACGCGAGCTTCAGGTGACGGAGCTGGGGAAAGACGCGGCCGGGCGGACGCTCGCAACGATCCGGATCAAGGGCCAGGATCTCCGCATCGACATCCTCTCTGCCGGGATGGCCTGGCATCAGCGGAGTGTCGTCGAGGATCCGGTCCTCGAGAAGGAGGAGCGGGGGGCGAAGGCCCGGCATCTCGGCCTCTGGATCGACACCGATCCGGTCGCTCCCTGGGAATGGCGGGCAGCGGAAGAACAGCGGAAGAACCAGCGGAAACCAGCGGCAAAATCCACCCAACAAGGGGGGGCAGCGAGGGGGGGCGAAAAAAATATTCCCCCCGGACGCCCTTGACACCACGGGCGGAGTTGTCCCTGGATCGCTGAAATGCTAAAACCTCCAATGTACGACTGACTTTCGTCCGCACATCGAGTCCGATCGGGAACTGCGGTGCGTGCTTCGGCGATGGTCGACAAGTCGATGTGATTCCAGGTACCAGTTCCCGAGTCCTAGAGGTTGTTTTTATGTCCCGGAAGATTTACGTGGGGAACCTGCCCTGGTCCACCACGTCCTCCGATCTGGAGCAGATGTTTTCTCCGCACGGTGCCGTGCGTTCCGCCGAGGTGATCTCCGACCGTGAAACCGGTCGGTCGCGTGGCTTCGGTTTCGTCGAGATGGAGACCGACGAGGGGCTCCAGGCCGCAATCGCGGCCCTCAATGGCCACGAGCTCAACGGTCGTCCGCTGACCGTGAACGAAGCTCGTGAGCGCACCCCGCGTCCGGGTGGCGGCGGCGGTGGTGGCGGTGGTGGTGGCGGTCGTCCGGGCGGCGGCGGCGGTGGCCGCGGCTACGGTGGCGGCGGCGGCGGTGGCGGCTACGGCGGCGGTGGTGGCGGCGGCGGTGGCCGTGGCTACGGCGGCGGCGATCGCTACTAGTCTTTCGGGTTTTTCATCGGCATTCGCCGTGCGGAGGCTGGGGCGGCCCGGCCTCCGCCGGCCTTGCCGGCTGGGAATCCGATTCCTTCGCCATCGACGTGGAGCCTTCCACGTCGATGGTTTTTTGGGCCGGTAGTCCTTTCCGCCCCGGGGTTCGGTCAGACCACTTACCCCCCTGAACGTTTGCCCTGTAGGATGTTTTTGTCAGGGGGCGTATGATCATCGGCTTCACGGGCGGGGGGCGAGAGCGTCCCGGGCCCGGTCGGCCTAGGCCCTTTCCTGGTTCGGCGTTTTTCGTTTTTTTCCGCTCCATTTCCTCCGGTTCCGTTTCCCCACGAGCACACGATGCCTCCTGCCAATCCGAAGTTCGGTAAGTTCGCCAAGAAGAAGGCCAAGCCCCGCGCCAAGGTCAAGCGGCGCGACCCGATCTACATTGACGGCGCTCGCCCGCGCCCGATGTATGTCGACTACAAGGATCTCGAGCTCCTCGGGAAACTCGTCAACCGTCAGGCCAAGATCCTCGGTCGGCGCAAGAGCGGCTGCACCGCCGCCAGCCAGCACGCTGTCACGTCGGCCATCAAGCGGGCCCGTTTCATGGCCCTCCTGCCGTACGTCGGCGAGTGACCGACCCCGTCATCATCTCCCCCGGGCCCGCCGTCAATCGGCGGCCCCGGGGGAGTGACGTGACGGTCGGATCTGCTGCCAGATTTTTTGCTAAATCTCTTGCCAGACCGACCGCCGGATCCCGAGGTGCCTCCTTCGATTCGCCCCCGCCCTGCCTCTGGCGAGGCTCCTCCGGTGACGCTTCCCGATGAATGAGGCCCGCGGAGCTTCCCCGACCGACGCGTTGCAGGCCCCCTTCGTTGTCCGTCGGCGGGTCGAATTCCGCGACACCGATGCCGCTGGTATCGCCCATTTTTCGACGTTCTTCGTCTGGATGGAATCGGCGGAGCACGAGCTTCTCCGGCACGCTGGTGTGCCGCTGGTTGACGTGGTGGAGGCGTTGGCTCCCGCTGACGACGGGGAAGTACGGGAGCTGCCTGGCACCTACAGCTGGCCGCGTGTCAGCGCCAATTGCGACTACAAATCGGCGGTCCGGTTCAACGACGAGCTCGACATCGTCGTGGGGCTCGAGGCGATCGGCCGGTCGAGCCTCACCTGGGCGTTGCGATTCGAGCAGGCGGGGCGCTGGATCGCCCAGGGGCGGGTGGTGGCGGTCCGTTGCCTCCTGCGGCCCGGGCTTCCCCCGGTGGCCGTGCCGATTCCCGAGGGGGTGCAACGGCGTCTGAAGCCCTACCGCAACCGGCTTCCCGCAGCGCCGCCAGCGTGACGGTGCCGGTGACGAGAAAGTCCCCTGCCCACGGAGGTTGACATGCTCGAAGTCGACCAAGTCACGAAGGCCTACCCCGCGCCGACCGGGCCGGTGCTGGTGCTCCGCTCGATCGACCTGCGCCTGGCGCCGGGAGAGCGGGTAACGGTGATGGGGCCAAGCGGCTCGGGGAAGAGCACGCTCCTCGCGATCCTCGGCGCCCTCGACGAACCGACCTCGGGGCTGGTCCGCCTCGACGGCATCGACCCGTTTGCCGGCGGCCCGGCCGAGCGGGCATCGTTCCGCAACCGCCGGATCGGATTCGTGTTTCAGGAGCATCATCTCCTCGACGGCTGCACGGCGCTCGACAACGTCGTTCTCCCCGCGCTCGCCTCGGGGGCCGTGACCGGCGCCGTCGAGGACCGGGCCAGGCGGTTGCTGGCCCGAGTCGGCCTCGCGGCCCGGGAACGGCATTTTCCCGGCGAGCTCTCCGGCGGGGAACGGCAGCGGGTCGCCGTGGCGCGGGCGTTGATCCTCGAACCGCGTCTGCTACTGGCCGATGAACCGACCGGCCAGCTCGACGCCCATGCTGCTGGGGCGATCGCCGATCTCCTCGTCGAGCTCGCCGCCGAAGTCGCCGGGATGCTCGTCGTCGTCACCCACGCCGACTCGATCGCGGCCCGGGTGGGGGGCATCCACCACCTCGTCGACGGACGACTCGTCGCCGATGGGGGGAGAGGATGAGCCCGACTGTCGCCGATCCGCCGGAGGGGACGGGGCGCGGCGCCGTCGGTGCCGCCCGATCGATCCCGGCGCTCGCCTGGTCGCTCGCTCGCCAATGGGTTTTCCAACTCGCCGCGCTGACCACCGCCTGTGCCGTCGTGGCGGCGACAATCGCCGGGGCGCTCGGCGTCGGCGATGCCCTCCAGGGGGGCCTCCGCTCCCTGGCGCTGGAGCGTCTGGGGGGCATCGTCGCCACCGTCGTGGGGGATGATTTCGTCAGGGCCGAACTGGCCCGGGAAATGAGCCGGGCCGAACTGGCGTCGGCGAGTGCTTCCGGGGCTGAGAGCGTGGTCGTGCCGGCGCTCGTCCTCGAGGTTGCCTTCGACGCCCCGGGGGGCCCCGGGCGCGAGCCGCGCTCGGCGCGGGCAACGCTCCTGGCCTGCGACGATCCAGCCCCCCTCCGCTTCGATCCGCAAGCCCCCGCGATCGGCCGCGACGAGGTCGCCCTCAACGAAGTCCTCGCCAGGGATCTCGGCATCGCTGTCGGAGAGACGGTCGTCCTGCGGATCGCCAAGCGTTCAGACGTGCCGGCCGATAGCCCACTGGGGCGCCGCACGATGGAGTCGCTCGGGCGCCGGTTGCGGGTCACGGCGCTCCTTCCCCCCCGCGGCCTCGGCCGCTTCTCCCTCCGCCCCGCCCAGGTCACCGGGGGAATGGCGCTGGTGTCGCTGGCCACCGCCCAAGAGGTGCTCCGCCGTGGCGATGTCGCCAACGCGGCTTTCGCGATTGGCGATGTCGACGCCGACACGCTCCGGCGGGCGCTCCATCCGACCCTCGAGGATCTCGGCCTGCGGCTCGACGAAGTGGCCGGCGGGGACGCCGGGGCGCTGCGGCTGTCGAGCCGTCGGCTCCTCCTCCCGGCGGAGGTTGACCGGGCCGCGGCGGAGGTGCTGGGGCCGCTCGGCGGGAAGCGGACGCTCGCCTTCCTCGTCAATGAGATCGGCGTGCCGGCAGCGGATGGGCTCCCGGCAGCTTCGATTCCTTACTCGACGGTCTTGGCCCTCGGCGACACGTCACTTCCGGTGGGCGGGCTCGTCGATGACCAGGGCCTGACGCTCCCGCTGCCGGACGACGAGGGGATCGTCATCGACAGGTGGATGGCCGACGATTTCGCCGCCCAGGGGCACCCGGTGGCGCCGGGGGACGTCATCGACGTCCGCCTCTTCCGCTCCGAGACGCTCCACGGCCGTGTCGAGGAGGAGACCCACCGCCTGCGGATCACCGCTGTGGCGCGGATGGAGGGGGCCGCGGTGGCCCGGAGCCTCGTGCCAGAGGTCGAAGGGATCACCGACGAGAAGTCGATTGCCGACTGGGATCCCCCCTTCCCCTTCGATCGTTCGAAGGTCCGCACCGTGCCGCCACACGACGAAGACGACCGCTACTGGAAGGCCCACGGGGCGACCCCGAAGGCGTTCGTGTCGCTGGCCTGCGGCGAGCGCCTCGCCGGGAGCCGGTTTGGTGCGACGACCGGCTGGTTCGTGCCGGCATCGGACCCGCGCGCGGAGATCGCCGCAACCCTCGCCGCGGCCGTCGTGCCGGAGCGTGTCGGCCTGCGGGTCGAGGCTTCGCGCGCCGACGCGCTGGCCGCCGCTAGGGGATCGACCCCCTTCGGTGGCCTGTTCCTCGCCCTTTCGAGCTTCGTCGTGGTCGCCGGGCTGCTGCTGGAATGGCTCCTTTTTGCTCTCCTCGTCGCCGCGCGGCGACGCGATATCGGTGTCCTCGCCGCGATCGGCTGGCCCGCGCCGCGGATCGGGCGGCTGCTGGTGCTCATCGGCGCCCTCGCCGCTGCCCTCGGTGGCGTCGTCGGCACGGCCGTCGGACCGGCGTGGGCGCGGCTCCTCCTCGGGGCGCTCTCGTCGTCGTGGAACGCCTCGGTCGCGGCCGGGTCGAGCTCGGCGTTCGGGGATGGGGCGATCCGCTGGGCGAGCCTCTGGCCCGG
>CALQRA010000157.1 GCA_943332855.1 Candidatus Kuenenia stuttgartensis
CAACTCGCCGGGGAGATGCGCCGCTCGCTCACCGAGGTGGCCGCCACCCGGACCGCCCACTTCGCCTCGAACCTCGGCGTCGTCGAGCTGTGCCTGGCCCTGCACCGCGTTTTCGACTTCAGCCGCGACCGTCTCATCTGGGATACCGGTCATCAGATCTACCCGCACACGCTGATCACCGGCCGCTTCGCCCGCTTCGGTACGATCCGCACCCGCGGCGGACTGATGGGCTATCCCAATCCTGAGGAGAGCCCGTACGACCTGTTCATGACCGGTCATGCCGGCAGCAGCCTGTCGACGGCGCTCGGCCTTGCCAGCGGGGACGATCTCGCCGGTCACCACGACCGCCGGAGCGTCGCGGTCATCGGGGACGGCGCCCTCCCGTCGGGAATCGTCTTCGAGGCCCTCAACAACGCCGGCTTCCTGAAGAAGCGGCTCCTCGTGATCCTCAACGACAACAGGATGTCGATCTGCCCGCGGGTCGGGGCCCTGGCCGAATACCTCGACGTGATCCGCGAGAATCCCTGGTACCGCGGCATCAAGCATCAGGCGGGGGGGATGATCAAGGGCGTGCCGATGGTGGGCGAATCGATGGAGCGGATGCTCCACACGGTCAAGGATTCGCTCAAGGCCTCGCTCCACGGCGGGATGCTCTTCGAGACGATGGGCGTGCGCTACTTCGGCCCGGTGGAGGGGCACTCGCTGGCGAACCTGATCCGCTATCTGGAGCTTGTCAAGGATGCCGACGGTCCGGTGCTCCTTCATGTGCTGACGGAGAAGGGGCATGGGTTCAAGCCGGCCGAGGCCGACCCGGTGTTCTTCCACACCCCGGCACCGTTCGAGCGTGACGACGACGACTGCATTGTGTCGATCAAGAAGTCGTCAGGACGGGCCTACACCGACGTCGCGAGTGCCGCGATCGGCGCCGCCCTGCGGCGCGATCCCCGCGTCACGGTGATCACCGCCGCGATGTGCCAGGGAAACAAACTCGAGCCGGTGCGCGAGGAATTCCCAGAACGGTTCTTCGACGTCGGCATCTGCGAGTCGCATGCGGTGGCGTTCGCCGCCGGACAGGCCAAGGCGGGATGCCGGCCGATCGTCGACATCTATAGCACCTTCCTGCAGCGATCCTTCGATCAGATCTTCCAGGAGGTGGCGCTGCAGAACCTCCCGGTGACGTTCATGCTCGACCGCGCGGGGCTCACCGGCCCCGACGGCCCTACCCACCACGGGTCATACGACCTCGGCTACATGCGGTTGTTCCCCAACATGACCGTGCTCGCCCCGGGCGACGAGCACGATCTCGTCGCCATGCTCGACTGGTCACTCCAGCAGCCGGGCCCGGTGGCGATCCGCTATCCCAAGGCCGGGGTCGAGAACCACCCCGGCCCCCGGGCCCCGATGGAGCGGGCCCGCTGCGAGATCCTCCGGCGCGGGCCCGACGGCCTGATCGTCGCCTGCGGCACGCTCCTCGGTGCGGCCCTGGCCGCCGCCGGTCGACTCGCCTCCGAGGGGATCGAGGTGACCGTCGTCAACGCCCGATTCGTCAAGCCGCTCGACGCGGCGATCCTGGAGATGATCGAGGCCAGCCCGTGGACGATCACCGTCGAGGAGAACGCACTCCCCACCGGATTCGGTTCGGCGGTCCTCGAGGCGGTCAACGATGCCCGCCTCGCCGCCGGTCCGATCCAGCGCATGGGGCTCCCCGACCGGTTCGTGGAGCATGGCGAGCGCGGTGAATTGCTCGCCGATCTTGCTCTCGATGTCGATGGCATCGCCGCTGCCGCCCGGAAGTTGAGCGGCAGGGATTCCCTTCCGCTGGCCGGGGTGGCGATCGATGCCGCCGGCCACTGAGGCCCCACGGCCCACAGCGCGGCCGCCCACGATTCATCCCCGCAGTCGCCCGGTCGGAGTCCTCAATGCCCCCCCCGCAGCGACTCAGATCACCTGCATCGATCGACCACCTCCGGGTCGCCATCGTCGCCCCGCCTGGGCTCCCCGGGGTCGCCGAAGTCGCCGCCCGCGTCGGGGCGTCGCTCCGCCGCCATGGCCACACGGTCATCGATCGGCCGGCCCCGGAGGGGGATTGGGGGGAGAGTGGCTTTCATCCCCTTCCCGCCGCCGACTCCGCCGCGGCGATCGATCTCGTGGTTGTCCTCGGGGGAGACGGCACGATGCTCCGCACGGCCCGATGGATGGGCTACCGACAGGTGCCGGTGATCGGGGTCAATCTCGGGCATCTCGGATTCCTGGCCGACTTTTCCCGTGACGAGGTCGACGAGGTTCTGTCGGAGATCGCCGCCGGACGGTTCCGGCTTGTCGACCATCTGATGTTCGAGTGCGAGCTGATCCGCGACGGTGGGTCTCACCGTCACCAACTCGGCCTCAACGAGATGTCGGTCCTCGCCGGACCTCCGTTCTCGATGATCGACATCCTTCTCCAGGTCGACGGGGAGCTCGCCACAACCTACCGGAGTGACGGGTTGATCGTGAGTACGCCGGTCGGCTCCACCGCCTACAGTCTCTCGGCCGGCGGCCCACTGGTTCGCAAGGACATCGACGCCTTCGTCTTCACCCCGCTCAATCCCCACACGCTCACCAACCGGACGGTCGTCGATTCCGCCGCCCGCCGTTACGAGGTGTCGGTGCCACGGCCCAACGAGGGCTCGGCCTGTGTCGTCGACGGCCACGTGTTCGCCCCGCTCCTGCCCGGGGACCGGCTCCGCATCCAGCGTGCGGAGCCGAGGTTTACCCTCGTCGAGACCCGGAACCACGGCTATTACCGGACGCTGCGCGAAAAACTCCACTGGGGAGGCGGCCTGCGCGGCGCCGCCACGCCGGTGGCCGGCCCGACCACCACTCCCGATGGAGCCCCCTGATGCCCTCACCCACGCGTCGCGGACTGATTGGCATCGGCCTGCTCGCCTGTGTCTGCGCCGGCCCGCGGACCGCTTCCGGGATCGACCTCCCCGCGGGCCCTGTGACGCTCGAATACCGGTTCCATCCGGACGAGGCGGTGGTGATGACCGTGGCCCACCGGGCGCGCACCGAGACGACGATCTCCGGCACCACCCAATCGACCGACACCGCCACCGACTCCCGCAAGCGCTGGCGGGTGGTCTCCGTCGACGACGAGGGGAGGGCCACGATCGAGCATTCGGTCGATCACGTGACGATGACCTCGCGGAGCAGCGACCGCGGCGAGGTGCGCTGGAGCAGCGACAGCGACGCCCCCCCTCCGCCCGGATACGAGGCGGTGCGAGGGAGTCTCGGAGTGCCGCTTTCGCGCGTCGTGATCGATCGTGCGGGCAGGGTGGTCTCGCGCGTCGATCTGCAGCCGACCCCCCCCTCCGCGTCCGGCGATCTGATGGTTGTGCCCCTCCCCGATGGCGCGGTGGAGATCGGTGCCGAATGGAGCGTGCCGCAGGAAATCGTCGTCGAAGTTTCCGGGGGGCCGCGTCGATCGGTCCGCACCCGGCTCCGCTACCGGCTGGAATCGGTGCGGGAGAACGTCGCCGTCATCGGCATCGACACGACCGTTCTGACGCCGATCGACGACCCGCGGCTCGAATCGCGGTTGCTGGAACGGATCTGGAACGGGGAGATCGAGTTCGATATCCCCTCCGGCCGCGTCATCCGCCGTTCCACAGGCATCGACCGCCGCGTCGTCGGCTTCAGCGGACAGGAATCGAGCGTCCGCTACCGCTCGACGCTCGAGGAAAACCTCGTCACGGACGACCTCCCACCGCCGGGCGAGTGATCAGCCCGATAGCAGCCCTCCCTGACAGCGGGCACGGACCGCCGCCGGGGCAAGCGGCGTGTCATCCGACCCGCAGATTCTCCTCGACGCGGCGGATCGCCTCTTCGATCCCCCACTCGGCGTCGGCAAGCGTCAGCCGACTCCCCGACGCGATCCAGCCATCGACGGTCCGCTGGGCCGAGATCACGGTCGAATGGCTGCGGCGGCCGAAGTAGGCCCCAATTTCCGCGAGGGCCGCCGGCGTGTGCTTTCGGGCCAGGAACATCGCCAGCATGCGGGGATGATTGACGCGGCGGACTCGGCAGGAAGACTGGAGGCTCCCCGGATCGACCCCGAGGGCCGTGCAGACGGCGCGTTCGATGTCGGCGATCCGGACCGCCCGCGTGCTGGAGCGAACGAGCTCGGCAAGACACTCCTCCGCCATGTCGAGCGTCACGGGGATCCCGAGCATGTGGCTGGTGGCCTCGAGACGATTGACCGCCCCGGCGAGCTCCCGGGTGTTTCGCGTCATCCGCGCGGCGACAAAGGCCACGACGTCCGGAGGAACCTGCAGGCCACGGCGGGCGGCGAGCGATTCGACGATACCGGTCCGGGTGGCTTCATCGGGGGGCAGGACACGGGCGCACATCCCGCCCCGCAGTCGAGCCTGGAGATCGGCCCCGAGTTCCGCCAGCGACTCGACATCCCGATCACTCCCAAACACCACCTGCTTCCCGGCCCGGTGGAGCGTCTCGAGGGTGTGAAGGAGCTCCGAGATCGTAGCCTTCTTGCCGATGAGGAACTGAATGTCGTCGATGACGAGGAGATCAGCGGCCCGGAGGGAGCGGCGGAATCCCGGCAGACCGCGACGGCCATGGAGCGATTCGAGGAACGTCGTCGTGAACTGCTCCGCCGAGAGCATGACCATCGCCGCCCGGGGGAAGCGTTCACGCGTTCGCCGGCAGATGCCCTCGAGGAGGTGCGTCTTGCCGACACCACCGGGACCGTGGAGCACCAGGGGAGACATCGCCCCGGGCTGCTCGGCCGCCAAGGCCGCTGCCGCGTGGGCCATTCGATTCCCCACGCCGACGACATATTGCTCAAGCGTCAACAAGGGGCGGGCCGGGTTGGCGGGGCGGCCACTCCCCTGCCCTGCTTCCCCGCTCGGGATCGGCGCATTCCCCGACTGGACTGCGGCCCGGGGAGCGGCGGCACCAGCCCCGACCCGATCCATCCGGCTGCCGATGCCGGCGTCCAACGGGGCAGGCTCCCCGCCGGGCGACGAGCCACGCCCGGGCCGCTGGCTGCCTGATCGGGCGGTCGGAGCGCGGCGTCGGCCAGGAACCTCGCGGCCCATCCCCACATCGCCCCCAACCGCCGGAGCATCGACCACCGGATCGACGTTGTCGCCGGCCGAGGGTGCGGCCTCGAATGGGCCCCACACAACCCGCACCAGACCGCCCGATCGCCCCAGCACGCGCTCGACCGCGGCGGCGAAATCGTCCCGGAACGTCCGCTGGAGCCAATCGTGCGTGAACGATGTCCCGGCCAGGACCGTCACCACCGGCCCACCGTCGGAGCCGGGCTCTACCACGATCCCGAGGTTGTCACCAAACCAGACGTCGTGGCGGTCTTCCCCGATCCGCGACCGGAACTCGGCCCGGATCACCTCGCCGAGCGGAGCCTGATCATTCCCCCGGCCCGGCGAGAGTATCTTCCGCGCCGCCTTTTTTCCGTCGGACAAACGTCGGCGCGGTGAATTTGATTGGTTTTCTGCATCCATCCTTGGACCGCCTTCGCGACATCGTCGGCGCGAGTATAGGGGTGCAAGCAATGCTGTCAAACCATGCTGGCAAACCGCGCCCGGACCGCACGAAAGGCCCTTCTGTTCCCCTCCTCCATCCCAGAACCGCTCGGCATGCGGCGGGCGCGGAGGTCGAGCCGGCAATCCTCTCCCGTCTGGCGAGCGACGCGCGGGAAGGCTCACGCCGCAATGCTCGGGAGGCGCGGCTCGACGGGGAGCACGCGCTCGAGTTCGGCTTCGAGCGGCACCCCGCGTGGCCCCGGCAGCGCCGCAGCCCACGCCGCCACCCGTGATGGCTCGGGGCGCGCGGCACGATCCCCGGCGCGGCTCAGCCCCGAGCCTGCCCAGCGCTCGGCGTCGTCGGAGAGCCGCACGAGGATCCGCTCGATGCCCACTCGGTGGCGCTCGATCCCGTCACGGTCGAGGCCCGGTGGGACGTGGATCGCTCGGCTGATGATGGCCCGGGCGTGAGACCAGGGACGGGGCACGGCGAAACGATCCCACGTCTTCATTCGCCAGGGTCGGTCATATCCCAAACCCATCGCGACAATCGGGATACCGAGCGTGCCGGCCAGAAACACGCAGCCCGGCGCCAGCCGGCGTCGGGGGCCGCGGGGCCCATCCGGCGTGATCGTCAGATTGCTGCTCCTCGCACGGGAGACGAGCTCGCGCAGCGCCGCCGATCCGCCGTGAAACGAGCTGCCGCGGACGGTGCCGAATCCCATCATCCGCGCTACGCGCTCGAGGATGTTGGCGTCCCAGTGACGCGAGAGGAGCATCGAGATGTTCGAATGCCCGCGGAGATGGAGCGGGAGGAGAATCCCCTCGTGCCAGAAGACGTAGATCTTCGCCCCGCGGTAGTCAGGATGGACGGGATCGACTGTCGGGTCACTGAAGTCGACCCGGTAGTCGAGGGTCCCCATCCAGCGGCCGATGACCGCGGCAGCTGCCAGCGACGAGGCCCCGATGGCCAATGGCGAAGTGATCTTCACGCTCAGAATCCCTTCCTGGTGTCTCTCCCGGGCCGCGGGCTCCGCCGCGTCCTCTCCCCACAAAGAGTGTTGTCGGCATCCGCTCCGGGCCGACTTCACGCCTCGGACCAGACCCCCTCGAACACCTCCTCGGCCGGGCCCGTCATGAAGACATGGCCCCCCGGCGTCCACTCCAAGTCGAGGTCACCCCCCGGCAAACCGGCTCTGATCCTTTCCCCGGTGCGGCCACCGAGGACGCCCGCCACACACACCGCCGAGGCCCCGGTGCCGCAGGCCTGCGTGATCCCGCTCCCCCGCTCCCAGGTGCGCATCCGGACGTGGTCGGGCGCGAGCACCTCGACCACGTGAACGTTGACGCGGGCGGGGAAGATCGGGTCGGTCTCGATCCGCGCCCCGAAAACCTCGAGGGGCACAGCGGCAACATCACGGCACCAGAAGACGACGTGGGGATTCCCCATCGACACGCAGGTCATCCGCGGATCGAGGCCGGCGATTTCCCACCACGGCTGCGGGGAAGGGAGCGCCGAACAGGGCGCGTCGACGACGCGCTCCCCCGGATGGTCGACGGGGATCTGGGCCGGCCCAAGGATCGGCTCTCCCATATCGACACGGACCCGCGACGACCGCCGGCCGGTGGGATCGACGACGAGATCGAGCACCCCGCGCCCGGTCTCGATCCGCACCGGCCCGGCCGGCGCATGACCGCGCGAGACGACAAGGTGGCCGACGCACCTCACACCGTTGCCGCACATCTCCGATTCGCTCCCGTCGGCATTGAACATCCGCATCCGTGCGGCAGCCACGGCCGAGCGTTCGACGAGAATCAGGCCGTCGCCACCCACCCCGCGGTGCCGATCGGAGATCCGCCGGGCGAGCGCCGGCGGATCGGCGGGGACCGACACGGCGAAACCGTCGATGTAGACGTAGTCGTTGCCGAGGCCGTGCATCTTCACGAAGGGGAGTGGGGCGGGCGTCATGGGGATCCGTCGGGCAGGGACGTGGGGGGAGGGTTCAGCGGAGGCGCCCCACTGTATCCGCCGGCTGCCCCGCCGGCACTCGCCACCGGGACGAGGGGAGGCACGACGGCGGCCGACGGCGGCTGCCCATCGACCCCGGGCCGGGAAATGGGGGTGAGGAATCCCGTCTGCCGCCCACCGGCAGGGGCCCGCAGGGCCGCCGGCGGGGGCGGAGGAACGGCGGTGTCGCGGGCTTGCGCCTGCAATTGCCATTGCTGGAGCGCCGCGGCGAGCGTGGGGAAGGCCTCGCTCTTGATGTCGGGGTTGGCGAGCGGGCCGTCGACGTGGATGAGGAGAAAGCTCCCGCTGGCCCCGCCGAGCATCGACTTCATCGCCGGCAACTGCGACTGCGAATCGCCCATGATCGAGCGGAACGTCAGATGGACGACCGAATCGAATTCAAGTTCACCACTGCCGACGAGGCTGATGGCATCACCGGAGAGTTCGATGTTGTCGAGGTAGGCCCGGGGCCCTTCCACGCGGAAGTCGACGACCGACGATCCGAAGGCCCGCAGATCGGGTGCCTTGACGCGGAGCACCTTGAGCATGGCAAGGACGACGGGCAACTCGTAGATGTCGGCATCGCGCAGACGGATCTGCCCCCGGCCGACGAGGGAATGGGATCCGGCCCGCGAACCGGAGAGCTCGAGGCCACCGAACACGCGCCCCTTGTAGGGCCGCGCCCCTCCGGCCAACCCGCGCCCAGTGTCGGCCGTGATCCGTTCGAGATCGGCGTCGGAGAGGGTTGCGGCGAGGGTGAATCCACCCCCCTCGCCGGCGTCGACCCGGCCGTCGAGGGCGACGGTTCCTCCGGCGAGATGGGCCACGAGTCGGCGCGGCTCCCCCTCCCCGTCCCGCGCTGCCGCGGCACCGAACCGCACCCCCGCGGCATCGATCGCCAACGGCCCCTCGACTCCCGTCAGCTGGACGCCGCGGCAGATGGCGCTGTCGATCAGCATGTCACCATCGCAGCGCCAGTTCCGCCCGTCGCTCTGGCCGCGGAGGTGGACCCCGCCATGGACGTGCTCCATCGGGGTGCCGAGCTCGAGCGAGGCCTGCTCGAGATCGAGCTGCATGTCCCATGAGGCCGCGGCGGGACCGGGGCGCCCCTCCGCCGTCGACTGGGTCGAGTAGATGTCGAGCGACCCGTCGATCGAGAGCAGCCCGTGTGGACGGACGGCAGCGATCGCGCGTCGCAGCGCGGCGGGCATCGCCTCGAGGACGTCATGCTCGGCCCGGAAGCGGTCGGCCGCCAGCCGGGAGAACGACACGTGCCAGCCGCCATCGGGAAGGAACCGGCAGATGCCGTCGGTGGCCACGGTCGTCCGGGCGTGCCGGCCGCGCACCCCGCCGAAGCGGAGCAGGCCGTCCTTCCACTCGAGATTCCCCTTGAGCTGCTCGAGACGGTAGGGGAACCACGACGGCTCAATCGACACCGTGTCGCCTTGCGGCGTGGCCCGAACCTCGACCGAGGTGCTGCGGGCGCGGATGGCATGGCGAATCGTGGCCTGAAAGTCGATCATCCCGCGGGGGTCGAGGTCGTCCCAGACATTGCGGGCGCCGCGGGGGAGGGCGTCGCGCAGTTCGCGTTCGATGACCACCCCCTGCCCGGTCAGCTCGAGCGTCAGCTCGCCGTCGTCGGCGCCGCGGGGCACGAGCCCGCCGGTGCAGCGCACCGTCCCGGTGTCGTTGCTGCCGACGATGTCGCGGATCGTCCAGGTGCCATCCTGCATCCGCAGGCTCCCCTGCACCTTCGTGAGCGGATAGGGGAAGCCGGCGTAGTTCATCGAGCAGTCGACGAGGTGGATCGCCAGGGAATTGGAGTAGCCGACGGGGAAACGGGCATCGCGTTCATGCCGGAAGACGAAATCGAAGACACCGGCGGCGCGCAGCGAACGGACGATCGCCTGACTGCGGGCGGGCATCGCGGCAAGCAGGCCGTCGTCGACGCGCATCGCGTCGCCACGGACCTCGAGGGCGCCGGCCGTCCCCTGCGGCGTCGACCGGAAGGCCCCTTCGATGTGGACGGGACGCCCGCCGGCCTGCCCGGTGAGGTGGATGGCCACCGAACCGCCGTCGACGACCACGGTGCCGACGGTGCGGTCGACGCGGTACGGAAAACGATAGTGCGTGAGCGACGCGTTCCGGCAACGGACCGAGACCTTCGGGTCGATCGCGCCCAAGCGGCGGGTGAACTGGGCGCGCAGATCAACCTCGCCGGCGGGGAGAAGCCGGCTCCACTGCACCTTCCAGGCATCGGGAAGGAGCCCTTCCCACTGCCGGTCGACGACGAGGCGATCGGCCTCGAGGAGGAGGTCGAAGTCGGCCTCACTGCTCCATCCGCCCAACCGCCCTGAGCCGCGGAGGAGCGCCGAACCGGTGTGGGCCTCGAGCCGCTCGCAGCGCACCCCCGTCCGGTCGGCGACGAAGGCCGCCGAGATGTCGCGGAGCGGAAAGGGGAGCGCGGCATGTTCGTAACGCCCCGATTCCAACCGGGCGGCCACGGTCGTCTGGGTGGCGGCAAGGTCGCCGAGGGAGCCGGCCGCCCGCCACCCTAGATCGATCCGTCCCCGCAGGCCGGCGCCGAAGCGGCGGATCTCGGCCGCCCGCTCCGCCGACACCAGCGACTCCGTCTCGGCTGCCACCAACTGCATGAGGCGGGGGGCGACGTCGATCGATTCGATCGCCCCGGTGAGGTCGAAGGCGCCGGTGGCGGGGACAAGCCTCCCCTGGACGCTCGCCCGGTCGAACAAATCGCCATCGGCGCTGCCCCGGACGGCGACAGCGCCCTGGGCCTCGGGCTGAAGGTCGACCTGAACGCGGCGGAGCGTCGTCCGGGCCTGGAGCCGGAGGTCATCGACCAGGAGCGTGCCATCCTCGACGCTCACCGGCACCATCGTCCCATCGCCAGCCCGGCCGGTGAGACGGGCGATGTTCCACATCCCCTGGTGATGCCGCACGACATGGACAACCGCCCTCCGGACACGGACCGCGCCGATCTTCGGGCTGCCGCCGGAGAGGTCCGCAAGCGTCGTCCCGCAGGCCAGCCGCACCTCGTCGATCCACACCAACTGCCGCCACTGCTGGGGCATCTTCGGGTCGGTGAGCGAGACACCGCGAAGGACGAGCCCCTCCCCGGAGACGACGCTCGCCCCCTGCACCTGGACGACGAGATCGGGGAACTCCCGCGCCAGCCGGGCCTCGGCGCGGATCCGCACTTCCTCGCCGAGCCGGTTCGACCCGATGGCGACGGCGGCGATCACGGCCGCGACCGTGACAGGCACAGTCCAGCGCACGACCGTCCAGAGCGTGTCGGAGAAACTGTTCAAGGGATGGGGCGCAGGGGACTTCCGGCCGGGACGGATGGCCGGGAACGGGTTGGACGGGGGCGGGAGGGTACGCGCTCGGGAAACCCGGGGTCAACAGCCCCTCACGCCCGGTTCCCTCGCGGCCCGGCCGGGCAGAACGCCCCCGATTCCGTGAACCGCGCCCCCTTGCTATAGTGCCGATCCTCACATGCTGTTTCCGGGGGGAAGCGGCATGGATTTTCCCCTTCATCCACGCAA
>CALQRA010000158.1 GCA_943332855.1 Candidatus Kuenenia stuttgartensis
GACCTGATGACGTAGTCGCGGTAGCGCCAGGCATGCGGCTTGTCGCCGTCGCGTTCGAATGAGTTCGTCTCGGCATAGCGCACCAGATCGAGCCAGTGCCGCCCCCACTTCTCGCCGTAATGGGGCGAAGCGAGGAGCCGGTCGACGACGCGCTCCCACGCCCCCGGCGCCCCGTCGGCGAGGAAGGCCTCCGCGTCGGCTTGCGTGGGGGGAAGGCCGGTGAGGTCGTAGGTAGCGCGCCGCAGGAGCGTCCGCTTGTCGGCAAGCGCGGGAGTAGAGAGCCCCTTCTTGGCAAGCCCTTCGAGCACGAACGCGTCGATGGCGGTCGGCGCGACGCCGTCGTTCGGAACGGCCGCGGAATCGATCGCCGGCACCGGCGGCCGGCCCGGCGCGCGAAACGCCCAGTGTTCCTTCCACTCCCCCCCCTCACCGATCCAATCCCGCAGCGACGCCACCTGGGCCGGAGTGAGCCGCGCGCCTTCGGGGGGCATCTGCAGGTCGGGGTCGGTGGAGGTGATCCGCTCGAGCACCAGACTGGTGTCGGCACTTCCCGGCACGATCGCTCGGCCCCCGGAGGGAAGCTCGCTGGTTGCCCCGTCGGCGGAGTCGAGGCGCAAGCCCCCCTCCTGCGTGTCGGGACCGTGGCAGGAGAGGCAGCGGCGGGCGAGGAGCGGCTGGACGTCGCGGGAAAAATCGACGGGGTCAGCGGCGGCCCACTGGCCGGCCGACGTCGCCATCAGGATCGAAGCCAGAGCGACCGGCGCCAGGGCCCACGGATGTCGAATAGGGTGAATCGTCACGGCACCTCCTGCCAAGGGGGAAGGATCATTCTACCCATCATCGGTGGCCCGGGCGGGGTCGGTTTTCCAGGGGGGAAGAGTCCCTGCGGCGCCGTGAGCCGCCCCCGTTATGATAGCGCCACTCGTTCGCCGATTTCTTTCCCCCGAACCCATCAGCTCCACCATGACCGTCTCCCCTCCCCCTGCCCGCCCGTTCTCCCTCGCCGGCAAGGTGGCCCTCGTGACCGGCTCGTCGACCGGCCTCGGCCTCGCCACGGCCAAGTGCTTGGGACTCGCCGGCGCCAAGGTGGCGATGAACTACGCCAACAACCAAGCCCGCGCCGAGAAGGCGCTCCACGAGGTGCGCGACGCTGGGGTGACGGCCGACCTCTACCGGGGCGACGTCACCGATGCCGCCGAGATCGACGGGATGTTCATGGGGATCGAACGGATGCTCGGGGCCGTCGACATCATCGTCATGAACGCCACGCCGGCCCAACCGCAAAAACCGATCGAGGAGTATGACTGGGCCTTCTACCAGGAGATGCTCGACTTCTTCGTGAAGAGCCCCTATCTCCTGGCGCGCCGCGCTCTCCCCTCAATGAAGGAGCGCGGCACCGGACGACTCATCAATATCACGAGCGAAGTCTTCCTCCTCGGCGTCTCCCCCTTCTCCGCCTACGTCGCCGCCAAGGGGGGCCAGACAGGCTGGTCGCGGAGCATGGCGCGCGAGCTCGCCCCTCACGGCATCACCGTCAACATGATCGCCCCCGGTTGGATCCCCGTGGAGCGCCACGAAAACGATCCGCAGGCCGACAAGGACGCCTACCTGGCGACGGTGCCCGCGGCCCGCTGGGGGATTCCGGAGGATGTCGGCTGGGCGGCGGCGTATCTGGCCAGCAACGAGGCGGCCTTCGTGACCGGTCAAACGATCGCCGTCAACGGCGGCAAGACGGTGTGGTGAGCGGTCGGCTCGGCCGGCCTGGTCTGTCGTGCTGACGGGATTCTCCGCAGCCGCACGTGAAGGGGAGAATCATGACCAAGCGTCCACAGCGTCACGCTGACCGTTCCCGGAGCGTCACGCAACTCTCGATCGGGGAATACCTGATCCGCCGCCTCGGTGACTATTCTCTCCGCCATGTCTTCGGCGTCCCGGGCGACTATGTGCTCGGGTTCTACGCGATGCTCCAGCAGAGCCCGCTCGAGCTGGTCAACTGCACGCGTGAGGACTGCGCCGGCTACGCCGCCGACGCCTACGCCCGGATCAACGGCATCGGCGCGTTGTGCGTCACCTACGGCGTGGGGGGGCTCTCGGTCGTCAACTCGACCGCCGGGGCCTGGGCGGAGAAGAGCCCGGTGGTGGTGATCTCCGGGGCTCCGGGCTTGAGCGAACGGAGCGAACGGCCACTTCTCCATCACTGCGTCCGTGAGTGGTCGACGCAGTTCGAAGTCTTCGAGAAGGTGACGGCGGCGTGCGCCGAGATCACCGATCCCGACACCGCCTTCCGCGAGATCGACCGGGTCCTCGACGTCTGCTTCCGGCAGAAGCGCCCTGTCTACATCGAGCTGCCGCGCGACATGGTCGACGTCGTCCCCGATTCGATCCGCCCCTACTCCGCCCCGCCGCGCGTCAGCGATCCGGCGGCGCTGGCCGAGGCGGTTCGTGAGGCCGTCGAGCGGATCGAGCAGGCCAAGGCTCCGGTGATCATCGCCGGCGTCGAGCTGCAGCGCTACGGGCTCCAGGCCGATGCGATCGCGCTGGCCGAAGCCGCAGGGATCGCCGTCGCCTCGACGCTCCTTGGCAAGAGTGTCGTCAGCGAGATCCATCCGCTCTACATCGGCCTCTATGAAGGGGGGATGGGGCGCCGCGAGGTGACGGAGTTCGTCGAGTCGAGCGACTGCCGCATCCTCCTCGGCACGATCCTCACCGACATCGATCTCGGCATCTTCACCGCCAACCTCGATCCGCGGCGGACGATCCATGCCACGAGCGAAGACCTGCGGATCAGCCACCACCACTTCCAAGGCGTGCTCCTCGAGGATTTCATCCGCGAGCTGGCTTTGGCGAAACCCAAAGCCGCCCGCCGCGTCCTCCCCCCCGGCCCGGCCACGGTCGCCGGCACGTACGAGCTCCGCGCCGACGCGCCGCTGACGATCTCCCGGCTCATCCACCGGCTCGACGGCGGGATCGAAGACGGCACGATCGTGATCGCCGACGTCGGCGACTCCCTCTTCGCCTCGAGTGAGCTGGTGATCCGCGGGCAGACGGAATACGTCTCGCCCGCCTACTACACCTCGATGGGCTTCGGCGTGCCGGCCACGCTCGGTGCCCGCTGTGCCCGCCCCGAATCGAAGATCATCACCCTCGTCGGCGACGGCGCCTTCCAGATGACCGGGATGGAGCTCTCCACGCTCGTCGGCAGGCGCCTTTCCGCCACGATCATCATCCTCGACAACGGCGGCTACGGCACCGAACGGGTGATCCTCGACGGCCCCTTCAACGACATCAATCCCTGGCGCTACGAGAAGCTCCCCGAGGTCCTCGGCGGAGGCACCGGTTACGAGGCCCGCACGGAGGGGGATTTCGACCGGGCGCTGACGGCCGCCATGGCCGACACATCCGGAATCAGCGTGATCCGGGCTCATCTGGCCCGCGACGACTTCAGCACCACCGTCCGCCGCCTCGGCGAGAGCCTGTCGAAGAAGCTCCGCGACTGACGCTCCGCCATCTTGGCGTGATCTCCGTCACGCCGGCCGTATCGCTATCATGGCCCGCTTCTCGTCACGCCCAGCGGCGCGCGGGCGGCTCGACCTCCGAGGTGAATCGACATGCTTCAAGGCTCCGACGTCTTCAGCGGTTGCATGCCGGCGCTCATGACCCCCTGCCGGCCCGACCGCTCGCTCGACCACGAGGAGCTCGTGCGCACCGCGCAGAGGCTCGTCGCCGCAGGGATGAGCGCGGTCGTCTACTGCGGCTCGATGGGGGACTGGCCGCTGCTCACCGACGAGGAGCGGCAGACCGGCGTCCGGCTCCTCGTCGAGGCGGGTGTGCCGGTCGTCGTCGGCACCGGTGCCCAGAGCCCGCGGGCCGCTGTTGCCCATGCGGCCCACGCCCGCAAGGTCGGGGCCGTGGGCTTGATGGTCATCCCCCGGCTTCTGTCGCGCGGCAGCGCGCCTGCGGCGCAGAAAGCCCACTTCGCGGAGGTGCTCACGGCCGGCGGCGATCTCCCCGCCGTGATCTACAACAGCCCTTACTACGGCTTCCAGACCCGCGCCGAGCTGTTTGCAGACTTGCGACGGAGCCACAAGAACCTCGTCGGCTTCAAGGAGTTTGGTGGCGCCGAGTCGCTGAGCTACGCCGCCGGCTTCATCACCTCGGGTGATCCCGACCTCGCCCTCATGGTCGGCGTCGACACGCAGGTGTTCCACGGCTTCGTCCGCTGCGGCGCCGTCGGCGCGATCACCGGGATCGGCAACGCCCTGCCGGGGCCGGTGCTGCGGCTGGTGGCGCTGTGCCAGCGCGCGGCCGCAGGCGACGTCGAGGCCCGCCGCCTCGCCCTCGAGCTCGACGAGGCCCTCCGCGTCCTCTCCACCTTCGACGAGGGACCCGATCTCGTCCTCCACTACAAGCACTTGATGGTGCTCGAGGGGCACGCCGCGTACGAGCATCAGATCAATCCCAGCGACACCCTCTCCCCGACCCAGCGGGCCCACACGCACGCGCAGTGGGCCTTGTTTCGGGAGTGGTGGAAGGCCTGGCCGGGAGCACGGGGATGAACGGCCGCCACGAGGCAATTCATGTCGTCGATTCACACACCGAGGGGGAGCCGACGCGCGTCGTCATCGACGGTGGCCCCGATCTCGGCCGGGGGCCCCTCGCCGACAGGCTCGAGCGCTTCCGCGCAGCGCACGACGACTTCCGCCGCAGCGTGAT
Source organism: Candidatus Kuenenia stuttgartensis (assembly GCA_943332855.1). Lineage (GTDB taxonomy): Bacteria > Planctomycetota > Planctomycetia > Pirellulales > UBA1268 > QWOP01. Next base: position 4,714 of record CALQRA010000158.1, read on the forward strand.
CCTCGAGCCGCGCGGTTCCGACGCGCTGGTGGGGGCGTTGCTTGTGGAGCCTGAAGACCGCACCTGCGCCGCCGGCGTGATCTTCTTCAACAACTCGGGCTACCTGGGGATGTGCGGCCACGGGACGATCGGCGTCGCGGTGACGCTCGCGCAGCTGGGGCGGATCGGTCCCGGCCGCCACCGCCTCGAAACCCCCGTCGGCACCGTCGGGATCGAACTGCTCGACGCCCACGAGGTGGCGATCGACAATGTCCCCTCCTGGCGCCACCGAGCCGGGGTGAGCCTCGACGTCGAGGGGCTCGGGAGCATCGTCGGCGACGTCGCCTGGGGGGGAAACTGGTTTTTCCTCGTCTCGAGCGCCCCCTGCGATCTCGTTCCCGGCAACATCGCCAGGCTCACGGCTGCCGCCGAAGCCGTCCGCCGCGGGCTTGTCCGGCAGGGGATCACCGGCGCCGACGGCGCGGAGATCGACCACATCGAGTTCTTCGGTCCTCCGCAGATAACCGCTGCCGACAGCCGCAATTTCGTTCTCTGCCCCGGGGGGGCCTTTGACCGCTCCCCCTGCGGCACCGGCACAAGCGCCAAAATCGCCTGCCTCGCGGCCGATGGCAAGCTTGCATCGGGGGAGCCGTGGGTGCAGGAGAGCATCATCGGCAGCCGCTTTACGGCCAGCTACCGCCACGGCGACGGCGGCGCGATCATCCCCACGATCCGCGGGCGCGCCTATGTTTGCGGGGAGGCCACCCTCATTCGCCAGCCCGGCGATCCGTTTGCCGCGGGGATCGTCTTCGGGACGACATCATGACTCGCGACGACGCCTCCGCCCCCAGGTCTGACCGACACGCCCGCCCCGACGTGATCGTCGTCGGCGCTGGGGTGATCGGGGTGGCGTGCGCCCACTACCTCGCCGCGGCGGGCTTGAGGGTGACGGTGATCGATCAGGGGACGATCGGCGCTGCCTGCTCCGGCGGCAACTGCGGCTACATCTGCCCAAGCCATGTCCTCCCGCTCACCGAACCAGGCGCCTTCGGTGTGGCGTTCAAGTCGCTGTTCACTCCCAACGCTCCGTTCCGGGTCAAGCCGCGCCTCGACCCGGCCCTTTTCAAATGGATGTGGCAGTTCGCCCGGCGCTGCACCCACAAGCAGGTCCTCGAAGTCGGCGTCCACCTCAAGGGGATCCTCGACGCCTCGATCGCCGAATACCGGCGACTGGTCCGCGACGAGGGGCTCGACTGCCAGTGGCAGGAGACGGGGCTCCTCTATGTCCTGCGGACCGATCGGGGGATGCGTTCCTTCGCGGAGACTGACAAGCTCCTCACCGAGCACTTCGGCGTCCCCGCGGTGCGCCTCGATGGGTCGGCCCTGCCGGCCTTCGATCCGGCGCTGAAATCGGGCCTCGCCGGCGCCTATCACTACCCCGGCGATGCCTCCCTCCGCCCCGATCGGCTGATGGCGAGCTGGTCGCAGCGGCTCGTCACGCGCGGCGTCCGCTTCATCGAGCACTGCCGGCTCGAGGGGGTGGAGCGATCGGGGGGCAAAGTGACCTCGCTTGCCACCTCGCAGGGATCCCTCGCCGCCGATCGCTATGTGTTTGCCCTCGGCGCCTGGAGCCCGCGGCTGGCCAAGGAGCTCGAGTGCCCGATCCCGATCGAGCAGGGGAAGGGCTATTCAGTGACGATGCACCGCCCCGATCCCTGCCCGGCTCATCCGATGCTCTTCCCCGAGCATCGGATCGGCGTCTCGCCGTTTGCCGATGGCTACCGGCTCGGCTCGATGATGGAGTTTGCCGGCTACGACACCTCGATCCCCGCCAAACGCATCCGGCAGTTGCACGACTCGGCCAAGCCCTATCTCGTCTCCCCCTCAGGCGCTGGGCCGGAAGAGACCTGGTACGGCTGGCGGCCGATGACCTGGGACAGCCTGCCGATCATCGGGCCGACGCCACGCCTCTCCAACGCCTTCCTCGCCACCGGCCACAACATGCTGGGGATGAGCCTGGCAACGGCGACCGGGAGGCTCGTCGCCGAGCTGATGGAGGGCCTGCCCCCCCACCTCGACCCAGCCCCCTTCTCGCCGCGAAGGTTTCTCTGAGCCGCGTGGCCGCTCACACGTCGTAGTAGAGGCAAAACTCGTACGGGTGCGGCCGGAGGCGCATCGGGGCGATCTCCTCCTCGCGCTTGTGCTTCACCCAGTGCTCAAGGACGTCGGGGGTGAAGACGTCTCCCCGGAGGAGGAAGTCGTGGTCGGCCTCGAGGGCCGCAAGCGCCTCCTCGAGCGAGCCCGGCGCCCGCGGCACCTTCTTAAACTCCTCCGCCGGGAGATCGTAGATGTCGCGGTCGAGCGGCTCCCCCGGATGGAGCTTGTTCTGGATGCCGTCGATCGCCGCCAGGAGGATCGCCGAGAAGGCGAAGTAGGGGTTGCAGGTCGGGTCGGGGCAACGAAACTCGACCCGCTTTGTCTTCGGGTTGGTCGAGTACATCGGGATCCGGCAGGCGGCGGATCGATTGCGCTGGGAGTAGGCGAGATTGACCGGCGCTTCGTAGCCGGGGACGAGCCGCTTGTAGCTGTTGGTCGTCGGGTTGGTGAGGGCCAGCAGTGCTGGGGCATGGCGGAGGATGCCGCCGATGGCAAGCAAAGCCATCTCGGAGAGCCCGGCGTAGCCGGTGCCGGCGAACAGCGGCTGGCCCTCCCGCCACAGCGAGAGATGGACGTGCATCCCCGAGCCGTTGTCGCCGTGGATCGGCTTCGGCATGAAGGTCGCCGTCTTCCCGTGGCGGCGGGCGACGTTCTTGACGATGTATTTGTAGAGGCAGACCTGATCGGCCATCCGCACCAATTCCTGGTAGTGCATGTCGATCTCGCACTGCCCCGCGGTGGCCACCTCGTGATGCTGGGCCTCGACGTCGATCCCCGACTGGATCATCGCCTGCATCATCTCGTTGCGCAGGTCCATCAACTGGTCGCCTGGTGGCAACGGGCAATTCCCCTCCTTGAAGCGGAGCTTGCCGCCGAGGTTCGGCCCCTCCTTCCGCCCGCGGTTCCATTCCGCCTCGGAGGAATCGACGTGGTAGTAGCCCTCGTGGGCGTTTTGGTCGAAGCGGACATCGTCGAAAACGAAGAACTCCGCCTCCGGCCCGACGAAGCAGGTATCGGCGATCCCGGTGCTCTTGAGATAATTGACCGCCTTGCGGGCGACGTAGCGCGGATCGCGGGAGTAGTCCTCGCGGGTGATCGGATCCTGGATGTTGCAGATCATCGACAGCGTGGGGAGGGCCGTGAAGGGATCGACGACCGCCGTGTCGGGCTGGGGGACGAGGAGCATGTCACTCTCGTCGACGCGCTGCCAGCCGCGGAGGCTCGAGCCGTCGAAGCCGAGGCCGTCGCCGAACGTATCCTCCTCGAGCTTCCCGACCGGGATCGTGAGATGCTGCCAGGCACCGAGGAAGTCGGAAAACCGCAGATCAACCGCCTTGACCTCCTTCTCTCGGCACATCGCCAGCACTTCGCGGGGCTTCATGGGGAGGAGGTTCCTGGGGCGGGATGACGGCAGCGGATCGGACCGATTGGGGCTCCCCCGGTCGGGGCATCGGGAAGCCTCATCATACGCAAGCCGACGGGGGGCGATGGAATCGTCCCTTTCCCGGAAAACATGCGGTTCATCGAATCCTGACCGACGTCTACTATGCTGGCGTGATCCGGTTTTCCCGTTCCTTCGCTTGGAGGTGCCCGTGCCCACCCCCTCCCCTCGCCGTTCCTGGTTCCCGCTCTGCCTCGTGCTGGCAGCCGGACTGCTGTGCCCGCCGACGCGCGGCGACGAGGCCCCCGCCATCGACCGGCTCGTCGGCACGCGGGTCGGCGACTTCCGCCTCCCGAACGTCGTCACCGGTGACGAGACCTGGTTCTACGGGCTCGCCATGGGCAACCGCCTCTTCGGCCAACTCCTCGGGACGCGGCAGGTGAAGGCCGCGGTCCTCGTCTTCGTCTCTCCCGGCTGCCCCCTCGGCGACAAATATCTCCCCCGCCTCGCCGAGCTCGCAAAGGCCTACGAGGCGAAGGGGGTGCTGTTCTTCGGCGTGGCCTCGGGGGCGGGCGAGACGGCGGAGGAACTGAAGGCCTGGGCCACCGAGCGGCAGGTGGCGATCCCGATCCTCCACGACGAGGGGAACAAGCTCGCCGACGCGGTGATGGTGGAGCGGTCGAACGAGGCGGTCCTCGTCGATCTCCGCGGCACGATGCGCTACCGCGGCGCCATCGACGATCAATACGGCTACGATGCCTCCCTCGCCGAGCCACGCCACACCTGGCTCGTCGATGCGATCGACGCGGTCCTCGACGGCAATCCGAAGCGGATCGATCCCCGCGCCACGCCCGTCCAAGGCTGCCGGCTGACGAAAGTGGCGCCGGAGAAGTCGAAGCTCGCCGGCCTCGAACGAGTCCGGCCGACGAGCTCCGTGATCGCGGCTTGGCTCGACGAGCACGACCCCGCCCCACCGCTCGCCGGGCCAGTCACCTGGACGAGCGACGTGGCCGGGATTCTCCAGGCCAAATGCCAGTCATGCCATCGGCCGGGTCAGGTCGGCGGCTTCTCGCTCCTTACCTACGATGACGCCTACGCCCACTCGGCGATGCTCGGTGAGGTCGTGGAGAATCGGCGCATGCCCCCCTGGCATGCCGACCCGCGCCATGGCCATTTCGCAAACGTCCGGAGGCTCTCCGCCGCCGACCGCGCGACGTTGATCACGTGGGTGGCCGACGGGGCGCCGCGCGGCGAGGGGGAGGAACCGGCGCCGCGGACCTTTCCGGAGGGCTGGTCGATCGGCACCCCCGACCTCGTCTTCGAGATCCCCGAGCCGACGACCATCCCCGCCCAGGGAACGATGCCCTACGTGAATATCTCGGTGCCGACGAACTTCACCGAAGACATGTGGGTGCAGGCGGCCGAGGCGGTCCCTGGCGACCACGGCGTTGTCCATCACATCATTGTCTACGTCGACGCGCCGGGGCAGCCGCGCGGGCGCGGTCCCGATGGCTTCGGCCACCTCTGCGGCTACGCCCCCGGTGACATGCCGAGCGTCTATCCGGAAGGCACGGCAAAGCGGATCCCTGCCGGCAGCACGCTCCGCTTCCAAATCCACTACACCCCCAACGGCCTCGCCACGACCGACCGCTCGAAGGTCGGCCTGATCCTCGCCAAGGAGCCGCCGCAGCGCGAGGCGCTGACCGTCGGCATTGCCAATCCCCGGTTCCTGATCCCGGCGGGGGAGAGTGCCCATCCGGTGCAATCCCAGGTCCCGGTCAAGCGGCCGACGCGCCTCCTCTCCTTCATGCCCCACATGCACCTGCGCGGCAAGGCCTTCCGCTACACCCTCGAGCAGCCGGGACGCGAAGCGGAGATCCTCCTCGACGTCCCGGCCTTCGACTTCGGCTGGCAGAGCTATTACACGCTCGCGGAGTCGCGCGAGCTCGAGCCCGGTTCACGGATCGTCTGCGATGCCCTGTTCGACAACTCCTCCGCCAATCTCGCCAACCCCGATCCGACACAAAACGTCATGTGGGGGGAGCAGACCTGGGAGGAGATGATGATCGGCTACATCGACGTCGACTTCCCCAGAGACGATGCGGACAGCGACTGAACGGTTGCGGGCCCTGATTCGAAGTCTTGCGGCGCTTCGGGGCTGTCCACGCCCCGTCGCCGGACGCTCGCTTCGGCCTTCCTTGGCCTGCGCTCGCTGCATGCCGCCTGCGCTCCGCCATCCATGGCTCCGCTTGCCGTCAAGCCCGGCTCCCGGGGCATGGGCAACCCCTCGCCAAGTCCTGGCGCCCGGGAGTTGTGGCAACTACGTTTTCTCTTGAATCCGTAGACCTCCGTCGGGAATCGCCTGCGGCTCGGGAGGTATGATTTCCGGAGCCCGTTGTCGCCCTCCGGATCCCCTTCCGCCATGACGCCTCCCCGTCCCGCCAACGCCGCGCTGCTGGCCATGGCGCTGGCGTGCGCCGCGATCACCGGCCGGCCGGTATCCGCAGCCGACGCCGCCACCTGGAGCGGCTCCCTCAAAGGCGTGTTCGCCGACCGCTGCTTTGCCTGCCACGGGGCGCTGGCCCAACAGGCCGGCCTGCGGGTCGACACCGCGGCAGGGCTCCTGGCCGGGGGGGATGCCGGCCCCGTCGTCGTGCCCGGAGACCCGGCGGCCGGTACGCTTGTCGCGCGGCTCATCCACACTGACCCGGCCGAGCGCATGCCGCCGGAGGGGGAGGGGGAGCCGCTCGAACCAGAGCAGATCGAAACCTTGAA
>CALQRA010000159.1 GCA_943332855.1 Candidatus Kuenenia stuttgartensis
CACGTGGGGCACTGGCGCCGGAGCCCGGCTTGCCAACCTGCGTGCCTTCGCCGGGGCCGTCGCCCTGGTGGTTTTCGCCCTCCTGTCGCCGGCTTCGGCTGACAACTTCACCTGGCAGCCGGTGGGGAGCATCGGGAACGCCCCGAACACAGCGACCGGCCTCGGCCGGGTGACGACCAACTACAAGATCTCGGCCTACGACACGACGATCTCGCAGTACGTCGACTTCCTCAATGGCTCGGACGCCGGCAAGCAGGGGCTGTACGGCGTGTGGAATGGGAGCATCGGTAAGACGCAGGTCGCCACCACACCAGCGGCGATCTCGCGGTCAGGTTCGGCCGGGAGCTACAGCTACTCGCTGACCGACTCCGCCTTCGCGTCCAAGCCGGTGAACTTCGTCAACTGGTTCTCCGCGGCCCGGTTCGTGAACTGGTACGCCAACGGCCAGAGTGCGTCGGCTTCGGCGACGGAGACGGGGAGCTACACGCTCAATGGGCAGACGACGGGGAACATCGTGGCCCGCAATGCAAATGCACAGATCTTCCTGCCGAGTGCGGACGAGTGGACGAAGGCTGCGTTCTACAACGCGGCCGCCCAAAACTACTATCTCTGGCCGACGACGAGCAACTCGACTCCGACGGCTGTTCTGCCGGCTGGGAACGAAACGGTGACGGCGGCAAACAGTGCCAACTTCCGTGCTGCCGACGCCGCCGCGGATTCCTTGAAGATGACGAATGTGGGAACCTACGTGAACACGAAGTCGACCTACGGCCTGTTCGACATGCTCGGCAACGTGACACAGATGACCGACACGACCGGGACGGGGCTCGATGCCGGGAAGTATCAGGCTCTCGGTGGCAGCTTCGCGACGACGGCGGCCGGGCTCAACTCATGGAACTCCAACAGCACCGGTGAGTTCCGCCTCGGTGCCCCGAATGCGACCGAGGGGCTCGGCACCGCGACGATCGGCTTCCGCGTCGCTGCGGTGGCTGTGCCGGAGCCGGGCAACATGGTGGCCGCGGCGATGGGGATCGGTGGCCTGATCGGCTTCCAGTTCATGAAGCGTCGCAAGCTCGCCCTCGCCCGGGCCGCTGGCTGATCCGACTGCTTTCGGATCGAATCAATCCATCAATCCCGCCCCCGGCATCGCCCGGGGGCGGGATTGTTTTGTTGATGGCTTTCCGGGAAGAGCGCGCTTTGGAAATGCTCGGAGGAGCTACGATCCAGGCACCAGCCGGCTGCGAGGGGAGGATCTATGCCTTTTCCCGATGATCCGCCGACGAGCATCCCTCTGGCCGCCAAGGCAACGGGGCGATGGCCGGTGGTTGTCCCTCTGCTGGCGCTCGCCGCTCCGATGCTGCTCGGGCAGGCTGGGCAGGTGCTGCTGCAACTCACCGACACGCTCCTCATCGGGCATGTTGGCGCGATCGAACTCGCGGCCGCCTCCCTGGCGGGCAACTTCGTGATGTTTGCCCTCTATTTCGCGTACGGCGCCGTCGGGGCGGTGTCGCCGACGATCGCCCAGTTGCATGGAGGCGGGGATCGGGACGGTGTCTCCCGAACGGCGGAGGCGGGGGCGTGGCTTGCGCTGATGATCGGGGGCGTGATCGCCGTCGCCCTCACCGGCGTGGTGCCGCTGCTCGAGGTTCTCGGGCAGCCCCCCGACGTCGCCGGCGCCGCCTGGGGCTACCTCCTCCTCATCGCCTGGTCGATGCCTGGGGCGATTCTCGCCGTCGTGCTCGGGCAGGTGGCCGAAGCCGTCGACCGCCCCTGGCCGGTGTTCGGATTCATGTTCTTGGCGGTCGTCCTCAATGCCCTCCTCGCGTGGTGTCTCGTCTTCGGCCATGCGGGATTCCCCGCGCTCGGCCTGCCGGGGGCCGGCTGGGCAACGTTCGTGGCCCGCTGGGTGCATGCGGCGGCGTTGGCGGTATGGATGCTCTCCGACCCCCGCGTGGCGGGCCGACAGCGTGGCGACCGGGCCGCGCTCCCACGGGATCGCTCGGTCATCGCGGCCATCGGCCGCCTCTTCCGGCAGGGACTGCCGCTGGCGGCGCAGGATGTTCTCGAGGGGGGCGCGTTCGCTGTCGGGGCGATCATGCTCGGCTGGGTGGGGACGACGGCCCTGGCGGCGAATCAGGTGACGGTGGGAATCGCGTCGCTGGCCTGGATGGTGCCCGTCTCGCTGTCGATGGCGACCGGGGTTCGTGTGGCGCAGGCAGCCGGTGCCGGCGACATGGAGGCCGCCCGGCGGACCGGCATCGCCGCGATGCTCCTCGGCACCGGCCTGATGGCGGTGTGTGCGGCGTTCTACATGGCTAGCGGGGGGTGGTTGGCGCGGCTGTTCACCGATGATCCCGAGGTGGCCGCCCTGGCAGGGACCCTCGTGAGCATCGCCGGGATCTATCAAGTTTCCGACGTGATCCAGTCGGTCAGCCTGGGGGCCCTCCGCGGCCTCCTCGACAACCGTGTCCCGATGCTGGCCAATGCCGTCTGCTACTGGGCCTTGAGCTTGCCGACGGTCTGGTTTCTCACCTTTCGCTGCGGCTGGGGGGCGGCCGGCGTGTGGGCGGGATACCTGCCGTGGATGGTCGGGACGGGGCTGTTTTTCCTGGTCAGGTTTCTGCGCCTCACGGCCCGGCCGTCACCCGCTGCCGCAGGCTCCAGCCGGTGAACGCGAACGTCAGCCCGCTGGAGAGGAGATTCACGCCAATCAGCACGCCGAGAAGCGTGCCGGCATCGTCCGGACGGGCCGTGACGAGAATCGAGCCGAGGACCGCCGTGAGCAGGCCATCGCCCAGCAGCCACACCCAGGGGAAGGCATCGCGCAGCGCCCAGGCAGCGGCGATCTTGGCGGCAGCCTCGAAGAGGAACGCCAGCCCGACGAAGACGACGATCGCCTCGATGCCGGTGCGGGGAATGGCGAGCATCGCCGTCCCTGCCATCAGCGAAATCGCCCCGCAGACCAGTGACAGCCAGAATCCGCGCCAGTCGAAGGCGCTGGCCGAGAGCATGATCTGGGCGATCCCAGCCGTGGCGAGGACGACCCCGCAGGCCACGTCGATGGCGGTGGCCGCCCCCCACGGCGCGAGGAGGGCGAGGACGCCGAGGATGACGAGGACCACGCCGAGCCGCAGCGCCGACGTCCCGATCCCAGCCAGCAGTCGGGCGCCGCCGACCGGCCCGTCGCCCCGGCCGCGGATGTTCGGGAGGACTTCCGGATCGGAATCGCGTGCTGGAGGGGATTGCGTGGACATGGCAAGGATTCCGGGGGACGCGCGGGGGATCGGGGAGCCGGAGGTATCCTAGTGGAGATCTTCTCGTTTCCCTCCGCCGTGTTCCGTTGATGGAAGCTTTTCCCCCGCCACCCTCCGGTGACACGACGACCGGCGGCCGGCTGCCGGTCAGCCCCCCGGCCGCCGATGCCGACGGCACGGCGATCTCGGCGGGTCGGCCGACGCCCCCCGTGATGGCGACGACGATGGAGGAGATCGGTCGGGCCCTCGAGGGGCACTCCCTCGGCCCCTACCATCTCAATCAGTTTGTCGGCGGTGGGGGGATGGGGGCGGTGTTCCGGGCCACCGACACGACGCTCGACCGGGTGGTGGCGGTGAAGGTGCTCTCCCGCCAGCACTCGTCCGACGTCGACATGCTCCGGCGTTTCAAGAACGAGGCTCAACTCGCCGCCCGGCTCGATCACGAGAACATCGGCCGGGTGCACGCCGTCGGCTCCGATGCCGGCTGGCACTACATCGTTTTTGAGTTCATCGAGGGGACAAATCTCCGCGACGTCGTCCATGACGAGGGGCCGCTCGATGTGCCGCGGGCCCTCCGATTCACCGCGCAGGTCGCCGAGGCCCTCGAGCATGCCTCGGAGCGCGGCGTCGTCCACCGCGACATCAAGCCGTCGAACATCATCGTCACCCCGGCGGGGCGGGCGCGGCTGGTTGACATGGGCCTGGCGCGGTTGCCGGCGGTCGGTGGGGTCCCCGATCTCACCGAGAGCGGGATGACGCTCGGCACGTACGATTACATCTCGCCGGAACAGGCCAGGGATCCCCGCGCGGCGGATGTGCGCAGCGATCTCTATTCGCTCGGCTGCACGCTCTTTTTCATGCTCAGCGGGCGCCCGCCGTTTGCCGACGGCACGGCCGTTCAAAAACTCCTCCAGCACCAGCAGAGCCCGCCGCCGCCGGTCGCCGCCGACCGTGACGACATCCCGCTCGGCCTCGAGGCGGTCGTCGAGCGGCTCCTGCAGAAAGAGCCTCTCGAACGATACCAGACCCCGGCACAACTCGTGGCTGATCTGGTTGCGATCGCCGGCACACTCGGCATCGACCTCGATGTCGAAGGGGCGCGGGGCTCCGATCTGGTCCTGCCGCGGGCCGCGGGTTCATCCTGGCCCTGGATCCTGCCGGTGGTGGCGCTGCTGGCCACGATCGCCGGGCTGTGGGGGCTGCCGAAGATCCGCAAGTGGCGACTCGCGGCGACCTCCCCGCTGGCGGTCGATGGGGGCGTTGGTGAAGCCGGGAATCCCGCCGGCGATCGGGTGGCGACCCCACGGCGGATCTGGCGGATCGTCGACGGCCCGTCGGGCCTCGGAGATGTTGCCTCGCTTGCCGCAGCGATTGGGGTGGCGGAAGACGGCGATGTCGTCGAGTGCGCCTTCAGTGGCGTCCGGGACGAGGAGCCCTGTGTCATGGTGGGCCGGCGGCTGACCCTCCGGGCAGCCCCGGGCCACGATCCCGTGCTGCGATTTTCGCCGCCGGCCGGCAGCCGTCCCGCCGCGGGGCTGACGGTCGTGTCGGGGAGCTTCGTGCTCGAGGGGGTCGGTCTGCGTCTCGTGCCGGCGTCCTCGGGAACCTCGGCGCTGTTTGCCCTCGGTCGGGGGGCGACGCTCGAGGCGGAGGGCGCGCTCCTCGAGATCCGGGAGGGGGGTGGAATGGCCGAGCGTGGGGCGCGGGACGGGGTAGCCGTGTTCGTGCTCGGGGACCGACGCGACGCTCCGCGGGAAGACACCGGGGCCGAGAGACCCGCCGGCCAGGAGGAAGGGAGCGAACCGAGAGGCAACCCGGCTGAGTCGGTCGTGCGGTTTTCGGGCGTCCAGGCGATCGGCGCGGGGACCCTCCTGTCGGCCGAAGGCGGAGCGGCCCTGGCGGTAGTCTGGTCCGGCGGACGGTGTGTGACCGGCGGCCGCTTCCTCCACGCCGAGGGGGGGCCGGAGGGGAAAACGGCGACAACCATCAAGCTCGTTCTGCGCGACGCGCTCCTAGCCAATCGAGAGGGCTTCGCCCAGCTTGTCGATGCGCCGGGCCTCCCGGTGATGCCGATCCTCCGGGTCACGACCGAACGCTGTCGGTTCCTCACCCCTCCGGGGCGGCCGTTCCTCGAGCAGGCCGGCATCGGCCAGCCCGACGCCCACCGCGCGGCGATCAAATGGACCGACGCCGGGGGGAGGTACGAAGGGGGGGCGAGCTTCCGACGGATCGACGGGGCCGCCGAGCGCGAGGAGATCCCCTTTTCGGCGGTCAATCCGCCCCTCCGTCATGAGGGCTCAGTCGGGGGGTGGAGCGAGGGAAACCCGTGGGATTTCCCAGCGATGCCCGCGGTCGAGACGCCGCGGCGACCCGATTCTTGACATCCGACGCGGCCGCACGGTCTAGTGATGGAGACCAGAATGTCCTTTCCGACCCAGGAGTGCAGCCGATGAAGCGGGGCCGTGTTTTGCTCGTGGTAACGTCCGTGGCCGTGGGGATCGTCTTGGGGGGCCTTGCCCGTCCGGCGTTCGCGATCAAGCAGTTCCAGGACGAGTTCAAGGCTGTGTACGTCAAGCCGGACAGCAGTGATCCCGCCGAAAAAGCGCTGGCCGCTGCCGTCGATACGGCCAAGTGCAACGTTTGCCACAAGGGGAAGGAAAAGAAAGAGCGCAACGCCTACGGCGAAGCCCTGGCCGACCTTCTCGACAAGAAGGAAGATGCCAAGAACATGGAGAAGATCCGCAAGGCCCTCGAGACGGTCGCGGCGATGAAGAGCGCCGACGGCGGGCCGACGTTCGGCGAGCTCATCAAGATGGGCAAGCTGCCTGGCGGTCCCGTCGAGTGACGCTTGGATTGACGCTCGAGTGAGGGGTACGGCGAAGCGCGCCGATGAATCTCCGGAGACGCCGTCCGACGGCGTCTCCGGTTTTTTTTGAGGCGTGCGGTGCGATCGGGTGAATCGGTTTCCAGGAGACGACCATGACCGCAGGCAGTCTGTTCGGCAGGGATGATCGGCCAGCCTCGAAGAAGCGTTGGGAGACGCCGGTGCGGCCTCTGATCTGGGCGCCGGTGGCGATCCTCCTGCTTGTGGCGACGAGCCTGCCGGCCCAGGCCCAGCGTCCCGGACGGCGGTGGCGGACCGCTCCCCCTCCGCCGCGGACTCAGCCCGCCCCGCCGCCGGCGGCCGCTCCACGGACCGGGGCCCAGCCCTCCGCGGCGCCGTCGTCGACCCCCAAATCGGCCACGGCGGGCCCCCAATCAGGGAAGTCAGACGGGAAGCAGCCGGGGAAGGGGACGCCTCCGCCGGGCAAAAAAATCAACGACAAGGCTCCGCAGACAACCGCGCTCCCGGCAACTCCGTCGGGGCCAATCCCTTCTATCGGCTCTGCTGGTGGATCGGCTGCGCTCGTCTGGGCCGGCCCGGCACCCTTCAGCGGGGCGTGGCGTGTCGAGCATCCCGGCGCGTGGCGGCCGGAAGAGGGAGCGGGGGAGATCGTTCTGGCCGGCGGGGCCCGTGAGCCGACCCAGGTCGATCCCCGCGGCGTGGAACTGGCGGCGTGGACGGCGCGGGAACCCTTCGATGGGGAGACCGCAGCCCGATCGGTGCTGCAAGCATCGGCTGAGAGCCCGGTGGTGGGCGACGACATCCCGGCAGCCGACCTGGTCGTCTTTCCCGGCGCGGACGGGGCTTTGCCGGTGCCCCGCACCGATCTCCCCGCAAGCCGGGCGGCGGAGGACCTTGGGAAGGAGACCGTGGCCGCCGACGGCACGGTGAGCGTGTTGGTGCGTGGGGACAACGCCCCGCCTCCCGGGCCCGAGCCGAACCGGCTGCGCTCGGCGACGGTCTCGCTCTCGCCCGATGACGCGTCTTCGCCGTGGCTCCCCCTCGGGACGTTCGCCGCAGTCCCGGCCGGAGGAGAGCAAGCTCTCGCGCCGCATCTGTTCCTCGAACTCTCCCTCCATCGTGATGGAACGGTGCGCGGCAACTACTTCGACGCCGTCTCCGATGCCGTTCAGCCGGTGGCTGGCCGGTTCGACCGCGAGACCGGCTCACTCACCTGGCGGATCGGCGGCCGGGGGGCGGAGTTCGAGACCACGGCCGACGGTCTGGCGGCCGGGCGGGTCGAGGCCACCGTCCGCCGCGGCGCGAACGAACGGACGTGGGTCCTCATCGCCCTCCCCTGACCAGTCTCCGGTGTGGAGCGAGCCGTCAGTCGTCGGCGATCGCGTCGAGCAGGTCGGGGAGAATGCCCCCGGGCACCTGCGCCACCGCTGCGGCCGTCTCGGCCGGGGCGAAGATCCGGACCCGTTTCACGAGATCGTCGAACTGCTCGTGGGCGAGGCTGCGGACGACGGGAGAGAGTTCGGCGAGCGACCGCCATTGATCCGCCCGGTCGCCGGTGTCGCGCGGCCGCTGCCGCACCTGGAGCGCGAACTCCACCTCGCGCTCGGCCGGGGGGGCATCGATGAGGAGGGTCTCGGGGGCGACTGCGATCCTCAGCCGTCTCGACAGGCGCTCGGCGAGCCGGGCGGCAACACGCGTCGTGGCATCGTAGGGCGAGCCGGCGAGGGCACGGTGGATGTGGGGGTGGTTGAGGGCGTCGAAGGTGGCCACCCGTTTGAGGAGGCAGCGACGGGCGCCGAACAGCCCCTCGACCAGCGGCGCCGCCCCCGTTCCCACCGCGGCATCCCGCAGCCAGCCGATGAATCCCTGCTCATCGGCCCGGATGAGCCAGGGGGCATCGATGGCGCCGCGCACGAGCCAGACGGCGCGCTGGAGCATGCCCGTGGCGGCCCGCACGGCATGGTGCCAGTAGACCTCGCTGAACATCACGTAGCGGGCGAAGACCATCAATTCGGCCGCCGTCCGCCCCTTGTCGGTGATCGCGAGCGTCTCCCCTGCGGCATCGATGCAGAGACTCGCCAGGAGGCGATCCTGGTCGAAGTGACGGCCGTAGGGGACGCCGGCGTGGAGGCTGTCGCGGGCGAGGTAGTCCATCTTGTCGACATCGATCGGCCCGGAGAGAAGGGAGTGGAGGAGGATCCCGGCCGGGTCGTCGGCCGTGCCGTCGATGAGGGCCGCGACCCGGGATGGCTCGAGCCCCCACTCGGCCCGGAGGATCGCGGCCGGCTCCCCCGCGGCAAGAATCCCACCGACGAGTGATTCATGCCGGGGGAGTTCTGGGAGACCCATATCCTCCAGCGGATGGCAGTAGGCCCAGTGCCCGATGTCGTGGACGAGCGCAGCGACGACGAAGGCCGCGGCGTCCCCTTCATCGACCGTGGCGGCGAAGTGGGGATCGCGGCGGAGCCGGCCGAGGAAGGCCAGCGCCAAGCGGTAGACCCCCAGCGAGTGCTCGAAGCGGGAGTGGACGGCGCCGGGATAGACCAGCGACACCAGCCCGAGCTGGCTGATCCGCGCCAGGCGGCGCATCTCGGCGGTGTCGACGAGGGCCCGCACGCGCGGCGTCAGCGGCACCGTCACATCGGGGGGGATGCGGATCCCTTCGGCGGCATGTTCCGCCGCGATCAACTCCGGAAGTGCGTCGAAAGCCATGGGGAACCGCGGAGGATGAGGCTAGCCGAGACGCCGCTTTTAAAGATGCGTGATGCCGGCGAGCCAGCGGAGGGCGGCGCTGACCATGAGAAAGAGCGAGAAGTGCGCGATGGCCGAGCCGGAGTCGAAATCGAAGCAGGCGAAGGCGGCGAAGGCCCCGACGGCGATGAAGACCGGGGCGTAGTAGAGCCACTCCCACATCTCGATCTCTGCGGGGAGGTATCCCCGGGCCACCCACAGGGCGACGTAGACGGCGGCGCAGATGAGCGTGCGGAGAGCCAGGCTCCGTCCCCGGTAGGGCTGGAGCTCGCGGTCGCGGATCGCCGCGTATCCCAATCTCGCACAGGGGATCGCGAGGATCACCGCACCGGCCAGGAGGAACCAGGCCGGTGGGTCGCGGTCCCACTGGACGCGGGCCACCGCGGCGGACACGACCGCGAGCACCGTGCCGACGCCGACGAGGGTCCACTGGAGGGCCGAGACAGGTCGGTCGGTCCGCTTCAACGGCGCCGTCGGTGCCCGCCCCGTCGCCGTGGAGGTTGTCGACGGGGCCTCCGGCTCGTGGATCACGACGGCCTTCACCGGGGTGGCCGGGATCGTGATCGGCTTCTTGCACTTCGGGCATGGACCGGTCTGGCCGGCGTACCGGTCGCTGACCGTGAAGGTCGCCTTGCAGGATCCGCACAGCACCTGAATCGCCATGATCTCACCCGAAACGAAGACTCGTCGGCCGAACGCCCGACAATGGCCGCCCACCCATCGCCCCACCCAGAGGACCTTCCGCTTGCCGCCTCTCCGTCACCGCGTCCTGCCCGGCCGGAGGCGGGGGAACGCCGTGTCGCGGCGGGGGCGGTCGACCGATGGACCGATGGCCCGATGGACTGACGCCCCGGGGAAGTGTCAGAGGCTGCCGGGCCGCCGTCAAGTGATCCGCTGCTCAAGCGGCGGGTGGTAGACTGAAGACAGAGGTCGCATCCGCAGTCGGAGGCGGCCGGTTCAGGAGGCGAACGGTAATGGCCGACCCGAAGTCCCCGCTTCCTTCGTCCGCAGACGCTCCCCGGGCCACCACCGGGACGATCACCTTTCCCTGTCCCAACGGCCACAGGATCAGTGTTCCTGCCAAGCTTGCCGGCAAACGCGGCGCCTGCTCGAAGTGCGGCACGGCGGTGGTCATCCCCCCGGTCTCGGTGGCGATCACCGCACCGGCCTCTCCCCCTGCCGGCCGGCCGGCGCAGGCCCCGGGGGACGTGTTCGTGGCCGGAGGGGATCCGCAGTCGGGGGAAGAGGGAACGATCACACTCAAGTCGCCACCGGCTTGGGCTGCGGCCTTGACGGTGCCGCCGGCGACAGGCCTCCCCGGGGCACTCGGGGCGGCCCCCGTGGCGGCGACGTCGGTCGCACCGGTCGGTGCCGGTCTGGGACCTGCCGGACGCCCGCCGGGAGCCGGCGGCGGAGTCGAGTCTGGGGGGCAGGGGCGCGACGCAGCGACTGCCAGCGGTGCAGCCCTGGTTGCCAATCCGACGGCCCTCCTCGTCGCCCGGCTGTGGGCGGAACGGGATCACGGCGGGATCGTGGAGCTCCACCTCGTCGGTGGGAGCGTGATCCTGCCGGAGTGGTACGAGCCGGCGTGGTCGCAGGGAAGCCACGGGCTGTTTGCCAGCCAGGCTGCAGACGGCTCGGTCACGCTCACCGCCGTCGCCTGGGACTCGATCCAGAAGGTGGTCGTGCGGCAGGTGGAAGGGCTTCCCGACGGGATGTTCGAATGACACCGGGCCCGGTGGCGGGCCGTCATTCGACTTCGTCGAGATCCCGCTCCGTGATCATCGTGAAGCCGCGTTTGCCGAGGGTCTCGAGCCCCATCTCCGTGTTGTCGACCATCAGGGCAACCGCCGGCCGTCCGCGCGGGCGGACGAGGATCGGGTAGGCCTGGATGATGTTCACCTCCGCTTGGAGGAGGGCCGTGCAGACCTGGAGGAGCGGCTGCCG
>CALQRA010000160.1 GCA_943332855.1 Candidatus Kuenenia stuttgartensis
ATCCCCGGTTCTCCGACGGCACACGGGAGCCGGCACCACCCGCGCGGAGGGAAGGCATGGAGTTCTTCGACAGCCATTGCCATCTCGATCCGATGCGGTATCTCGACGAGCTGCCCGCGGTGGTGGCTCGGGCCAGGGCCGCCGGGGTCACGGGGATGGCGGTCATCGGCACCCGCGCCATGGACAGCGAGGCCGCGGCGGATTTGGCCTCCCGTGAGCCCGGGCTCGTGGCTACGGCCGGCATTCACCCCAACGACGTCAACGAGGTCGTCGCCGGGGAGTGGGATCGGATCGTCACCCTCGCCGAGTCGGGGCGGGTCGCCGCCATCGGTGAAACGGGGCTCGACTGGTACCGTCACGATGCGCCGCCGGACATCCAGCGGGATTGGTTCGATCGGCATGTCCGGTTGGCGCAACGGCTCTCGCTCCCGCTGGTCGTCCATACCCGGGAGAGCCTTGCCGACGTCCTCGCGATGCTCCGTGAGGCGGTCGCCCGCGGCCCGTTGACGGCGATCCTCCACGCCTTCACCGGGACGTCTGCGGAGGCGGCCGAGGCCCTCGAGCTCGGCTGTTACCTCGGGTTCGCCGGGATGGTGACCTTCCGCTCGTCGGCCGGGCTCCGCGAGGTCGCGGCGACGGTGCCGATCGACCGTCTCCTCGTCGAGACCGACAGTCCGTTTCTCTCCCCGGAGCCGCTTCGCGGACGACGCAACGAACCGGCCCATGTCGTCCATACGGCCCGGTGCCTCGCCCTGGCCCGGGGCGTGTCACTCGAGGTCCTCGCCGCGGCGACGGCCGCCAACGCCCGCAGGCTGTTCCGATGCGGGGGATGAGAGCGCACGGCCATCGACCGCGTCCCTCCCCGATCAGCATCATTCCTTTCGCTCCCCTCTGCCCAGTCCCACGGAGATCCAGCTATGGTCCGCACGCCGAGCACGATGTTGCCACTGGGCACCACCGCCCCGACCTTTTCCCTCCCCAATGTCGATGGCCGGATTCTTGGCCTCGACGACGTCGCCGGGGAACGGGGCACGGTTGTCATGTTCATCTGCAACCACTGCCCGTTCGTGAAGCACGTGGCCGACCAGCTTGCCCAGCTCGGCCGGGACTACGCGCCGCTCGGCATCGGCTTCGTCGCCATCAGTTCCAATGACGTCTCCGGACATCCGGCCGATTCGCCGGAGCAGATGATCCACGAGGCGGAGTCCCGCGGCTACCCGTTCGCGTATCTCTATGATGAGACCCAGGACGTGGCCCGCGACTATCGGGCCGCGTGCACGCCCGACTTCTTTGCCTTCGATGCCGGCCGTCGGTTGGCCTATCGTGGCCAACTCGACGGAAGCCGCCCGGGAAACGGGGCCGCGGTAACGGGCGCCGATCTCCGCGGGGCCCTCGACGCCCTCGTGGCGGGGAAGCGGCCCGCAGAGGAGCAGCGCCCCAGTCTCGGCTGCAACATCAAGTGGAAGGCGGGGCGCGAGCCGGAGTACTTCACGGGAGGATGACCCCGGCCGGGCCGTCGACTCCGGCCGAGCGTCAGCGGCGTGGGCCGTCGTTGGGCTTCTTCGGTCCCTGCGCGGCGCCACGGTCGGCGAGGCGTCCGAGCCCTTCGGTATCCCCCGGCTCGAGCCGGGCGGCCCGGAGATTCTCCCGCTGGATGGCCTCGTAGACCTCCTGCCGGTGAACCGGAATCTCGGAAGGGGCGTTGATCCCCAGGCGGACCTTGTCTCCCCGAATGTCAACGATCGTGACAACGATGTTGTCACCGATCATGATGCTTTCATCACGCTGTCTGGAGAGCACGAGCATCGGTCGATCCTTCCTGATCCTGTCGTGGAGCCGACATTCCCCGGTCGGCTTGCACTATCATTATGCGCTCTTTTTGAGGCCGGGAGTCGCGCAGGGCAATTCGTACTGCATCGGAAGTTCGCCGCTCGCAACGACTTGACGGCCGGTGCGGGCTTCGAGGTTAATAACGATCGGAGCTTTAAGATTGAGGGTGAGGGTTTTGCCGCTGCTGCCGACGATCACGACCACCTGGGCCTGACGGAGGTCGGCGATGGCAAGCGGCGTAAGCTCACTGCGCGGGATGCGCACCTGGTAATCGGGCACGAATCGTCTCGGGCTTACGACGGCGAGGGCGACGTCTCCCCGGGTCGTGCTCTGAAGCCAACCGAGGGCGTCGTTCGTCGCGTCCGCCAGCAGGGCCCATTCGCGGCAGCCCTCGAGCCCGGGAAGTCCGCTGGGGAAGTTGATGATGTCGGCGGCGTCGATGTCGATGCGCCCGAATCGTGAGGTGTTGATGCGCATGGCCAGGGCACTCCTTTGCCGGACGGTGCAGGATGGCTCCGGTGTCGGTGCCCTCCCTTCAGGAGGAGAGATCGGCCGATGGCGGTGTCGGGGTCGAGAAAAAAGGTCTGGCGAAACGGGGAGGGTCTGGCAGGGGATGCGGCTCGGGGGGACTGGGGGACGCGCCGCCGGGCACCCCGGGTACCTTGGGCACCGCGACCGCTGCGATCGATACGACCAAGACGGTCGCGCCCACCGATCTCATCGTTGCCGCCGAGGGGCCGGTGGGGGATCACTGCCACATCGGCTGCGCCCGCCAGGCGGCCAGGGGGGCGAGGATCAGCAGCGGGGCCCAGGCCCCGACCGACGGGCTGATGACGTAGCTCGATGCCGCCGCGTGGCAGCCGAGCGTCACGAGGAAGAAGATCACCGTCATGGCGACGCACAAGCCGACGGCGACGAAGATCCCGCGCCGGTTAGGACCGACCACGAGCGGGATGCCGAGGAGGGCCAGCGACATGTCGAGGAACGGTGCCACGAACCGGGAATGGACCCGCAGTGGGATGTCGGCGCCGACCCCGAGCGCTGGGTTGGCGATCGACGCCACAAGTTCGGGGGTCGACGAGTACTGGATCCAATTCGACGAACCGATCAGTTGCTCGAAGGAAACGTCACTGGCGAGGAAGCACTGGCCCGGTGCGAGCCAATCGGCCCCGGACCTCGTCTGGATGATCGTCCGGCCGCCGAACTCGATCGACGAGAGCCGGTCGATCCCGGCAGGCTCGCGGACCGCCCCGAGGAGGTAGCCTGCCGGATGGCGGGCATCAGCGGCGAGCCAATGCGCCTCGGCCGCATCGATCTGTGTCCCGTGTTCGGACAGTGACGGCGGGAGAAGAAGGCTCGGTGATTCGATCCGACGTGGAGCCGCCTGCACCGAACGGCCGCGGAACAGGACCTCGGTCGCATGGTCGTACCGGGCCTCGAAAGCCTGGTCCTTGTTGCCCTTGAGGTCCTGGGCGTTCCGCGAGAAAGCTTCCCGGATCTTGGGGAGAACCAGTTCTCGGTTGGCGCCGGCGAGGATCGCCACGACGGCCGCGAAGGCGATCGACCCGCGGGCGATCCGCCAGCGCGTGACCCCGGCGGCGAGGAGGGCGGTCAGTTCGTTGTGGCGCTCGAGCCACGACAGGGCGAACATGGCGCTGGCCAGGGAAATGATGGCGCTTGTGGCATCGAAGAACGAGATCAGCCGGTAGCCGTAGTACTTCCCGAGCACCTTCCACAATCCGCCCCCGTCGGCCGCGTGCGAGACGAACTCCTCCATGTTGGTGAAGGCGTCGACAACGAACGTCAGCCCTGCCAGACTGATAAACACGATCACGAAGGCGTGGAACTGGGCGCGGGCGATGTAGCGATCGATCAGCATGCCGGGCCTTGAAGCAGCGGAAGCCTGGGGGCCCCGGATGGGGCCCGGAGGGCGGAGGATAGGGTCGTCTGGAAACAGCGTCAACCTGGCTCGAAAGGGGATCTCGACGGTGATCACACGGGGGTGGACGTGGCTGGCGCGGCAGGTCCGGGCGTGGTCCGGACCCGCGGTTGACCTGCTTTTCCCCCCCCGCTGCGAGCTTTGTCATCGAGAAGAGATGGTCGTGCTGTCGGCCGGAGGGCCGGCGACGTCCGCGGACGCGGCCGTCCCTTGCCGCACCCCTCTCCCCCTCTGCGAAGCGTGTGTCGGGGAGCTTTCCGATCCTCGACCGCGCTGCCTGAGGTGTGGGCAGCCGGGAGGGGGCGAACGCTGCCGGTCGTGCCGGGGGCGGTGTCGTGACTGGGATGGGATCGTCGTGCTGGGGAGCTATGGCGGCACGCTCCGTCAGGCGGTGCTCCATGCCAAGAGGCCACGGGGCGACAACGTGGCGGCGGCGCTCGCCACGCTCCTCCACCGCCACCATGCCGAGACGATTCTCGCCTGGAAGCCCGATATCGTCGTGCCGGTGCCGATGCACTGGTGGCGGCGCGTCGAGAGGGGGACGAGTGCCGCCGATGTGATCGCCGAACGTCTGGGGCATCTTGCCGCGATTCCGGTCCGGCGGTTGCTGTGGCGCACGCGGGCGACGGTGATGCAGAACCGGCTGCCGTTTGAGTCGCGCCGCGCCAACGTCCTCGATGCGTTTGCCGTCGGCCGTGGGGGTGGAACGGGGAAACGGGTGCTCCTCGTCGACGACGTCGTCACCACCGGTGGTACGCTGTCCGCCTGCCGACGGGCCTTGTCGACCTCGGGCGCCGTCGCCGTCCATGTGGCCGTCGTGGCTCGGGCCGATCATGGCAGCGATGCGGGAGCCGAGCGGGATGGTGCCCGAGAATGACAACCACCGCGCCGACGCAACGGCGCCGAGCATGGAAGGATGCGTGATGGAACGGCCGGAGATCTGCGTCGGGACGAGGGGGAGTGCGCTGGCACGGACGCAGACGGGATGGGTGGTCGATCAGTTCCGGTCCCGCGGCCATGAGGTGACCGTCGAGCTCGTCTCGACCCGGGGCGACGTCGTCACCGATGTGCCGATCGCCGCGATCCGCGGGGGGGATGGGGTGTTTGTCCGTGAGCTCGAACGGGCCCTGCTTGAGGGGCGGATCGATGCGGCTGTTCACAGCCTCAAGGACCTCCCCACCGCCGTCACGCCGGGGCTCGAACTGGCCTCCGTGCCCCTCCGCGCCTCCCCCTTTGATGCCTTCGTGGGGCGGACGAGCCAGACGATCGATCAATTGCCCCCGCGCGCCGTCGTCGGCACCTCCAGCATCCGCCGCGTCATGCAGCTGCGGGCCCGGCGCCCCGACCTCGAGTTCCGCTCGGTGCGGGGGAACGTCGACACCCGCCTCCGCCGCCTCGACGAGGGGGAGTGTGATGGCCTGATCCTCGCGGCCGCCGGTCTGGGGCGTCTCGGGTTGGAGCAGCGGATCACGGAGGTGCTCCGGCCGGAATCGTTCTGGCCCGCCGTCGCGCAAGGCGCGTTGATCGTGCAGATCCGCAGCGGCGATGCCCGGATGGCGGCCATCGTCGGGGAGATCGACGATCCCTCCTCCCACGCGGCGGTGGAGGCCGAACGCGCCTGTCTGGCGGGCTTGGCGGGGGGGTGTCTGGCGCCGGTCGGTGCCTGGGCCCGCTTCGAGGGAGATCGGCTCCATCTCGGTGCCTGCGTCCTCGGACCGGATGGCGACGGGATCAGGCGGATCGTCTCCCGAGGGGTGGCCGAGGCTGCCGAGTCACCCGACCGCCTCGGCCGGAGGGTGGCCGAGGCGCTGCGTGGCCAGGGGGCCGATCGGATGCTCGAGGCGGCGCGGCAGGCCGAATCCCTCCGCCGGCAGGCGTGAAGCCGCCTTCAGGGCCGCCCCACCGGGTGTCCAAGGTGGGGTCAAAGCGTCCATACGGGGGGAATTCTCCCTGCTCGTTGTGGCCCCGGGGGGATGGAGTTACGATTGGGAAACAACACGTCTGTACCACACCATATCAAAGAGAGCAGAGAGCATGTCCGTCAAGGTTGTGATCGCCGATGACCATGAAGTGGTGCGCCGTGGGCTGGCCAGCCTGCTGGCGGGATCCGAGGTCAAAATCCTTGGGGAGGCGTCCAACGGTGATGAGGCGCTGAAGCTGGCCAAGAAGCTCAAGCCCGATGTCGTGCTCCTCGACATTCGGATGCCCGGCAAGGATGGGCTGGCGACGCTGGAGAAGCTCCGGGCCGAACTTCCGACCGCCCGGGTGGTGATGCTCTCGACGTTCGACAATCCGACCTACGTCGCCCGTGCGGTGGCTGCGGGGGCCCACGATTACATCCTCAAGGGTGCCTCGCGGAGCGAGATCATCGCGGCGATCACCGGGGCCGCAGCCGGCCAACTCCCGGCCCGTGCCGGGGAACTTCGCCGGGTGGCAACGACGATGGCCAACCGGGTGGCCACGCCCGATCCCGACATCCCGCTCACGCAGCGCGAGACGCAGGTGCTCCGGCACATGGCGCTGGGGCTCTCCAACAAGGAGATAGCCCAGTCCTTGACGATCAGTGTCGAGACGGTCAAGGAGCATGTCCAAAACATCCTCCGAAAGATTGCCGTCTCCGACCGCACCCAGGCTGCTGTCTGGGCCGTGCGTCGCGGCCTCGTCTGACACTGCCCTGGGGAACGACCAGCGCCCCTGGGGAACGAACCTTGCGTTCGTTCCCCAGGGGCTCGCCGTGATGCTAGCGGGCCCGTGGATGGGCTTTGTCGAAGGCGTCGAGGAGGCGTGTCGTTGTCACGTGGGTGTAGATCTGGGTCGTGACCAGGCTCTTGTGGCCGAGCAGTTCCTGGACGCTCCGGATGTCGGCGCCGGCGTCGAGGAGATGGGTGGCGAAACTGTGCCGTAGGGTGTGGGGGCTCGCCCGCCCGGATAGCCCGGCCGTGAGGAGGTGCTTCTCGAGGAGCCGGCCGACGCCGCGCACCGAAAGCCGCGTTCCGAATTTGTTCGTGAACAGTGGTTGGGCGCGGGCAACGGCCGTCGCGCGGGGGCTGGCACGCGACGCCAGCCAGCTTTCGATCGCTCCGCGGGCGTGACGGCCGACGATCCCGAGCCGCTCCCGACGTCCCTTTCCGCGGACCCTGACGGTGCCCCCACGGAGGTCGAGGTCGCCGTCATCGAGGGTCACCAACTCGCGAACTCGAAGCCCGGCCGAGTACATCAGCTCGAGAATTGCCCGATCCCGCAGTCCACCTGCGGCCTTCGGTTGGGGGGCGGCAAGGAGGCGGCCGATTTCCTCGCCAGTGAGGAACTTGGGGAGTTTCCGCGCCCGCCTCGGACCGCGGAGTGGCTTGGCGGGATTCGTCCGCACCCATCCTTCGCGCTGGCCGAAGGTGTAAAAACTTCGGGTGCTCGCCAATTTCCTGGCCACGGTCGCCGGCGCATATCCGGCGGCGTGGAGTCCGCCGGCGAATCGCCGCAGGATCATGCTCGTCGCCTCGTCGGGCGTCCGGCAGCCGGCCGAGGCGAGGAACTCGGCCAGTTGGAGGAGATCCTCTCGGTAGCTCTTGACGGTGAAGGGTGAGCATCCTCGTTCCGCGACCATCGCGCCGAGGAAGCGATCGATCACCGCAGAGAATCCGGCGCTGGCCTGGGGGGGCAGGGAAGGCATTACAAACCTGCCGGGGGGGCGGATCAGGCCGTCCGGTCGGCCGGCGGTACGAAGCGGACCCGGTTCACTCGTGGGGCGGCGTGGCGGACCTTCTCGCCGAGCACGGCGGCGTCGTGCCAGGAGAAACTGAGATCCGGGTCGGAGGCGAATCGGCTCAACGTGCGGAGGGCCTCGACACGGCTGTCGTCGTCATACAGGAAGACGTACCGTTCGCCTCCCTTGACCAGGGCCATGACGTTGATGTCGCGGGCGGGCATGGTGTAGACCCTGTGGGCCGAGGGAACGGCGGCGGGCGCGCAAGCGACCGCACTGTGGATATCGGCCCTGCCCTCCCGGGGGCCACACGATTCCGATGATCGCCCCCCGAATCGCTCCCATCCGGCCAATTCCCTGCGACGCCCTCGTTCCCCCGCCGCGATCCTCGTCGACGCAGCTTGCCCGAGGGGCCGATCCAGCGTGGGCGCCGGTCGACGGTGTCAGAAAAGGTCGCCAAAACCGCGCAGTCCGATCGGTTCACGGGAGGTGAACGGCTCACCGCGGGCAACCCCGATCATCGAGCCCCACCAGCGCGCGGCGGCGTCGACACGTTCCGGCACGGACGGGGAGGAGGCCGGGGACGACCCGGGGGTTGGGAACTGGCTCGCGTAGCAGGCGATGCTGCGGGCCTTGGTCTCCCAGGTGTTGCTGATGTCGACGATGAAGGCGGGGCGGAGGAGGACCTTGAGATGGACGCACGGGTAGTGGTAGACGCGCGACGGGTGCCAGGGTTCACCGGGCAGATCGCATTTGGTGAGCTTTGCCCAGAATCGCGCCGCATCGACGAGGCGGGTGGCGGCGACGTGGTCGGGGTGGGCGTCCACCCAGTGTGGCGAGAACAGCCATCGCGGGCGGGTGCGGCGGATCGTGGCCGCGAGGCTTGCCCGGGCGGCGAGTGTGGCACGCAGGCGACGGTTGGGGAGACCGAGATTCTCGCGCCACTCGATTCCGAGCACGGCGGTGGCGGTGGCGGTCTCGCGGGCGCGGATCTCCGGGGTTCCTCGCGGCGTCGGTTCCCCGTCGGTGAGGTCGAGAATGCCGACGCGCAACCCGCGGGCGAGCATCAGCGCGATGGTACCCCCCATGCCGAGCTCGGCGTCGTCTGGATGGGGAGCGATGACGAGGGCATCGAGCATGGGATTCTCGGGGGAGGCCGGGGTGAAGGAGCGGGGCGTGCGGTTGCCAGGCAGTTCCACCGGAGCATACTCTCCCCCCCATGAGCATCTCCCATTCACCGGCCCGACAGCCCCCAGCCCCCCGTTTGGATCTCGACGAAGCCGCTGCCCACGCCCGTCGGGCCGCGGTGCTCGCGTCGGTCGAATCGATCCTCGGGTGGGACGAACAGACGATGCTGCCCCCCGCCGGCGGCGCTCACCGGGCCGACCAGGTGGCCGCCGTCGCCTCCCTGGCCCACAGCCTGCGCACCGATCCGGCCCAGGGAGATCGGTTGGAGCGGTTGGCGGTGGCGATGGAGGGGGGCGACTGGAGTGCGGACGAGCGGGCGACGGTCCTCCGTCTCCTTCGGGATTATCGCAAGCACGTCCGCCTCCCTGCCCGGTTGGTCGAGGAGACCGCCCGGGCCTGCATCGAAGGCCAGCAGGCCTGGGTCGACGCGCGGCGACGCTCCGATTGGAAGGGCTTCGCTCCGAAGCTCGCCCACATCGTCGCGTTGAAACGCGAACAGGCGAGCTGCCAATCCCCCGATCTCGATCCCTACGATTCCCTCCTCGACGACCACGAGCCCGGTGCCCGGGCGAGTGACGTTTCGGCCCTCTTCGACCGCCTCCGACCGAGCCTCGTGCCCCTCGTCCGGGCCTGCACGGGGGCGCCCCACGCGCCACTCGACGACGTCCTGCGGGGGCAGTTTCCGCGCGGGGCACAGGAGGTGTTTGTCCGGACTGTGGCCGAAAGGATCGGGTTCGACTTCAACCGTGGACGCCTCGACTCGTCGGAGCACCCGTTTTGCAGTACGACCGGGCCGCATGACTGCCGGATCACCACCCGCTGGGACGAGTCGTACCTGCCCACCGCGCTGTTCGGAGTGCTCCACGAGGCCGGCCATGGCCTCTACGAGCAGGGGTTGAGGGAGCAGGCGTTCGGCCTGCCGGGGGGCGAAGCGGCCTCCCTCGGCATCCATGAATCGCAGTCGCGTCTCTGGGAGAATCTCGTCGGTCGCTCGCTTCCGTTCTGGGAATGGTGCCTGCCCCTGGCGCGGACGATGTTCCCGGCCGCGCTGTCGGAGACCTCCCCCGAATCGGTCCAACGATCGCTGCTCGCCGTTCGTCCGTCGCTGATCCGCGTCGAGGCCGACGAGGTGACCTACAACCTCCATGTCATGCTCCGCTTCGATCTGGAGCGCGCGCTCGTCCGTGGAGAGCTGGCCGTCGCCGATCTTCCGTCCGCCTGGGACGATCGCTTTGAGCAGGACTTCGGGATCCGCCCTGCCAACGCCGCCGAAGGGGTGCTTCAGGACATCCACTGGAGTGCCGGCCTGATCGGCTATTTCCCCACCTACACCCTCGGCAACGTCTACGCGGCCCAGATGATGGCCGCGATCGAAAGAGATCTCCCCGCGCTTCCCGTGGAGCTTGCCGCGGGGAGGTTCGGTTCGCTTCTGGGCTGGTTGCGGGAGCGGGTTCACCACCATGGACGCCTGATCGACCCGGGCAGGCTCGTCGCCGCCGCCACCGGCGGCCCAATCTCGGAGCGGTGGCTGGTCGAGAGCCTGTGGAAGCGGTACGGGTCGGCTCACGGCCTCGCTCAACGGCCCCCGGCATGATCATTCCCCGGTCGTTTTGGTCGTGGTGACGGCCTTTCCTCCGGCAGGGTTGCAACGCCAAAGCGGTGTTACACTCGCTCTCTCGGGGAGCGATCAGCCTGCCCGATCGAGGTCCGTCGGCGGGGTTAGCCTGTCCGGAAGGCGGGGTTTGAGTGCGGGACACCGATCACGAACGGGGGGAGGGGGCGATGGCGGACGACACGCGGCGGCAGGGTCTCGGTGGGCATGATCCGGCGCCTGGTTCGGCGGAGGGGGAAGCATCCCCGCTCGATCGGTCTTCGGCGGAGGCTCCCGGGGGAAACGAACCCGCGGAGGCGGATCGGTTCGAACCCGGCTTGGAAGAGGCCCTCTGGGC
>CALQRA010000161.1 GCA_943332855.1 Candidatus Kuenenia stuttgartensis
CACCGACCCCAGGAATGCCCCAACCATGGCAGCCCCTCACGGCGATTCTTCCCCGCGATCCGACTCCCTCCCTGCCAGCCGCCCGCGCGGCCGCACGGGGCTGTGGCTCATCGGCGCCAAAGGGGGCGTGGCGACAACCGTGATCACCGGTCTGGCGGCCCTGGCCCGCGGCACGACCGAGCCCCATGGTCTCGTGACAGCGCTTTCACCCTGCGCGCGGCTCGATCTGGTCGGCTTCGACGAGATCGTCATCGGCGGCCACGACATCCGCCCCGGCCACCTCGCCGACGAGGCGCGGCGGATGTGGGTCGAGAGCCGGGCGATCACCCCGGAGGTGCTCGATGCCGCCGCCGACTCCTTCGCCACCATCGAGCAGCGGCTCCGCCCGGGCACCGTCGTCGCCGCCGGGGACAAGATCCGCGAGCTCGCCGATCCCTCGGTCGCGAATGTCGTCGAGACCCCCCGGGAGGCGATCGACCGGATCCGCGCCGACATCGAAGCCTTCGCGGCCCACGACAACCTCCGGCACGTCGTCGTCGTCAACGTCGCCTCCACCGAGCCCCCCGCCGACCGACCGATCCCCGAGCGGTGGAGCGAGGTCGCCACGCTCCTCGGGGATGCCGCTGCCTGCCCGCTGCCGGCGAGCAGCCTCTATGCCGTGGCGGCCTTCGAGGCGGGCGCGTCGTACGTCAACTTCACCCCCTCCACCGGCTCAACGCCGCCGGCCCTGTGCGAACTGGCCCTCGAGCGCGGCCTGCCCCACGCCGGCTGCGACGGCAAGACCGGCGAAACGCTCCTCAAGAGCGTCCTCGCGCCGATGTTCGCGGCCCGCAATCTCGAGGTGATGAGCTGGGTGGGTCACAACATCTTCGGCAACATGGACGGCAAGGTGCTCGACGACCCGCGCAACAAGGCCGCCAAGGTGCGCAGCAAGGATCACCTCCTCGCCTCGATCCTCGGCTACCCCCCGCAGACCCACGTCTCGATCGAGTACATCCGTTCCTTGGGCGACTGGAAGACGGCCTGGGACCACGTCCACTTCCGCGGCTTCCTCGGCACGCCGATGACGTTCCAGTTCACCTGGCAGGGTTGCGATTCGATCCTCGCCGCGCCGCTGGTCATCGATTTGGTGCGCCTCACCGAACGCGCCTGGCGCGGCGGCGAGCGCGGGATGCTCCGTGGTCTCGCGCCGTTCTTCAAGAGCCCGCTCGGCGTCGGTGAGCAGGACTTCGCCAAGCAGTGCGCGATGCTCGATGCATGGATCGAATCGCTCGCTGAACCCTGTCGCTGACACGCTCCGCGGCATGCGCGAAGACAGCGCTGCGATCGATGCGCGACGATCGATGAAGACTCGCCGTGAAAAAAATCGTGAGCTCTCCACGATTTTCTCTTGACAGTTTTCGGCGTAATCCTTCACAACACTCATAGTGATGCGTTCGAGGCGTCATGGTCGACCCGCCGATACGGGGTCCGACGAGACCATTCAATCGGATTCGTTTCCGGTACGTCGGCCGGTCCCTTCAACAGAGTGCCCGAGGGATCGGTCGAGGGTTTGAGTTCGGGTGCTCGACGCTAGGAGCCATCACCATGGCGAAGAAGAAGAAGAAGGCTGCCAAGAAGGTCGCCAAGAAGAAGGGCAAGAAGTAATTCCTTCCCGGCGACGATCCGCGCCGCGGCCTTTGGCCGTGCGGGCGGGCACCGAGCCGGGAACCCTTCCTGACCAGACGAGAAAGGCCGGCCCGGGCCCTTGGGCGCCCGGGCCGGCCTGATTTTTGCGCTCGTCCCCATCTTTTCCGGCACGGCCGCTTCCGTCCGGCCCGTTCTCAGGCCATAGTGGCCGGATGAATGACCCAGAACCACGCGGTGAGTATCTTCTCGTCGCCTGCCAGGCCGGCGCCGAGGATGTCGTCGCCGCCAGAATGGCGCAGGCCCTGCCCGGATCGACCCGTGGCGCCTGGCGGCGGGGGGTCGTCACCTTCCGCCTCCCTCCCGGCCTCGATCCGAGCCCCGCCGATCTCGATCGCGTGCGCGATTCAATCGTTGTCGCCCGCACGCTCTTCCGCTGCTACGGCCAGATCCGTTGGGCCGACGAAGCCGGAAAACTTGCCGCCTTCCGCGAACGCCTCCCCGCCGCGCGCTTTGACGCCGTCCATCTCTTCCCCCGCGATCTCCGCGCCCTAGCCGCGGCCGACGTCGTCGCCGACATGCCCCGGGTGGCGACGGCCGCGGGGCTCGCCGCGGCCTTTCCGGAGGCGACCCTCGGCATCGCCCGGCCGGGAGATCTCGTCCTCGACTGCCTCTCTGACGGCGATGACCGCTGGTGGATCGGCTGGCACAGGGCCTCCTCGCCGTCGACCTGCTGGCCCGGCGGGCTCCATCCGCGCCCCCTCCCCGGCGACAAAGTGTCGCGTGCGTGGCTCAAGCTCGACGAAGCGATTGCGAGCTTCGGCGTCGAGTTCCGCGAAGGTCAGCACACCTGCGAGCTCGGCGCTGCCCCCGGCGGCGCCTGCCAGCGGCTCCTCGAGAGTGGCCTCGAAGTGGTCGGCATCGATCCGGCCCTCGTCGATCCGGTCGTCGCCGCGCTCCCCGGCTTCATGCAATGGCGGAAGCGGGCCAGGGACGTGCCGCTGCGCGACCTGCGCGGATTCGAGTGGGTCGTCGCCGACATGAACATCGATCCGACGAGCACCCTCGAAGCGGTCGGTCGCGTCGTCACCGCCCCGGGCTCGCGGGCGAGTGGGATCATCGCCACCCTCAAGATCCCCGACTGGTCGCGGGCCGCGGGCCTCGATGCATGGCTCGGGCAATTCCGCTGCTGGGGATTCACGCCGCGGGCCCGGCAGCTCTCCACCGGGGGCCGGGAGGTGTGTGTCGTGGCGCTGCGGACAGGCCCGCGCCGGAGCCGGCGCGGCGGTCAGGGTGTGGCCCGGGAGAGCGGCGGCATCAGGAGGGCACGCCCCGCCAGACGTCGGCCGGATCGGTAAGGCTCCCCGACACCAGGTGCACCATCCCCGCCGCGGTGTCGAGCACGAGGGCCCCGTCGGCATCGATCCCGTGACAGGCGCCGACGAGACGGCGCCCATCGTCGCGGTGCACCGTGACGACGGTGCCGACGAGGCTGCACAGTGGCCGGTAGCGTTCCACGAGCACCCCCGGATCGCGCGACGTCTCGCCGAGGAGGGAGAGCAGCCGGGGAACGAAGACGCCGAGGAGCCGTTCACGTGCGAGCGCCCGGCCGGTGAGGTCGGGAAGCGTCGCGACCCGGCCGCGCAGATTCTCGGGGGCGTCTGCAGCCGATCCGGTCGTGTTCACACCGACACCGAAGATCACCCGTCCCCCCGGCGCGGTCTCGACGAGAATACCGGCCAGCTTCCGACCGCCGGCAACGACATCGTTGGGCCAGCGGACCCGCGTGCCGATCGCCGGCTCGAGGAAGGCGAGGCTCTCGGCCAGCGCCACGCCGCAGGCGAGCGACCACAGCGGCGAGACACGCCCGCTTGCCTCCCCTCCCACCCGCGCCGCATCAACGACGAGGCTCGTCGCTAGGCTCCCCGGGGCCTGCCACCATCCCGCCCCGCGCCGCCCGCGCCCGGCGGTCTGCCGATCGGCGACGACCGCCAGTGGCAATCGCACACCCGGTTCGGCGGCCAAGAACCGGGCCCGTTCCATCGTTGAGGCCACCTCTGCGAGGACCTCGATGGCCGCCAAGCCGGTGGCCTGCTCCAAGCCAGCGCGATCGAAGGGCTCGGGATCGACGATGCGATCGATCGGCACGGATGAGTCCTTCCGGGTGACGCCAGGAATGAGGGGAAAGGCCGGTCCCCTCTTTACCCAGTTCTCCCCGGAAGCGGCAGTCCCCCCAAACCAGTTTCCGGATCGGGGTACGACCTTGACCCTGCGGCGCATGGCGTGGTACCCCCCCGGGCTGTCGACTCGAACCCCTCCATCCCATCAACATTTCCCGGCCCGGCAAGGGATCGATCCGTGCGCCTGAATATCCGTTTCGCCGTGCGGAGCCTGACTGTGGCGCTGGTCTGCGCGCTCGGGTCGGGGCCGTTGGTCACGGATGGGCAGACGGTGTCGCTCCCCACGCCCCCCTCGTCGCAGCTCGACCGGGTCATGCCGGTGCAGTATCTCGCCCCGCCGCCGACCCAGTGGGATCCCTATTCACCCCAGGGGACACAGCTCCCCGCGGCCGCGCCGCAGGCCGGCAACTGGGCCCCCTCCGCGCTCACCGGCCAGCCGGGCTATCCGGGCTACTCGACCGCGGCGCCGTCGCTGGTCCCGCCGCAGACGCCCCCCTACGGAGCCCCGCCGGGAGGTTCCCCGGCATCGTCGTTCTCGCCGCAGGCGATCATGGCCAGCCCGACGGTGCAGCAGACGATGCGCGTCTTCCAGGGGGTGCGCGGGAGCTGGGCCTATCTCTACGGCAGCGGCGATGGCACGAGCGTCGGGGTCAACGAGCTCGACACCACCGCCACGTTTGCAATCCCGTTCTTTCACGACTCCCAAGCCAATCTGAACCACGCCCCGCTTCTCATCACCCCCGGCTTCGGTCTCCAACTCTGGGACGGACCGCAGACGACGCAGACGATGCTCGCCGATCTCCCCCCGAGCACGTACGACGTCTTCGTCGATGCCGCCTGGAACCCGCAGTTCACGCCGCTGTTCGGTGCCGAGCTGGGGGTTCGCACCGGCATCTACACCAACTGGGACGTGATGGTGTCGCAGAGCTGGCGCATCATGGGGCGGGCCGTCGGCACCCTCCAGCTGACGCCGACGATGCAGGGCAAGGCGGGGATCGTCTACCTCGACCGCAATCAGGTGAAGCTCCTCCCCGTCGTTGGCATGACCTGGGTGCCCAACGCCAACGCCCGCTACGACATCCTCTTCCCCACCCCGAAGGCGGCCTGGCGGTTCAGCGAGGTGGCCAACCGCGCGCTGTGGGGCTACGTGGCGGGGGAGTACGGTGGCGGCGCGTGGACCTTCCGCCGCTCCACCGGCCAGATTTCCCCCTTCGACTACAACGACATCCGCATCGTCCTCGGCGGCGAGCTCGTGCCGAAGACACCGCAGGGCCTCACCGGCCATTTCGAGGTCGGGTATGTGTTCTACCGGCAGCTGTTCTTCGTCGACGGCCCCCCGCAGATCCAGGATCTCGACGACACCTGGATGTTGCGCCTCGGCCTCGGCTACTAACGGGCCCACAGCCCGGAGATCCTCACTTGCACCGTCACGCCTCCACACTGCTGTTCTTCGCCATACTCGTCATGCTTGTCATGCTTGTCATGGCAGCGCCGACGCTCGCCGCCGACGAGCCGCTCCCGCCTCCACCTCCGCTCCCGCTTCCGCTTCCGGCGACGATCGACGACGAAGCTGGCTGGATCGACGTCGCGGTGCCGCTGCCGGCGGTGGAGGCGTTCGTCCCCGGCCGGGTCCGTCTGGCCGCGATCGGTGATCCCCAGGATCTCCAGGAGCCTCTCCTCCTCGACGACTTGGCGCCGCCGGGGCAGCCGCGGCAGGAGTTCGAGCCGCCGGCAGGGCGGAAGCTTCCCCCTGGAGCGAAGCCGGGGATGCTCCAGCAGGCGATCTACACGATCACCGAACTCCCCAAGCTCGGCAGCAATGGCCTCGGGCTGACGGTGCTCGAGAAATCGGTGACCATCGGCCTGCCGGCGCCGACGGTCGACTCACCACTCCTCATTACGCCCGGCTTCGGCGGCACGCTCGTCGACGCCCCGGCCGGGGTCGATCTGCCCAGCGACCTCTACGAGGGCTACATCCAGGCACGCTGGCTGCGGAAGATCGGCAAGCGTTTCGGCGTCGATCTCGCCGTCGCCCCCGGCTGGTACAGCGACTTCCACAACAACTCCTCCCAGAGCTTGCGGATCACTGGCCACGGTTTCGGAGCCTGGGAGGCGAACGACAATCTCCGCGTTGTCGCCGGCCTGATCTACCTCGACCGTTACGACGTCAACATGCTCCCGGCCGGTGGCCTTATCTGGACCCCGGCCGACGACCAACGCTTCGAGCTCATCTTCCCGCGCCCACGGCTCGCCTGGCGCTTCGCCGAGCACCCCCGTGCCGCCCACTGGAGCTATCTCGCGGCGGAGTTCGGCGGCAACCAATGGGCGATGCAATCGGCGACTGGTGCCGACGAGGTGGTCGTGATCCGCGACTACCGTCTGATCGCCGGCTGGGAACGAAAGCCGGCTGATCTGGGGATCTCGTGGCGGCTCGAGACCGGCTTCGTCTTCGGCCGCACCGTGCAGTACTACGACTCAAACGAGTCGACCGCCCACCCCGGCAACACGTTTATGGTCCGCGCTGGGGCCTGGTACTGACGTCATCGTGGACGATTCCCTCCATGGCCTCACCTGCGGCGCCCCATCTGGATGACTAAGATGGCGGCATGCCCCGCGCGCCATCCCATCATCGTTTCTGCCTGGCCTGCCGCGATCCTGTCGTGGTCACGGCCCTCCTCGTGGCCGTTTGCGTGACCATCCTCAGCGGCTGTACGAAGCCGGCCCCGCCACGGGCGTTGAAAGCGCCGACGAGGATCCGCGTCGCCGCCGCCACCGACCTGCGCTCCTGCCTCGAAACCCTCACCAACGCCTTCCAGGTCGAGCATCCCAACTTCGACCTCCTCCCTACCTTCGGGGCTTCTGGGGTCCTGCTGACACAGCTCAAAAGCGGCCTCGAGACCGATCTCTACCTCTCCGCCGACGTCGCCTACGCCCACGATCTCGCCGCCGCCGGCCTCGCGGCCGAAGCCGATGTCTTCGAGAGCGGTCAGGGGCGGCTGGTCATCTGGGTGCGCAACGAATCGCCGATCGACGTTGTCAAGCTCGGCGCCGAGGCGCTGCTCGACACGTCAGTGCGCCGCGTCGCGATCGCCAATCCGGTCCACGCCCCGTATGGCCGGGCCGCTGTTGCGGCGCTCGAGCATCTCGGGCTCCACGATCGCCTCAAAGAGAAGCTCGCCGTCGGCGAGAGCGCGGCGCAGGCAGCGCAGTACGTCGAGAGCGGTGCGGCGGAGGTGGGCATCCTGCCAATGGCCCTGGCGAAGGGGGCGAGGCTCTCGGAGAGCGGCCGCTTCTGGGCGGTGCCGGCCGAGGCCCATCCGCCGATCCGCCACGGCGGCGCGATCCATGCCCGCGCCATCGACCGCGAGGCGACGGTGGCCTTCCGCGATTTTCTCCTCTCGCCGGCCGGTCGTGTGATCCTCGCCCGCTACGGGTTTGAGTTCCCCGCAGTGCCGTGACCCGACAGGATCTCTCCCCTTGGACGTCACCGCCGCCTGGCTCACGTTCCGGCTCGCCGCCACGACGACGTTCCTCCTCGCCGCCGTCGGCCTGCCGCTGG
This sequence comes from Candidatus Kuenenia stuttgartensis, assembly GCA_943332855.1. Lineage (GTDB taxonomy): Bacteria > Planctomycetota > Planctomycetia > Pirellulales > UBA1268 > QWOP01. The sequence continues at coordinate 7,366 of CALQRA010000161.1, forward strand.
CGTGGTGGCTCGCCGCCCCGCACGGCCGCGGCACCGGCCTCCGCGGCCTCGTCGAGGCAGTCTGCACGCTCCCGCTGGTGCTCCCGCCGACGGTGGCCGGCTTTTTCCTCCTCGTCGCCACCGCCCCCCAGAGCGTCGTCGGACGACTCTGGGGGAGGCTCACCGGAGCCACGCTCCCGTTCACGTTCAGCGGCATTCTCCTCGCCGCGGTGCTCATGAATCTCCCCTACGCGATCGGGCCGTTCACCGCGGCCTTTGCCGCCCTCGACCGCCGGCTCGTCGAGGCCTCCTGGTGCCTGGGGGAGTCGCGCACCGCGACGATCCTCCGCGTCGTCCTTCCCGCCTGCTGGCCGGGAATCGTCACCGGCCTGGTGATGACCTTCGCCCACGTTGTCGGGGAGTTCGGCGTCGTGCTGATGGTCGGGGGCAACATCCCCGGCATCACCCGCACGCTCTCGGTGGCGCTTTACGACGACGTCCAGGCGCTCGATCATGCCTCGGCGGCACGAACGGCCTCGGTGCTCGTCGCCGTAGCGCTGGTGGCGCTGGTGACCGTGCAACGGCTCGGGCGGCGGCCGGTGGAGAAGGGATCGGGCCGATGAGCCCTCCTGGGCAGAGGCTCGTCGCCGCCTTCACCCTCCGCCATCGATCCGGCACGACGATCGACGGCTCCGTCGAGACCGGCAACGGCGTGGTCGTTCTCTACGGCCCTTCGGGCTGTGGCAAGACGACGGTCCTGCGGGCGCTGGCCGGCCTCGACCGGCCGGCAACAGGGCGGATCGCGTTTGACGGCGGGCCGTGGTTCGACGCCGCGCGGGGCATCGACCTGCCGCCGCAGGCGCGGGATGTCGGGATGCTCGGCCAGGATCTCGCCCTCTTTCCCTGGCTCGACGTCGCCGGAAACGTCGGCTATGCGCTGCGTCGCCTCCCCGCAGCGGAGCGTGCCGCGCGCGTCGACGCGGCCCTCCGCCGCTTCGATCTCGAATCGCTCGCCCGGCGGATGCCGGCGACGCTCTCCGGCGGCCAGCAGCAGCGCGTGGCGCTGGCGCGGGCCCTGGTGCGTCGGCCGCGGCTCCTCCTCCTCGACGAGCCGCTCTCAGCGCTCGACGCGCCGCTCCGCGCGCTCCTGCGGCCGGCCCTGCGGCGCTGGCTCGTCGAGACGGGGCTGCCGGTCGTCCTCGTCACCCACGACCACACCGAGGCCCTGACGCTCGGCGACGGAATCGTCGTCATGGAGGAGGGGAGGGTGCTCCAGACCGGGACGGTCGCCGAGGTCTTCAGCCGTCCAGCCGATGCGCGCGTGGCGCGGATCGTCGGCACCGAATCGATCCTGTGCGGCGAGGTGATCGCCGTCGAGGCGGGGCTGGCGACGGTCGAGGTCGCCGGGGTGCGGCTGACGGCCGTCGCTCCCCCCGACGGCGGCCGGCGCGTTCATGTCTGCCTCCGCGCCGAAGAGGTCGTCCTCCTGCGGCACACCGACGGGGGCGTGAGCGCCCGCAACCGCTTCCCCGCCACGGTGCGCTTCGTGGTCCCCGAGGGGGCGCTGGTGCGCGTCGGCCTTGATGCCGGTTTCGAGCTGACGGCGCTGGTCACGCGCGCTGCCGCCGAGGAGCTCGCGCTCCTCCCGGGTGAGCGGCTGTTCGCGGCGGTCAAGGTGCCGGCGGTCCATCTCGTGCCCCGGTAGGCCCGTTTCCCCCTCCCGACCGCTGTTTCAACCACGATCCCCCGGTGATTATCATGATTGGCTCCAGCGCCGTCCGGGTGGAGCCGTGCGCTGACCGTTTCCGGCCTGTCCGTCGCCATTGTCACCCCTGTCGAGAGTGCCTCCCATGCCGCTTCGTCGCGTCGCCACGATCTTCTTCGGCCTCCTCCTTGCCACGCCCGGTGCCGGGCTCCGCTTCACCGCAGCCGCCGAACGCTGGGAGCAGCTCCCCGAGAAGCAGCCTGCCGGTACCGACGCCGTTGAGGTGCCCGCCGCGAAGAAGGGGGTGGCCGATTGGATCTGGGGCCCGAGCGACGACGGTGAATACCGGCTCGCCAAGTCGTTCACCGGCGGCGTCAAGAAAACGGTCGTCACAGCCACGGCCGACAATCGGATGACGCTCCTCCTCAACGGCAAGGAGATCGCCAAGGGGGACTCCTGGGAAAACCCCGTCGCCATCGACCTTACGAAAGACCTCAAGGCCGGCGACAACGAGCTGGTCGCCATCGTCGCAAACGAAGGGGGCCCGGCTGGATTCTCCTGCCGGATCGTCCTCACGGCCGCCGATGGGAGCGAGCAGGTGATCGCCACCGATGGCACCTGGAAGGGGGCTTCAGCTGGCAAGCCGACCGAGGCGGTCGCTGTCCGCGTCGTCGCCAAGGCGGGGGAAGGCCCGTGGAAGGATGCTCTCGCCGGCGAGGCCCGGGCTGCCACGGCGCAGCCGTTCAATCTCCTTCCCGGCTTCCAGGTTGAAAAGCTGTTCACGGTGCCTCAAGACCTGCTCGGCTCGTGGGTCTGCCTCACCACCGATCCGAAGGGGCGGCTGATCGCCAGCGACCAGGGAGACAAGGGGCTTGTGCGGATCACGCCGGCGCCGCTCGACGGCTCGAAGCCGACGGTCGTCGAGAAGATCCCGGTCGAGCTGTCCGGTGCCCAGGGGCTCCTCTGGGCGTTCGACGCGCTGTATGTCGTCTGCAACGGTGGCCCCGGCAGTGGCCTCTACCGGGCGACCGATTCCAACGGCGACGACATCCTCGACCATGTCGAGAAGCTCCGCGCCTTCGAGGGGGGTGGAGAGCATGGTCCTCATGCCATCCGCCTCTCCCCCGATGGCAAGAAGCTGTTCATCATCTGCGGCAACCACACCCTGCCGCCGTTCGCGGTGAAAAACATCACCGAGCCGCAATCACTCGGTGGCATCCGCCCCAACCAGCGCCGTGTCGAACTGCCCCCCGAAGCCACGAGCCGGTTGCCTGCCAACTGGGACGAAGATCTTCTCATCACGCGCCTCTGGGACGCCGGGGGCCATGCCGTCGGGATCCTCGCGCCGGGGGGCTATGTCGTCAGCACCGATCCCGATGGCAAGGAGTGGGAAATCTGGACCGGTGGCTACCGCAATCCCTACGACTTCGCCTTCAACGCCGACGGCGAGATGTTTGTCTACGAC
>CALQRA010000162.1 GCA_943332855.1 Candidatus Kuenenia stuttgartensis
AATCCGCTCGTGAAGGGGCGGCCGGCAGCGGCCCGGCGCACCTCCGCGCCGCTCCCCGAGTTTGACCGGCTCTCGACGCCACCGGCGGGGACAAAGACGAGGCTCCTCGAGCTCGGCCCGGAAAAGTTTGCCGCCTGGGTCCGCGACCACAAGGGGCTGCTGGTGACCGACACGACGATGCGCGACGCGCATCAGTCGCTCCTCGCCACCCGGATGCGCTCCTTCGACATGCTTTCGATCGCCGATGCCTACGCCCGGATGGCGCCGGGGCTGTTCTCGCTCGAGATGTGGGGGGGGGCAACCTTCGACACCTCGATGCGGTTTCTCAAAGAAGATCCCTGGGACCGCCTCGCCCGCCTCCGGGAGCGGATCCCGAACATCCTCTTCCAGATGCTCCTTCGGGCCAGCAATGCCGTCGGCTACACGAACTATCCCGACAACGTCGTCACGGCCTTCGTGAAGGAGTCCGCGGCCGCTGGGATCGACCTCTTTCGGGTGTTCGACCCGCTCAATTGGGTGCCGAACATGCAGGTGGCCATGGATGCCGTCCGCAACGCCGGCGGGATCTGCGAGGCGGCGATCTGCTACACCGGCGACGTCCTCGATCCGGCCCGGACAAAGTTCTCGCTGGCCTACTACGTCGAGCTCGCCCGGCAGCTTGAAAAGCGCGGCGCCCACATGCTCGCGGTCAAGGACATGGCCGGGCTCTGCAAGCCCTACGCGGCCGCGACGCTCGTCAAGGCGCTCCGTGAGGCAATTGGGATCCCGATCCACTTCCACACCCACGACACCTCCGCTGCGGCGCTGGCCAGCGAGCTCGAGGCGGCCCGCAACGGCGTGAGCATCGTCGACGCGGCGATGGCGCCCTTCGCCGGGCTGACGAGCCAGCCGAATCTCAATGCGCTGGTGGAGGCGGCCCGCCACACCCCACTCGACACCGGCCTCGACCCCGAGCCGCTGCGCCACCTGGCCCGCTACTGGTCGGCCGTCCGCGAGCACTACACCGCCTTCGAATGCGGGATGAAGGCCCCCGACGCCGATCTCTACCTCCACGAGATGCCAGGGGGGCAGTTCACGAATCTCCTCGAGCAGGCGAAGGCCCTCGGGCTTGGCGACCGCTGGGAGGATGTCTGCCGGGCCTATGCCGACGTCAACACGCTCCTCGGCGACATCGTCAAGGTGACGCCGACGAGCAAGGCGGTCGGCGATTTGGCCCTCCTCCTGGTGACCAACGGCCTCCATGCCGGCGATCTCCTCGCCGATTCCCGCGAGATGGCCTTCCCCGAGTCGGTCGTCGATCTGCTGTCGGGGCGGATGGGACAGCCGCCGGGTGGATTCCCCGAGGCGGTCGTGCGGCGGATCGTCCGCCCCGGCGACCTCGTCACAGGGCGCCCCGGCGAATCGCTCCCGCCGGCCGACTTCGAGGCAGCAGGGAAGAAGGTGGCCGAGATCACCGGCCTCCCGGCAACCCATCAGGAAGTTCTCTCCTGGCTCCTCTATCCGCGCGTCTTCCAGGACTTCGCCCAGCACCGTGCCAAGCATGGCGACGTCAGCGTCCTTCCCACGCCGGCGTTTCTCGAGGGCCCCAAGCCGGGCGAGGAACTGGCCGTCGATATCGAGCCGGGCAAGACGCTCGTCATCCGCCTGCTGACCGTCGGGGAGCCGCACGCCGACGGAACACGAACGGTGTTCTTCGAGCTCAACGGCCAGCCGCGGAGCGTGTCGGTGGCCGATCGCAGCCTCGAGGCCAAGGTGCAGCGCCGGCCGAAGGCCGTCGTCGGCGACGCCCGCGAGGTCGGCTCACCGATGCCGGGGCTGATCGTCACCGTGGCGGTGCAGGCCGGAGACGTCGTCACCCGCGGCCAGAAACTTCTCAGCCTCGAGGCAATGAAGATGGAGACGACCGTCTACGCCGAACGGGACGGAAAGATCGCCGAGGTTCTCGTCGCCCCCGGCACGCCGGTCGAGGCGGGCGAACTGGTCGTGAAGTATGCCGACGGCTGATCGGCCCGGCGCCGCTCCCTCACTCCCTCGCTCGCTCCCTTCCTCGCTCAGTCCGTCGCTCAGTCCGTCTCCTGGGCCGGCTTCCGCACCGCTTCGACGGCGGCCGCAGCCTCGAGCCAGACCTCCTCGAGGTCGGGGCGGTCGAGTGCCGCCGCCATCGCGGCCAGGCGCCGGCGGACGGCGGCGTCTGCCGGTTTGGCCCATGCTTCCTGATGGAGGTCGGCGAACTCGCGCCGCAGGGCCCGGATCCGCTCGGCCTCGGCCCGCGCCTCGTCGGCCTCAGCCTCCCGTCCACACCCGGCATAGGCCTGCGCGAGCTTGAGACGGGCGAGGTAGTCGCGCGGATGCCGGGCGACGACGCGCTCGAGCGGGCCGAGGGCCCCCTGCGGATCGCCATCCTCCAGATGCACCGAGCCGTCGAGGATGAGGGCGCCGAGATCGTCGGGCGACGCCCGCAGGAGCCGGTCGACGATGGCCCTGGCACCGGCGCGGTCACCGATCGCGAGGAGGCATTCGGCCCGGATGAGGTCGGCGGCATCGGACGCGGAGAGCGGCTCGAGCGCCGCCAGCGCCTCGCGGTGACTGCGGAGCTTGACGAGACTCCCAGCCAATTCAACGAGCACGTCGTCACGATCCGGCTGGTCGGGGGCACGCCGCAGGCTCTCCCGGTAGTGCTCAACAGCCTCAGGATAGCGCTCGTAGTCGTTGTGGATCAGCCCGAGGAGTCGATGGGGGCGGTGATCGGTCGGGGCGAGCCGCGCCGTCGCCTCGAGATGCTCGATGGCCGACGGGATCACGCCGGCGTCGTAGTACATCGCCGCGAGGAGCCGATGGGCGTCGAACGAATCGGGCGTGGCGACGAGCACCGTGGCCAGTTCCCGTTCGGCGACGGGGTAGATCCGCAGTCGGTAGGCCGCCTCGCCGCGGACGAGGTGGACAAGTCGGTCGACATCGGAGCCCGCCTGCTTGCGGTCTTCGGCGGCGATCCCCGCCAGCACATCAAGCGCTGGACGCGAAAAACCGCGGGCGACAAGGAGCCTGGCCTGGACGACCGCGGCCAATCCGCTGGCTCCGGCGGCGCGAAGGCTGCGGATCGATGCCCTGGCCGCGGCAGCGTTCTCGTCATCGACAGCCTTCCAGCCGGCCTGCACAAGCTCCTCCACTGCTGGTGGTGCCGCGGCGCCGCGGCGGGCGAATCCACCGCGGAGAGCGACGATGGTGATGAGCACCGCAAGCGCCGCAAGCCCGGCGGCACCGACGGCCACAAAGCGCTGAGGAGATCGGGCCCAGCGGGATGCCGGCGGCACGGTCATGAGGGCCCCCCCAACTCCGTCCCTGAAGCAGAACCCGGCAGGTCGCCAGACTCGACGATGCGGAGCTCCCGTTGAGCTCCCGGGAGCGCAACGTCTTGGACGATGCCGGAGGGCCAGTGAATGCGGAGCCGCAGCGCCGGTGCGGGCGATGCTCCGCCGGCCCCCGCCGGAACGACAACATGGAGGCGGCGATCGCTGTGGGAAAGATAACTCCCGCCGCCGATCACCTGGATCGCCGGCGAGGGAGCGTCACCGGCGATGACCTCGAGCCTGGCGCCGACCGCATCGCGGTTCGACACCGTTCCCACGAGCTGAACGAGGATCGATCGGCCCGACTGGGGGAAGCGGTTTTCGAGGATCGCGACGGGGGCTTCGACGTGCGCGATCGCCAGATCGAGATCGCCGTCGCCGTCATAGTCACCGCTGGCCAGCCCCCGGCCCATGTGGGGGAGGGCGAAATAGGATCCCGGCTCCGGATTGCCGCGGCGGAAGCGGTCGCCGTCGAAGCGGAGGAAGAGTGGTTCCTGGAGGAGTGGGGAGTCGTCTGGATGCTTGATGACGTGCCCATTGGTGACCACGATGTCACCCCAGCCGTCGGCATTGAAATCGTCGACGGCCGTGCCGAAACCGACGAACAGGCCACCGATGTCGGTGATGCCATACCGACGGCTGACATGGAGGAAGTAGCCCCGTCCCTCGTTGCGGTAGAGGGCAAACCACTCGCGCTCGAAGTTCGTCACCCACAGATCGGGGAGTCCGTCACGGTTGAAGTCGCAGAGGTCGATCCCCATGCTCCCGTTGGGGACCCCCTGGTCGTCGAGGGCCGTACCACTGACCAGCCCCATCTCCGCGAAGTGGCCACGGCCGTCGTTGACGTAGAGGAAGTTGTCGGTGGTGTCATTGGCCACGTAGATGTCGAGGTCGCCATCGACGTCGAGATCGGCCAGGAGCACCCCGAGCCCCTTGCCATCCTGCCGCAACCCCACCGCGGCGGAGGCATCGGTGAACGTGCCGTCCCCGTTGCCGAGATAGACCGCATCGGGCAGCCCTTCAAACGATCGTGGCGGACAGATGTCGCGCACGGCGTCGGAGGCCGTGCAGACGGGATGGTTGTCGAACGACCAGTTCACATAGCGGGCGAGATAGAGATCGAGGTTACCGTCGCCATCAAGATCCCCCCAGCCGGCGCTGGAACTCCACCGGGAGTCTTCCCCGGCCGGTGACGGGGCGGCGGTGAACGTGCCATCCCCCATGTTCCGCCAGAATTGGGGCACGCCGTAGCCGGTGACGATGAGATCCTGAAAGCCGTCGTTGTCGTGATCGCCGACGGCGACGCCGTGGCTGTAGAGGGCGTGATCGACAATCCCCGCCTCTGCCGCCACCGGGCGGAATGCCCGGCCGTCACAGCTCCGGAACAGTTGGCAGGGAAGACCGGTGATCCGCTCGTCGGCGGCTATTCCACCGCCGCCGGTGGCGACGAGATCGAGCCACCCGTCGCGATCGAAGTCGAACCACCCCACGCCGCCACCGAGGGATTCGAGGATCGTGAACTGATCCGACTCACCCCCATTGCGGTACGTGGCCTCGATCCCCAGGGCGGCAGCCCGCTCGACGAAGTCCACCGTCCCTCCGGAGGGGGCCGCCAGAGCGGTCGTGGGCTTGTCATCAGGCGGCGCCTGGGGAGGCCCGGCAGGCGCTCCTTGGTCACGACGGCAACCAGCCGCGAGCACGACGCCGACCACGATCGCCGCTGCGAGCCGTGCCCAACCGGGGACAGCGCGGGGGCGCCGCTGGGTGCCGACAGCAGAGACCATGCTCATGGTGCGGGCCTCTTCATTTCGGGCCCGTGCTCTTGGGCAGCATCGCTCCCCGTGTCGACGGTGGTGCCCGGCCGCGGCGCATCGCCGGCTGCCCGGCGGTGCGTCGCGGCCCGGTCGAGATCCCCCAGGGAAGCGTAGTGGTCGGCGAGGACGCGGTGCGACGGGCCATGCTCCGGATCGATTCGCAGCGCGCTCTCCAGCCACTGCAGCCCCTCCTGCTCGAATCCCTCCTCGAGGAGAATCGTTCCCGCCTCGGCGCGGAGCTCGGGGGCGTCGGGTTTGCTGAGCATTTCATAGGTGATCGTCGCCAGTCGCCGTTGACGCGCGGCGAGCCGTTGGGCGGTCTCACGTTCCAGCGTCGCCCCTGCCTCGTCGCCGAGGCGCAGCAGCGTCCCGGCCAGCGACAGCCTGGCCCGCGTGAAGCGCGGATCGACGGTCACGGCTTGATCGAGGAGCACCGCCCCCCGCGCCACATCCCCGTCTTCGAGTGCCAACTGCCCGAGTTCGGTCAGCGCCACGGCGGCTTGCTCGGCCGTCAAGTCCGTGATGAGCGCGTCGTGGTACAGATCCCGGGCCGCAGCCCGATCACCGGATCGGAGGAGGCAATCGGCCAGTCCCATGACCGCCCGGGGATCATCCGCGCGGGCCTCGAGACACTCCCGGTAATGGCGCTGGGCGTCGTCGAGCTTTGCCATGTCGAGCTCGAGACGGGCGACCCGGATCCGTGACTCATGATCGCGCGGGTTGATCGCCAACGCCTTCGTGAAATACTCCAGCGCCATCACCGGTCGCTCGTAGCGCTCCTCGATCACCCCCATCCAGAACGAGGGGAGCGGATTGCCCGGCTGCCAGCGCGACCAAAAATCGAGGCACTCGCGAGCATCATTGATCCGGTAGGCATCAATGAACCCCTCAGCGAGCGCCTCGTAGCAATCCTCGGCGAAGGCATCGTCCGCCCCGTCCGCCAACCGGCCACTGATCTCCTCTTCGACGGCGCGCACCTCCCCGCGCTGGGCCCGGGCAAGCAACCGCTGGCGGGCGATCGCCTCGGCGCTCCAGCCTAGCGCTGCCGCCTTCTCAAACGCACGGTCGGCCTCGGCAAACCGGCGCTGCCGACGGGCGACGCGGCCGAGGAGGTAGTGCCGCTGGGCAGCCGCGGCACGGGCCCACGGGCCATTCGGCTCGGCGGCCGCCGGGATTCCGGCGCGGAGCAGCGACTCGGCCCGCGTCCAGTCGTGATCGGCGATCGCCCCGTGGATCGTGGAGAGCGCTGCCGCCTCGCGAAACTCCGGCCCCCACCAAGCCGCCACACCGAGCAGGAGGGCGAGGACGCCGAACAGCACGCGGCGCCGGAGTCTGCGCCAATCCACAGCCCCGGACTTCGCCCCGGAACCGGAGGATCGAGCCTCTGCCATGCCCGCGCTCCCGATCGGCGGGGGTTCAATCGTTGAGGTCAAACGTGAACACGTTCTTCGCGCCGTCGGTCGTCACCTCGGCGGTGAGTCCACTGGTGTCGGGGCGGCCGTACTTCGCCGGGATCTCCCCCTTCTCGACCTGCCCCTTCTTCTTCATCTGAGCCATCTTCATCATGTCTTCGGGCTTCGGCGCTGAAGGGATCGCCGACGCCCCACCGGCAAACTTGTTCACCGTCACCTTGCACGCCCCGGCACGGGCCCCGGGCTTGCCGTTGGTCATGATCGTGAACTTCCCCTGGGCATCAGTCTTACCATCGCTCGGCAGGCCGGTCGCGGGGACAAAGCTCACCGTCGCGTCGGCAAGCGCCGCCCCCTTCCAAGTCACCGTGCCGGTGGCCGGATAGACCTTCGGCACCGCGGGGCCGCCACAGCCTGTCAGGGTAGCGCCCACAAGCGCCACCGCGACGGCCATCCCCACCATCCCGATACCGCCACGAGTCAGCCCCGACGCTGTCCAGTGATTTCCTGTCATCGATGAACCTTTGCGGGAGTCCTTGAACGTCTTGAGACCGGACCTTTTGAGATCACACCATCGACGCAGCCCACTCCTCGGATCACCTCAGAGTGTGAAAACGCTGCCCGGGGATGAGTACCTCCCCGGGCAGCGTGTGGTTTTCTGTTCACCACGGCTGAGAAAAATCAGCCAGAAAGTGCTCAGTCGTCATTGTTGATCGCGTTGCCGTCACCCTTCCCACCGAGTCGCTGAAAGGTGGTGTGGTCGATTGTTGCCTGAAGCATCCGGACGGAGCCGTCGCCCATGAGGAATTGAGCGCCGCCTGGATGCCTCGAACGGAAGCCCCACGAGTAGTTCCAGTTGCTCTTGGTGAAGCACTGCGGGTTCGGGACATTTTTCGATGTCGCTTCGGCCTGCGAGTCGTAGCAGGTGGTCATCGTGTTGATCGGAACAACGGTGGAGGCGTGGGCATTGCCCATGCCATTGAAGCTCCAGTGCCCCTCGGCGTGGTCGTGGCACTCAGCCAAGATCTCACCGACCAGGATCGTCTTGCTCAGGCCGTCCTTGACCATCGCGAAGGTGCAGCCCTTCTCCTGTTGGGCAAGCCGGGAGAAGCAGCCGGAGATGTCCTTGAGGAGCCAGGAGTTGCCATGGCCGTTGTTTCCAGCCGGAACTTCATGAAATTGCTCGAATTGGTTGCAGTTACCGTCGGCCGACGGCGTGCTCTGCGAACCGAGACTGCCAGAGTAACTCGACTGAAACCAGCCCCCGTTGTCCTCGGGGCCTGAGTCGGATGGACACCGGGCGGTCTTGATCTTGATACTCCGCAGTTCCTTCCCGTCGATATTGCGGAACCGCTCGTCGCCACCGCTGTTGAACTTGATTTTTGATGCGACCCCCGCCTGTTCGATGAATGGCATGATGGCGGCATGCCACGAGAGGCATGGGGCTCCCCATTCAACCTGCGGGGCAGCCCTCGGCATGTAGCCGTTGGTGTCGTGGTAATTGTGGATCGCCAGGCCGTACTGCTTGAGGTTGTTGCTGCAGCTGCTCTTCCGGGCCGCCTCACGAGCCGACTGGACGGCTGGCAGGAGCAGGCCGACGAGCGTACCGATGATCGCGATAACCACTAGGAGTTCGACGAGCGTGAACGCGCGGCGAACAGGTCGCATTGCCTTCGTCATTGGAATCGCCTCCGGAAGCGATGGATCGGAAAGGATGAAAAATGGGTATGCAACGGGTGAGTCGTGGTGCGCGGCGTGATGCAGGTGATGGAGGGCGGCTTTGGGCGTTCGTTCCGCAAGGAACCCCTCCCTGAGAGGGGCTATCCGGACAAGCCAGCGGGGCCCGACGGATAGAGAGTCCCCAGAAAAGAGCGCCGAAAAAATCTCCCCCAAGCAATGGAAATCTAACAACCCCATCGTCACCACGACAAGCCCCGGCTTAGAAATCGTGCGCGTTCCGATTCCTGTCAGCGGCTGGAAGGACGGTTGAGCCAGACCCGCAGGCACGGCGCGGCTTGACCGGCGACGCCTTGGGTCCAGATCCCGGCGAGGATGTCGGTCCGCCCATCCCCATCCGCATCGGCCAGATCGAAGCTGGCATACCGGCAGTCGTCGCGCTCGACGCTGTGGGGGATCCAGCCGCCATCGGCCCCCTGCTCGACCCAGAGGACGGCGTCGAACGTCCCCGGTGGCTCCTGGGACGCCCCGGGATGAAGGGCGGTGGCGACGATGTCGAGGTCGCCGTCGCCGTCGAGATCGGCGGCCCGGGCCTGGGAAACGCCCGGGAAGAGGGCGATTTCGACGATGCGGAACCCGGCCGCTCCGTCATTGAGCAGCGCCCGGATGCCGTGCGTCGGCCGGGCCAGGCCGCTGTCCATCGTGTCGCCGTTGGCGTGGAGGATGTCGAGGTCGCCGTCGCCATCCAGATCGGCGATGTCGATCCCGCTCGACCCCCAGGAGGGATCCGGAAAACGAACCAACTGGCGGTGCTCGTGGCCCCCCTCGCCACGGGAAAACCACGCGTCCACCGTCTCGTGCTCTTGGGCAAAGGCCGCCACGACATCGTCCCGGCCATCGCCATCGACATCGGCAACGCGCACATCGAGCACCCCATGCCGCGGATCGATGACGATCTCCCGGATAGCCCCCGCTGCCCCGGAATCCCCCACAGCCCCCGGTTCCGCCCCCCCGAGCAACACCCGCAGCGCCCCGCTCGCCCGCCAGCCGAACTCCGCCACGACCAGATCGCGGCGGCCGTCGTCGTCCCAATCGAAGGGGACGGCACTCACGACCCGCCCCAGCCCACGCCGGATGTCGACCGCTGAGGCCAGATTCCGGGGGGCATCATCCCCGGTCAGGTCGGGAACGAAAAACACCCCACCGGTCGTGTGATCCTCGGGGAGAAACGACCCCAGATCGGCGACATACCACCCTTCCCCCGCGCCGCCGGCTGGGGAGACGCGGCAGGGGTGGGAGAGGCGGGCGAGCACCCGCCCTTCGGCCGCTTCCCCCGTGAGCTGCCAGCGGCGGATCTCCCCGGAACGCATATCGGCCGTCACGATCTCAAGCGCCGCCGTCCCGCTTGGCGACAGGGCGATCAGCTGGGCGATCGCCGGATCGACCGCATCGACTCCGGTCAGGCCTTCTAGCGGTAGGAAAGTGATTGGTGCGGAGGGCTCGACCCGATCGGCCGCCCGCGGCACGGAAAGCCGGTCGGGAGCGGTCTGCTGGAAATAGCGGATCGCCTCCCCCTCCGGCGGCCGCGGGAGATCGGTCCGCAGCGACGAGAGGTAGAAGTCGAAGCCCTGGCGGACTTCCTTCGGCCAGCGGTCGCGGGGAAAGCTCGCCGGCGACGGCAGGGCGTGGCAGTCGCCACAGAAGCGCTCGACGCGGGCCCGGGCATCGTCCGAGAGCGTGGCAGCGGCCGTCTCTTGGGCCAGGGCCCTCTCCGGCGGCCGAGCGGTGGAGAGGGATCGTGACGGGCCCGCCCCCCCTGGCCGATCACATCCGCCAAGCAGGGCGCCGGCCATGACGAGCCCAAGCCACCGCAGCCGGTAGGCGCTCGCACCACGGCTCCCGGTCAGATCGCGGAGCCACCGGCCGGCAGGGTCAGGTGGGGCCAAGTCGGCAAATGACCGGAGGCGAGCGCGGCCCACGGATTGACTCCCCACGTACACGGCGTCACTCCCACAGCCCACGGCGTCACTCCCAGAGCCCACGGCGTCACTCCCAGAGCCCACGGCGTCACTCCCAGAGCCCACGGCGTCACTCCCAGAGCCCACGGCGTCACTCCCAGAGCCCACGGCGTCACTCCCAGAGCCCACGGCGTCACTCCCA
>CALQRA010000163.1 GCA_943332855.1 Candidatus Kuenenia stuttgartensis
AACACGATCCTGAAGGCCTACGACGGCCGCTTCAAGGATATTTTCCAGGAGGTGTTCGACGCCGAGTTCAAGGCCGACTTTATGGCCAAGGGGCTGACGTACGAGCACCGCCTCATCGACGACATGGTCGCCTCGGCCCTCAAGTGGGAGGGGGGCTACGTCTGGGCCTGCAAGAACTACGACGGCGATGTCCAGAGCGACATCGTCGCCCAGGGTTTCGGCTCGCTGGGGCTGATGACGAGCGTGCTGATGACACCGGATGGGAAGACAGTCGAGGCCGAGGCGGCCCACGGCACGGTCACCCGGCACTACCGCCATCACCAGCAGGGGAAGCCGACCTCCACCAACCCGATCGCCTCGATCTTCGCCTGGACGCGCGGGCTGGCCCACCGTGGCAAACTCGACGGCACGCCAGCGGTGACCCATTTCGCCGACACGCTCGAGAGGGTCTGCGTCGAGACGGTCGAGACGGGGAAGATGACGAAGGATCTCGCCATCCTCGTTGGGCCGGGCCAGCCGCATCTCGATACCCAGGCCTTCCTGGCGGCGATCGATGCAAACCTGCAGGCCGCAGTGGCAGCCGGTCGGGCCTGAAGTCGGTCTGTCGATGGCAGGTGTCGATGGGGATGGGGGGGATGGAGCGAAGCAGGAACCGGAGGGATCCAAGTGATGCGCCGAGTGTTGATCATGGCATGGTCCGTGGTAGCGTTGCTCGCTGCGTTGGGGGCTAACGCCGCTGAACCGCTGCGGGCTCTGATCGTCGATGGTCAAAACAACCACGGCAACTGGCCGACGACGACAAAGATGATGAAGGCGGCCCTCGAGGAGACGGGCCTGTTCACCGTCGATATCGTTACCCACGCGCCGCAGGGGCCAGATCCCTCCTTCCGGCCGGATTTCGGCCGGTACGCCGTGGTCGTGAGCAACTTCGGCCACGGTGCCGCCGATTGGTCGGAGGAGACCAGGAAATCCTTCGAGGCGTACGTGGCGGGCGGAGGGGGCTTCGTGGCGGTCCACGCCGCCGACAACTCGTTCCCCTCCTGGCCGGCCTACAACGAGATGATCGGCCTCGGTGGCTGGGGGAGCCGCAACGAGCGCAGCGGCCCCTACGTCTACCTCGACGACGAAGGGAAAACCGTGCGTGACGAGTCCCCCGGGCCCGGGGGAAACCATGGCGCCCAGTGGTCCTTTCCGGTGATCGTGCGCGATCCGGGCCATCCGATCACGGCGGGAATGCCGCCGGTCTGGCTCCATGTCAAGGACGAGCTCTACGACAAGCTCCGCGGCCCGGCCCGGAACATGCGAATCCTTGCCACCTCCCGCTCGGATGTCACCAACCGCCATGAGCCGATGCTGATCGTCGTCGACCATGGCAAGGGGCGCGTCTTCCACACGCCGATGGGCCATGCCGACGAATCGCAGGAGTGCGTCGGGTTCATCGCCGTTTTCCAACGCGGCACGGAATGGGCGGCCACCGGCAAAGTGACCCAGAAACTACCAGACGACTTCCCCACCGCCGACAGGACGAGCAGCCGCCCCTTCGCCGGCCGTTAGCGCGGGCAGGGACACCGACTTCCGTGATAGGAGGTGGCGGCCATCAATCATTGATCATGGGGAACGTGCGGCGTTTCCTCGGTCACTCCGGTCGGGACAGGCCATGGATGGACCACTCACAGACCGCAGGGAATGCCAGACTTTCGCCCGTGATCCCAACCCAGCGCCAATTCGACGCGATCATCGACGGCGACAGCGCCGCGCTGGCGGGCGTCCGTGGCCACCACACCGTGGCGATGATGGCGGGGGTGCTGGAGGTCCCAGTGACCGCGATCCGCCACTGGGTCCGCGGCGGTCTGCTGCAGCCGACCCACCACCATGCCGGGATCGACTGGTTCGATTTCGGCGCGCTCGTCGTGGGCCGACGGCTGGCAAAATTGCTGCGGGCGGGCTTCGGTCTCCGCGAGCTCGACAGCCGACTCTCGGCCATCCATCCCCAGGGGGCGGCCGGGGCGGCCCGCGATCTGGAGCGGATCGTCGTCGACGGCCGGCGCTTGAGCCTTCGCCACGGCGACGCCCTGCTCGGCCCCGGCGGGCAACGGCAACTCGGCTTCTACACCCCCGATCTGACGGCGGATGATTCCCCCCCTGTCGCCGTGCTCGCATGGTCAGCGCCGGCCGATGGCGCCGCGTCAGGCGTCGTCATCCGCGACGGGGAAGTCCCGCCGGGAGAGGCCGAATTGCTGGCGATGGCGGCCGATCTCGAGGCCGCCGGGGAACTCGAGCCCGCCACCGAGGCGCTCCGGGCGCTCCTCCAGGCCGGTGGGCCGAGCGCCGGGGTATCGTTCATGCTCGCGGAGTTGCTCTACCGTGTCGGCGACCTGACCGCCTCGCGGGAACGGTACTATGCCGCGATCGAAATCGACCCCGACCACCTCGAGGCCCGCACGGGTCTCGGATGCGTTCTGGCCGAGCTGGGCGACCACGAGCTTGCCGAGGCGGCCCTCGATGGAGTCCTGCAGCAGCAGCCCGACTACGCCGACGCCCACTGGCATCTCGCCGGCATTCTCGACGGCGTTGGGAGGGGGCTCGACGCCACGAGACACCTCCGCAAATTCTTGGCGCTCGCCCCCGACAGCCCCTGGGCGCGGACGGCGATCGAACGCCTGGCCGACCGCGGCTGAATCAGCCGCTTGATCGACCGGCGGATCGTCCTCCGCGCCCGCCACCATTCGCGCCCGATCACCACGGACCGCGGACACTGTGAACACCGAACTGAACGGTGTCGCTGGGCCAGTAGGGGGTGGGGAGCATGCCGGCACCCTGTCCGGGAACGGCCCCAGGCCCCGGGTACGGACGCTGGTACTGGTTATAGAGCGGCATCACTCGTGAGCTCGGCACGCCCCAGGCGTATTCGGAGGTGAACTCCGCCGTCGGCGGCACGACCAGGGCCATTGGACGCCCGATCGACGGGTCATACCAGACGCTGTGCCAGCTCTTCCCCTTGGCACGGAGGAAGTAGCGCTTCTCGGTTGCCTTGTCGCCAGCGCGGGCCACCGACGAGAGTCCGGCGAGCAGGATCGCGACGAGGCCGACAAGGATCACGGTGCGGACCAGGGCATCCGGCCGAGGGGAAAGAGACGGTTTCATGGACAGATCCTGCAGGGAGAAGTCGAGAGGGGAGGTGAAAGGTGGGGTCAGTTGCGACGGCAGGGCTCACCACCAGACGGCACGGACCTCGTTGCGGAGGCCGGTGGCGCCGGCGGGACGGACGTACTTGCGATGGTGCTTGTAGAGGAACTCGTGCGGCATGAACGGCGGGTACGTGTACCAGGTGTGGCCGACACGCGGCGGCACCGGCCGCGGGGCGACGTAGAGCTGGGCACCGAAACCCGGCGAGGCACCGGCCGGAACCGGCGGCGCCCAGAAGTTAAAGAAGACGTCCGGCGTGGGGGCGTCGATGCCGTGATTGATGGGGGCCGCGTGCAGTGCGGACGATCCGCAGACACCAACCGCCACCGCGAGCAGGGCCGGCAGCACGCGCCGCCATGAAGCAGAGAGAGTCATCGCATCACCTCCGGGACGTCGATCGGTGCGCCGGTCTTCACCGGCCCATAGGGGGATTCGGCTGGTGACGAATCGATGCATCAGTCGCGGCACGACACCTGTGACGCCTCTTCCCAGCAGGTAAGGTCCCCGGTCCCCGGAGGGTCGCCGTGGCCGGAGAACTGCCCCCCGCAAAGCCGCTATACTCTGCCCAACTTCCCAAACGCCGACACCGCTGTTCCCGGTTTGAGACCGGGCCAAGAACCCGGTTTCCCCCACGCTTTTCCACGTTTTCCCCGAGCAGTATGGCCAAGCAGCCCCCCCCCCGTTCCGCCGCGTCGAGTGCCGTCGCGGCGGTGAAGAAAGCCACCGTCCCAGCCACGGCAACCGTCAAGGACCAGCCCGGCACGGAGCCGTCGACGCCGGCCCCCGCGCCCCCTCCCGCACCGACAAAGCGCCGCGCCACGGCCCAGACCCTTGCCGCCGGCCAGCGCGACATCTCGGTGAGCGAGTTCTTCGCGAAGAACCGCCATCTGCTCGGGTTCGATTCGCCCCGCAAGGCGCTCCTCACGAGCGTCAAGGAAGCGGTCGACAACTCGCTCGATGCCTGCGAGGAAGCGGGCATCCTCCCCGAGATCTGGGTCCACATTGAGGCGGTGAGCGACTCCACCTCGCGCTTCCGCATGGGGGTGCAGGACAACGGCCCGGGGATCGTGCGCAAGCAGATCCCGTTGATCTTCGGCAAGCTCCTCTACGGCTCGAAGTTCCACCGCCTGAGGATGAGCCGCGGCCAGCAGGGGATCGGGATCTCGGCCGCCGGGATGTACGGCGTGCTCACGACCGGCAAGCCGGTGAAGATCATCTCGAAGATCTCCGTCAAGGAAGCGGCCAACTACTACGAGCTGCGGATCGACACGAAGACCAACGAGCCGCAGATCCTCAACGGCAAGGGGGAAGGAATCGATCTTCCTCCCGGCAAGGCGGGCGTTGACCTGATGGCCAAGCATGGCATCGAGTGGGTGGCCGCCAACGATCTCGGCCACGCGATCGATCATGGCACGCGCGTGACGATCGAGATGGAGGCGAAGTTCCAGCGTGGCCGCGGCAGCGTCGAGGAGTATCTCGAGCAGACGGCGATCGCCAATCCGCATTGCCGCATCCATTTCCAGGGGCCCGACGGCCCGGAGCGGATCCTCGAGCGATCGACGCACGAACTGCCACCGGAGCCGAAGGAGATCAAACCGCATCCCTACGGCATCGAGCTCGGTCGTCTCGTGACGATGCTCCAGGAACACGCCAAGCTGACGCTGGCCCAGTTCCTCACCAGCTCCTTCTCGCGCGTCTCCCCCGGGATCGCCCGAAAGCTCTGCGACACGGCGAAGCTTTCGACGCGGGTCAGCTGCGCAAAGCTCGGCCGCGGCGAGGCCGATGCCCTCTACAAGGCGATCCAGGAGACGAAGATCCCGCCGCCGGCCACCGACTGCGTCGTGCCGATCGGCGAGCCGCGCTTGCTGGCGGGATTGCGGCAGGTCGTGCCAGGGGAGTTCTTCACCGCCGCCACCAGGCCACCGGGGGTCTACCGGGGCAACCCGTTTGTGATCGAGGCATCACTGGCCTACGGCGGCGGTCCCGGCGCGCAGAAAGTGTCGCTCGAGGCGCTCACGGAGATCGCCGGCGAGAGCGACGCCCGCAGCCTGCGGCAGTTCCTGACGACGACGTTCTCGGGAATGAGCGGAGATGCGGCCGACAAGATCCTCGACGAGGCAAAGCTCGCCAGCCGCCAGTCCCCCTCGAAGCTCAAGAAGGACGCCCTGGCAACGCTCCACTCTGCGATGCAGCATGTCAACGTGGACGAGGGCTCGAACATGACGGTGCTGCGGTTTGCCAACCGCGTGCCGCTCCAGTTCCAGCACGCCGCCTGCGCTGTCACCCAGACGATCCTCTCCACGAACTGGCGCTCCTACGGCCTCTCCCAGTCGCGTGGCAGCCTCCCCTCGGGGCCGGTGACGGTGATGGTTCACGTGGCGAGCGTGTGGGTGCCGTTTACGAGTGAATCGAAGGAGGCGATCGCCTCTTACCCGGAGATCCAAAAGGAGATTCGCCTCGCCCTCCAGGCCGTGGGGCGCAACCTCGGCATGTACTTGCGGCGCCGCCTCCGCGTCGCCCAGGAAGGACAGCGCCGCAGCATCTTTCTCCGCTACCTCGGCGAGGTGGCCCAGGCCGTCTCGACGATCAACGGCACCGACGCCAAGAAGCTCTACGAGGATCTCCTGGCGCTGGCCAAGAAGAAGACCGCACAGGCCGACGTCCGCTACGACGACCGGGGCCGACCGATCGCGGAGGAGGAGGAGGAACTCGATCTGGGCAAGCACTGCATCATCGTCGCGCCGGGCGAAGTCGGCCTCACCCAGGCCGCTGCCGATTTGGTCGACGACGACATCTCCGCCGGCCGGAAGCCGCCGACGAGGGGCAAGCGCGGGAAGATCGCCACCGTCGAAGGGGATGCCGCGGACGACGAGGGAGACGAGGGCGGCGACGAGCCGAAGGCGAAGCCCGCGAAGGGCGGTGCGAAGAAGACCGCGAAGGGGAAGAAGGGAAAGTAAGAGACCTGCCCAGCCGAAGCCCCCCCAACAGGCCAGAAGCTCATCGGGCCTCCCAATCCCGGGCTCGAACGCGGCTTCGGGATCGCCCGTGCCCCGCCGACGAACCACCCACAGGCCATAGACACAACAACAGGGACAGCAAGCGATCATTCGTCGCGACCGTCAGGCCTCCAGTGGCTTCCGGAGGATCTTCTCCATCGCCTTTCCCTTTGCCAATTCGTCGACGAGTTTGTCGAGATAGCGGATCTCCCGCATCGAAAGCTCCTCGACCTCCTCGACGCGGATCCCGCAGACCGTTCCCTTGATCAGGGTCCGCAGCGGATTCATCCGTGGCGCCTCGGCAAAGAATGTCTCGAAGTCGGTCTTCTTCTTCAGGGTCGACTCGAATTGCCGGCGGGTGTAGCCGGTGAGCCAGCGGATGATCTCGTCGACTTCGTCCTTCGTGCGCCCTTTCTTTTCAGCCTTCGCGACATAGTACGGATAGACGCTCGCGAAGGGCGTCGTGAAGATGCGATGCTTTGCCACGTGAACCTCTTCGGGAGCCGGGGATGACCGGCCTGTCGCTCCGGGGCCAACAGGCCACGGGGCATTCTCTGGGGAGCGAGACCGTCCCGTCATCGCACCGGGCGATTGCGCCCCAGGGCAGACCGCTCCTGGGAGCGCAGCACGAGGATCGCGACGAGCGTCGCCACGAGGACCTGCGCGAGGAGGGCCGCATACGGGATCCAGAGCGCCTTGTCGTAGTCGCCGAGATTTTGCCAAAACTCCGGCACGCCGGGCCCTTCGCTGCGGCAGCCACGATGGGCCCAATAGAGCGGCGAAAAGAGCATGGCGAGAACTTTGAGCAGCCCACCTTTGATCGGCAGGATCGTCGCTCCGAGCAGGATCTGGGGAGTGATCAGAAGGGGCACCGCAAGCACCCCCTTGTCGGTCGAGCGGACGCAGGCCGAGACGATCAGGCCGATCGTCGCGCAGGCCACCGCCGCGAGCCAGTTGTACGAGGCCGAGATGATCGCTCCGCGCCGGTAGATCTCGGCAGGAGCCTCGCCGCCGAAGAACTCGCGGGTCAACAGGCCGAGTTCGACCGTGGTTCTGAAGATGGCGACCTGGACGGCGAGCAGCAGTGCCAGAGCGGCAACCTTCGCGACCACGTAGGCAGCAAACTGCAGGCCATGCCGCCGCTCGAGGTCGAGCATCGGCCGCTCCTTGACGATTTCCCGAAAGCCGGTCACGAACCCGAGGATCACCATGCAGATGCTCATCAGCGACAGCAACTTGAAGGTGCCGCCCGGATCGATGATCTCCCGATCGGGGGCGATGGGGACGGCGTCGGTCAGGGCATCGCGGACGATCCGTTCGGTCGACGGCTCCCGGAGATGGGCGAGCAGCTTCGGCTGGCTGTCGAGGAACACCCGGATCTGCGCGGGGATGCTCGCATCCTGATCGGAGACCGTGTCGGTGGCGATCGCCTCTGCCACCTCGCCCCAGACGTCGGCCAGGACCTGCTTCTCGCCGGGGTCGAGCAGCCGCGTGACCATGAGCGGATTTTTGTATGGCGTGGCGGAGAAGCCGGCGAGGACGACCAGCGCCAGCGCCAATGGGAGGAGCACTCCCATCCGCAGGCCGACGCGGTCGCGGAGGAGCGTCTCGAGCTCACGGCCAAGGAAGGAGGCGAACTGCCGGCCAAATCCGGGAATCGAGACCGCCGCCAGGGACGCGGCCCGCTCTACGCCAGAATCGACGGCCGCCCCACCTGGCTCTCGAGTCTCCGCCAGCCGCAAATCTTCAGCGATCCTGTCCCGCCAGCGGGCCGACCAGAATCCGGCCGGCTTGTCTTCGATGGCGACGTAGACATCGGCGAGCCGTTGCACCGCGAAGTGGCCGAGCGCTTCCACGCGGGAGCCAAACCAAACCACCTCGCCGTGGCCGAGAATCAGAAGCCTGTCGGCCTCGTCCACGTTGTCGAGGTGGTGGGTGACCGCGATCACGGTCATGCCCGCCCGGGCCCGCTCCGCCAGAAGTGCCATGATCCGGGCCTCGGTGGCCGGATCGAGGCTGGAGGTCGCCTCGTCGAGCACGAGCAGGCCCGGCGCGGCAAGCATTTCTGCGGCCAGACTCGCCCGCTTCATCTCCCCCCCAGAAAGATCACCGATCGCCTGGAGCCGCACCTTCTCGAGGCCGACCTCGGAGATGACGCGGTCAACCGCGGACCGCCTCTGGGCCGCCGAAACTCCCGCCGGAAGCCTCACATCCGAGGCAAACTGGAGCGCCCGCTCGACCGTAAGGGCCGCCGGATTGATGTCTCGCTGGGGGACATAGCCGATCGCGCCGCGGAGTGCGTCGGCTTCCCGAAAAACGTCGTGCCCCCCGACAAGCAACCGGCCGGAGGCGATCTCCCGCTCGCCGAGCAAACTCCGCACGAACGTGCTCTTGCCGGCGCCGCTGGGGCCGAGCACGCAGATGAACTCGCCCGGCTCAATCCGAAAGCTCACCCGATCGAGGAGCGTTCTCCGCTCCCGTCCGGCACGGCCATCCGGCACCGTCACGGTCAATCCGTCGGCCACGACCGAGAGGCCTGTCTTCAATGCGAGCGTCATGGGCGGGGGAGTTGGTTCTAGTAGTGGTGATCGTCGGGATCGAAGTTGGGTGAGACGATGATGTTGCCCTCGGCATCCGCGACGTACTTGTGGCGGTGATCAACCTGGCGCCTGTAAAACCGCGATCGCACGACCGTCGAGTAGAATTTTTTGAACGAGTCGCCTTTCGGGTCGAGCGGCCGCTCGGAGGCGAACGTGAACATCGGCAGCAGCATCTCGTCGTTGGTCGTCTCGTTGTGCCAGACGTTCTGCGGTGGATCGAACGGGTTGCGCGGATTGGCGGCGGAATTGTCGTAGGAACACTCCGCGTCAAACCGGGTCCCGGCGGGAAATCGGACCGGTTTTCCGAGATTGTAGGGGGACTGCCAGTTGTAATCCCACTGCGGCACCCGGAGGAGCAAGCGCGGCTGCTCCTCGCCGGGCACATGAACCCTGATCGCCAACCAGCGGGCCAATTGGTGCGCGTGCGGGATGACCCCCACGAGATCGGCATCCTGGGGGAGCGTGTAGCTACCCGTGACGCGGAAGTCGGTGACACCCGGCGGCACCACCGCGAAATCACCGGAGAGGTAAATCATGTTCATCACGGTGCGCGGCGGCTGCTTTTCGAGCCACAGGCCGACCCGACTCGAATCGGTCTCCAACTTGCCGGTCCGCACGTAGTGAAACTGCACCGTGATGTCGCAGCCTGCCGGGATCACCAAGCCCGCATCAGCGGGTGCGACCACGGCCCGCACCCCTGGCACGTAACCACCGACGAACGAGGCCCGCGGCTGGCCATCGCTGCGGATCGGCGGCACCCGAAAGCCGATGCCGTGCGAATCCTGGAAGCCCCCCGCGGAATCGTCCGGGTGGCTGAAGCCATCTCGCCCACCATGCTGACGGACCGCTTCGTTTACCGTTTCGCGTGGCAGGTGCCCGACCAGCGCGTGGTGCACGACCTTCCGATTGCCGGGAAGCACCTGGATCGCGCGGAGCCGCAGATCCTCGGGCCGAGCGAGCGGAAAGACGATGTTGCGATAGACATCGTTGCCATGGGCGCCAAGCTGCGTCGGCTCGGGCTGCTCGAGAATGATGTCGGGGGGGCCGAGATCCTCCTCGAAAGCGGAGTAATCGGGCAGCGATTCGAGCGTTGGCGCGTCGGCGGCAAGTCCTTCCGGTTTTCCGGCTGCCACCCAAGCCTGCAGCATGGCAATCTCCGCTGCCGTCGGCGCCTTCGGGCCGGAGAAATCGAAGTCGCTTTCGATCTGCGCCGGCGGCATCCGCCGGGCCTCGATCTCCTCAAGTCCAATGTCGACCCAGTCGACCGCGTCGTCGTAGGAGAGGAGGCTGAACGGGCCAGCCTGCCCCGGACTGTGGCACTGCTGACAGTGGCCATGGAGAAACGGCAGGACGTCGTGAAAGTAGGTCACGGCGTGCGATTCACTCGATGATCGATCGGACGCCGGTCGCTCCGGCCGGTCGATCGGGCACCCCACGGCCTCGGTGCGGGGCTCGCGGATGGTGTGGCCGGCGACAAGGTCGACGATCGCCTCGCGCAATTCAGGATCGGGTGTCCCCGGCGACATCACGCCGCGGATCTTGTAGCGGTCGTCGATCCGGCCGG